>CALAJL010000060.1 GCA_937922735.1 uncultured Gammaproteobacteria bacterium | reverse complement strand
TACTTCGGTAAGCTTTAGCTGTATTGTGCGCCGATCATCAACACCTCTTTCTCTTTTCAGAAACGAGCATGAAACGAGATGATCAGTAACTCTTGTTATCGATGGCTTATCTGCACATATTTGATTGGCTATGGAGGTTGGCGTAACTGCAATATTTAATCTTACAACATTAAGCACTTGCCATTGTTTGAAAGAAACATTATACCCACCCAATGCTAATTCGACCTCGTGATGTACGACATCGGTTAGCTTCTTAGCAATATTATAAACTTCTAAATTAGAGAAAAGTTTATGTCTATTCTTCTTATTCATATAGGCAAGCCCCTTCTTTACCTAAAAGGTATTTATTACAAAACTAATGAGATGAATACTAAGAAATATTTATCGAGACTGGCTTATTATACTCAATCAATTTCACAGTAACATTGCATTATTAATGTATAAATATGCTTCAAACACTAAAATAAACAATATTATATAAAACTGCGGCTCTCAATAGTAATTGATGATCATACTACGCTTGTATTGCACAAGTCTTCGTTACCATATCATGCAAAATAAAATAGTTCTTTTTAATTGTAATTATTTTACTTGCACAGCTTTTGGATATATTGCGCGCATATCAAAGAAGCATCAGATTGAAACACAAGATTTAATAATTGATAAAAAAGTATTACCACTTATATATAGTTTAAGTTTTTAAATATAATTATCTAATAAAGTAGATCAGTCATTTTTATTATCTAATAATTGAAATCATTAAACATGACAAATAGATTTAATTATCATCTTATATAAGGTTTATACCTTAATGTTTTACACTTTAAGTGGCTTCATAACCGATAGCAGCAAAGGAATGATACTGAAGGTTGCAAACAAAGACACCAACATGGCTACACTAGTAAGCAAACCAAAATAAATTGATGGCACAAAGTTAGAGAGAATCAACACCACAAAACCTAACGTGATCGTTATGGATGTAAAATACAGTGCTTTACCTACCGTGGTTTGAGACTTATGTATAGCTTGGTAATTATTTCCGCTCTGTGCATATTCTTTTTTATATCGATGAATATAATGAATGGCATAGTCTACTCCAATACCAATAGTTATTGCCGCAATTGTAATTGTCATTATATCTAGCGGTATTCCAAATACACCCATACAACCGAGTATAAATAATGCAGTAAATATATTTGGGAGTGTGCCGATTATTGCAAGTTTGATGCTTCTGAATAAAACAATCAGCATGATCAATATGGCAATAAAAACCGTGCCTAACGTTAATATTTGAGATTTAAATAAGCTTTGAAGAACATTATTATATAAAACACTTATACCTGTTAAACGTACCGTTTCTCCATTTTTTACAAATTCTGCATTTAAATCTGTTTTGATCTTATTTAATAGATCATTACGTATCAAAGTATGATCTGAATCTTTTATTCGGGCCAATACTCGCGCTTGACTACCATCACTTGAAACGTATGGTGAAATTAATACATCTTTGATGTTCTGTGGAACTTTTGAATAAACAAGTGACAAATGAAAATCTTCTAATGGCTCACCTTTATTAATCGTTCTAAAAACTTCTTCTGTGCTAGATAATGACAACACTTTGCCAATTTGAGGAAGATCTTCTAAGTAATTGTGAATTTTATTTATTTTCTTTATACCGCTGCGGTTATACCAATAACTTTTCGCTGTGAAATCATCTTGAGTTTCTTCTAACTCAGACAAATAATCATCAAACTCCTCATCTTCACCCGCATCATCTATGTCACTTTCATCTTCTGCATTGGCTCCTGCTTCTAACATAATTTCTAATGGTACTGTGCCACCCAAATCTTGGTCGACCAGCTCTAACCCTTGATAAATATCAGTCGATTTCTTGAAATAATCGATAAAGCGATTCTCTACAGTAATCTGACTAATACCTAAAATATTCAATGCAAACATCCCAACTAATATTCCCAGTGTCATTTTTTTGTGTTTAACAATCACCTCTAGTACGTTTTCCAAGAAATCAGCTGATTTATCTGTTTCATGCTGCCTAGATTTTGGCTTAATAAGTTTGATTAATGCTGGCAATACAGTAAAAGTCAAAAGAAACGCGCAAAATAGTCCTAGTATCATTATGTAGCCAAAAGTAATTACCGGATTAATATCACTTACAACCAATGATAGGAACGCAATTGCCGATGTTAAGACCATATATGAACAGGGTGTCACGATTTGTGATAATGTGATTTTCAATTCATCTTCAACACTATCATTAGGATGTAATGCTTGAATTTCTTGATAACGAATGATGACGTGTATAGACAATGTAACAGAGAAAATTATAAGCAACGCAACAAAATTAGACGAAATAATAGTTAACTGAAAGTCCAACAACGCTGCCAAACCAGCTACAAATATCACATTTAATACTGCGCATATTAATGCTAAAAATATCCACGCAGGCCTTCTAAAAAATAAAAATAGTACAACTATCATTATCGCTATGATGCCAACACCAAAAGTACGTATGTCTTTAACAACATACTCTTTCATATCATTACCAATTAATGGTGCACCTGCTAAATAAAACGTACCTTGTGTTGCCTCATTAACAAGAATTGATCGTACAGAGTCCAATACTTCTTTATAACGTTGGTTAATAACCTGTCGCTCAAAAATAATTGTTGTGCGAAGATCTTCCAGTTGAGTCAATATAGCTATATTCTGAGGATCTGATTCTTGCTCGGCTAATAAGCTATATTTCTGCTCAATCAAGTCGATAAGTTTTGTGTTTTTCTTGATATCGACTTTTATTGCGGTAGTAGTCAAATCTTTACTAATTAAATTATCAACGTAAATTGGACTTGTAGTAAATTCTTGTTCTGCCTTTTCAATATCAACACCTGGCGTCAACAAGTTAGAGAAATTAGTTTGACCTGTTTTCTCATCTTCTATTAATTGCAATAAAAGTGGCACATTACTAAGAGAGGTGACTCCTGATATTCCATTTATTTTCTTAAATTGATTTGAAAGGTCTTCAATATATTGAATAGTACTTTCTTCTAACATGCCCTTATTAGGTTTAAAACCAACAATGACATATTCATCTGTACCATAATATCGATGCACTTCACGATAATATTTAAGATCAGGATCACTCTCTAACATTAACGAATCTGGTGATGCATCGATATTTAGATCTTTTATATAGAGGCTACATAATGTAATTATTGAAAACATAATCACTAGAACAACAACTGGTTTACGTATAACGACATCTGCCAGCAGATTTACTATATTCTTAAACATATATATTTTTTCTTATTAGCTATTTAGAAGGTACTAATTTGAGTTCAATAATTGAGACAAATTTGTTGATTTAGATTTGTGTAGAACCTGCGTGTTGATCTGATAAAGATCCACTAATTTTTGCAAACCTATGTCGATACATCTAGACCGCGCAAGCTCATCTAGATTGGTTGTTTCTAGCACTATTTTAGAAGACTTAATTAATAATAAATTTCTTATATTTAAAACATTTGCTAACCAGGCTGCAAGACTATCAGATGTCACCTCCCAGGTTTGATCTAGTCTACATTGGTCCCGAACCATCTCATATGGTTCCCATATGACTGCTTTTGATACACCCCAAGCTTGATTTATTTTTTCTGTGGAATTGGCTAAGACCATCTCAGTACACCTGGAAGCTAGTAGATACCCAAATTGTTGCATGCCTAATACGGCCATCTGATGTGAATAATATGGTTTTATACTAAATTTCTTATCTGCCAACCTGACTTGATCAGCAAAGGGCCCTCCTCCAGGAATAATAACAATATTCTTGTCAGAGCACTTTTTTATAACTTCTAGACACTCGACGAGGTACTTGCTGTTATATAGACTTCCACCTATTTTTATTGCCCAAGCGTCGGGACATACACTACTGTCCTTCTGCATATTGGTTACCTTGATTAAGCACTTGCATCATCGCCGCAGCTTTATCAAATGTTTCTTGATATTCTGCATGCACATCAGAGTCATACACGATACCGCCACCTGCATAGAAATACATTTTTTTATTTTTATGTAAGATAGTGCGTATTGCTATATTCGTATCCATATTGCCATCATTACTTATGTAGCCTATCGATCCACAGTATATACCACGTCGATGCGGCTCTAATTCTTCTATTATTTCCATAGATCGCAGCTTTGGTGCACCGGTGATAGATCCACCAGGAAAACTACCCCGCAATAAATCGATTGAAGTTCGATTTTTACGTAACTTTCCTGTAATCGTACTGACCATATGATGAACATTGGGATAACTTTCAATATCAAACAACTTAGGCACTTTAACTGAACCTAGTGAACAGTTTTTGCTTATATCATTACGCAGAAGATCTACTATCATTACATTCTCGGCCTGATCTTTTTTACTGTTAATCAACTCCCGCATAAGTGCATCATCTTCGAGATTATTCTTCGATCTAGGCCTTGTACCTTTAATTGGTTTTGTTTCTACTATTCGATCACGAACTGATAAAAATCGTTCGGGCGAATTACTTAGAATTTGGATATCTTTATAGTTCAGATAAGCACTGAATGGAGATGGGTTAATCGACCGCAGTAATTGATAGGCTTCCCATGGGTCACCTTGCACTGATGCATTAAATCGCTGCGCAAGATTGACCTGGTAACAATCACCCTCGCTAATATATGATTTTATTTTAGCGAATGAACTTGCATAATTAGCTTCACTTGTATTCGAAACAACCTCACTCAAAACATTAAATTTTTTGCGCTTTTTGAGTGGACTTTTATCTGTAATGAGACTTACTAAATCATTCCACTCTCGCCTTGTACGTAAATCATTTTTATTGCCCACAAGCACCGATACCTTCTTCCGATGATCAACTATGAGTGCCCATGAATAAATACCAATTTTAAGGTCAGGAAGGTCTAAGTCATTCTCTGATAAATCTGGAATTTTTTCTATAGACCGGCCTAAGTCATAACTGAAATAGCCGATCGCACCACCCAGGAAAGGAAGCTTCAGATCAGTTTCTGCTATTTCATTCGGTTGCATATATTCTTTTAGAATCGAGAATGGATCTCCAGGGATCGATAATGATTCAGTAAAAGAATCTATACTGTTTCGATTATTTTTACTGGTTATACAAACCTTAGGCCTTGAACTGATAATGTCATAGCGTCCATGTATAGCATTGGGTTGATTACTGTCTAAAAAAACAGACCATGGCTCATCTGCAAATTTATCAAATAACACACTACTATCAGTGGAGTACGGTATATCGGCAATTAAGAAGTCACTCACGCAAATTTATCCGGTTTGTTTTGAGCGTTTAGTAATAAACATGCTACCGCAGCGGCAGGCGCACAATCACCAATTTCAAATTCAGTATCAATTGCACTTTTAGCAAACAATTCATCAAAATCTATATATTGCCTACCCAGTTGATGCGCCAGGTCTTTGATTAGAAAACGCCCAACTCCAGCGCCTACCATTGGAGTAGTTAATGGCACTTTTTTATTCATAAATTGATGCCGACAAGCATCTTTTAGCATTTGAACTTGATGTGTGCGTACTTGCATGGCCACTTTTTCCCATTTAGAAATATCTTCCTTCTTGAAATCATTTGCAAACATACGTGCAAGTCGTTTTGCACTATTAATTTTATCTTTATTGCGCCCATCAAGTGTATTCCCAAGATCTGCATGCCCTGGTAACTCATCTGTTAACCGATAGACATCTGCAGTATTTGCAAAGTATTCATTTATTATTGGTACATTTTTGTCACCGACTTGTGCAGAATTACAAATTGCAAAAATAGGAGTTCTAACTACCCCACAATATACTAATTCTTTAGCGATTAGCCTTTGCTCATCCGTAATACCGCTATTTAGCACTCTATGATCGCGCACTTCTACGATATCTGTTGTTGTACTTCCTATATCAATGAAATATGCATCTTCCATTTTCATCGCAGTATAATGTGCACTCGCCAACCAATTTGCAGAAGCGATATTACTATGCTCTGCAATCGCTGATTCTAAACCGACAAACCCTATACTTCCTGCATAAAACTTAATATCAGCTTTACTTAATCTCGTCGAGATTTCAGAAATAATCGCACGAACACCTTGCTCTCTATTTTCAAAATGATCTACTAATTCACCTGTCATCGTGACCGCATGCGTATAGTCCAACACATTAATTAAATTTTTGACTTCATGAATACATGAACTTAATTCATCGATCCCTTTCCAAAGTGGGCATTCAAATTGATAGATTTGTGTAATGTGTTTCCCATCATGTATTGCAATCTTTACATGCGCCCCACCAATATCCCAACCAATTGCTTTAGGCTGCATATTCAGCCCCAGTATGAATTACAACGCTTGTGCCTTGTGGAATTATAAAGCTTGGCAAACGCTGATTAACAAATGTTTTTAGAATCAATTCTGCTACATTTAATCCACAAGCTGACTTCAATCCTGCATAGGAAGTTGTTAACCTTGGATTGATTTCCACTAACAATATTTCGTCTTCCGTAATAATGATATCTATTCCTACATACCCTTTTAAGCCAGGAATAGCTTTAATTAAATTCATGCTAAATTGTAAAAATTCATCACGTTCTAATGCATTAACGACACACCCTTGTAAACTCAGACACTCGTCATTTACATTTATAGTCTGAGCATTTGCAGACAATATTCTGCATTCGCCATCCCAACACAATAAAGATAAACTTGCATTTTTACCCTGTATATAAGGTTGTACAATATAGTTATATTCTTCAGCTGAACTCAATAACTTATCAAAATTAGTTTTTTTAGTTGCAAGGTATATATTTTCACAACCTACACCATCAACGGGTTTGACAATAATTTTTTCTGACTCAATACAATCAATATCATGGATCTCAAAAGTTGGAATCTGAGCAATATTGTTCTCAGATAAATATGCATGCGTTTTTAATTTATCACTGGTTAACTCAACACTCTCCGTTGCGCTATTTAATAATATGAAATTTCGATCTGAATATTCATTGCATAGATTTTCTAATACGCCGTTACATTCTGGCGCAATTATTATTAAAGCATCAATTTCCTCTTCAATAGACTCAATAATATCCCTGTAATTACGCTCCTCTGTAACTACATATTCAACCATATCCCGATCAGACGACAACAATCTATAATCACGTAAAATACTCACTTGGACATCACTTATATCTGAAAAATCACATGCAATAGCCTTTAGCATCACTTCTCCTTCCTTCACAAGCGCTGCAGGTAATGACTGCCCCACCATGCCACCACCAGTGATATACTCAAAAATCAATATATTCATATTATTAGTAATGTTAACTATTCCTGTACTTGATTTAAGCCAAGGCATCGTTGTCCACGCTATACAAGGAAAACGAGATCAATATCAGCCAATATCCTCCAATATTTGCATCTCTTCTCATCCTCTTGAGGTCATTAATGGTTTATTAAAAGTATTTGATTTTAAATCATTCTATATTGCTGACTTAGATGCTCTAGAACATCTAGACAATCACATTAATACCATAGAATCTATTTGCCACACCTTTCCAGATGTAGAATTTTGGTTAGATACTGGTTTTTTATTAATTAAACATTATTTAAATAGATCCAAGCTAGAGAATTTACGCATCATATTGTCTTCTGAATCATTACCCTCGATAGATGCTTTTTCTTCTACGCTTAAGCAGTATCATAATCATAATTTTATCTTATCTTTGGATTATAAATCTGATCACTTAATAGGCTTACAAGAACTATTACAGTACAAAGAACAATGGCCCAAGGATGTAATCATACTAAACCTTCATAGTGTTGGCTCAGAACAAGGTTTTCAATTTCCGTCTGACCTTAATAAAATAGAATTAATTAATAATTTTAATATCTTCTATGGTGGAGGTATTAGAAATATAAGTGAAATGGAAAGCTTGAAATCAATTGGTTGCGCTGGCGCACTTATATCAACTTCCCTGCATAAACAAAGTATTGAACCTAATGATATCCTACAACTCAACCAATAACTTTGAGCCTGCGCAGAGAACTTTGGCTTAACAGATTACGTAGTTGCGACTTACCTAATTCGTCCGAGACAAAATATCTCAATAAACTGCTTTTACCTTTCTTTTGTAATTCATCCAAACTTGGTCCAACAAACGTACAATGTGATTGACTTGTTTCATATATCTGCAGTTCAGTTAAACCAGGAAGATATTCTATCAATTTCTCCCAAATGAATATATTCAACAACTCTGTACTAGAACGCCATGATAATTCAGCAGTAACATAATTTAGGTTGTGGTGGTCCAATTCATCTACTATTTTTTGTTTTGCGATGCGTTTCAAATACCCATAGTCCAAAACAAATCCTGTTAAAGGATCAATATAATCTTTTACTTTGACATTCATGGCATATCTACCGCCATGCAGATTTACACACTTATCTGGATGGTCAGTTATGAAATGTGCAGAATCAAAAACCAATTCTTTAACCACAGTCGCTTGCTCATGTTGATCAAAAAACCTTTCACAAGCATTTGGTATTTCTTGCAAATAACGAGACAGGAGACTGATTAATCGTGAGGTGTCTTCAAGTGTTTCACACCTCATTAACTGGCCTTTTTCATGTTCCGATGCATCAAGTTCTGTAAAACGAATTTGATGTTTTTTAGCTAATTCACTCTCGACACGATTTGCATCTTCCGCACCAGGAAAGTCTAGAAACAAATAACCACTATGCATTTCACCAATATGCCCAATCAATACTGCAATTTGTTGTAGAAACGACTCATCTGAGCTATTAACAATACGAGGAGGCAAATAAGATGATGGGACTTTAATGGAATTTTTTGCCACTACTCGATGGCTATTATTCTCGTAAAAATATTCTTGCTTAAACTGAAAACCAACTACTTGTAAAGATTGTTGATACCAGAGCAATTGTTCTAATCTACGAATACCTAGCGTGATAACTGTGAAATCACCATCTTGCCTTATAGCATTTGCCATATAAAGACCGGCAAGAATATCTTGAACTTGTTGAGTAGATGTCTGAGTTGGTTTTATATAGTTAGTAATATCATCGCGCTGATTAATCTGGTCTGAGTTCAGCAACAGATCTAAAGGTAGATGGTGGCGTAATGCATATTCTTGCAACGTTAAACCACAACAGTCATACAAGTGCGTATTGTCTATTTGGTTTACAAGCTCTTTGTTACATTCCTTACATTGCATACGCATTCCATCAAATTTGTCTGATTGTATTTACTTGTTAATTGTACTGAATAAATGAACTAGCTAGACATATGAACTGGCTAGACAAATGAACTGGCTAGTTTTTCAGTTTAATTAACTAGGCCAATATACCTGATCAATCTACTTTGGAGTCATTATATAAGAAAATCTTGCTGACTAAGAATAAAGTCGCAGACAAAAAAATGCCCCGATATAAATCGAGGCATTTCTATAAATTGCGCTAAAAAGCAGTCTAGAAACCCTTGAATGGGTGCTCTGCGCTGTCTTTTTGTGCAACAACTGTAGCAGCCTTAGGCTCGTCCTTAACGGCGCGCTCTAAAGATTCTTTTACAGCTTTGTAGTTGTTTTCATAGATAGCTTCGTTACTCTTAGCTTCCCAGTGAATGAAAACACCAACACAAACAAAAACGTCATCCGCTTCGTCTGCAGGGATAGTGCCATCTTCAACACTATCAGCTACTGCTTTAGCTACAGCTGCTTGAGCTGGGCCAAACATTTGAACTGCTTGCTCGCCACCTTTGATGGTCACTTTATTGAACATCATTGTATTTGGCTTACAAGGAAGGTTTGGTGCAACAACAGCTAATAAAGTTGAGAAGCCGTCCTTGTTATTTACCAAGCCATTACAAAAAGCAGTTTCAACAGCAGAACCGCGTGGACCGATCAATAAATCGATGTGTGCAATTTCAGCCATAGTGCCTGAAGGATCGTTATCATTAACGAGCGACTCTCCAGTCATAACTCTATTGATTATTGCCATTATTATATTCTCCTAAATTTATATTTCTATTTGTCGACAAATTACGGACCCATCTCACGACAAGCCCATACAATCTCCTAATCTCCTTGAAAACCATCACAGACAAAGTCTGAAGACCTACTGCGTTCCACAACTGCCCTAAATTAGATTAGGCCAGCCGCAAAAATGCTAGCTGCAGTGAGATCCGCTGTGGTCCCCGGGTTTATTAGGTTACGCTTGAGTTGGCGATCAATTTCTAATAATTGTGCCTCGTACCTACTCGGTGAGTCCGAATGGCAGAGCTCCATCTCAAGAGCCGAGATCATATCACTAATTTCTCTAGCTTTTAACAGCCCAAATTTACGTTCAATTAAACTATCTGGGTAGTACCTTAAATAGGATAGAAACAATCCTGTGGTAGCCCATTTTTCATCACCCCACTTCTTCAGCAATGCTTGATAACGCGGCACACCAAAATTAAATATATCATCAAAATTGTTCGAATATTGAGCAGCAATCAAATCCCATTTTGAAGCAATTTCCATTGTATTTAAGAGGGTTACAGTAGGTTCTTCAGAAATATCTTGATTACTTTTTTCTCCCATTCCACCTGGTTTTGCCACACTAATAGCTTGATATACGTTCTGCGCATCGTTAATCGTAGTAGAAGACATCACTTTGGTGATTGCATCCTCGATACTCTCTTCTTGACGCTTTTTGAACTTCGCATGAATGAGTGGCGCCATTAAAAGCACCATTCCTAAATTTGTATTGGTATGAACCGCGGCATGAGTTGCAGTAATTGCATTCAGAATTCGCAACCCCAAAGAAGATTCAGGGTCTGTTATTGGTTCTGAACTCACCTTGGCGCTGCTCAAAAAATCATCAACACTAAGATCTTTGCCGCCCGAGTAAACACTTATATTGCCTGGCTTTAATGACTCTACATCTAACTTACAGACATAAAGATAGTGCTTAATTAGCTCTTTGCGTAATTTTGGGTACTGATCCATAAGATTAAAAAGGCATACTGATAGTGCTAGTTGTAAATTTTAGAACATACAGTGTGCTTGAAGCAGCACACTTATCGCAATTAAATTATGAAAGTGAAATAAGCACTAAAACTATGAATTAGAAATTTGATACTAAGTATCAGTTCCCAACACCCATACTATTTATGAAATTCTCGACAAGTTTATCGGCAACTACAAGATTATTTACACTTTCCAAACCTTTCCAGGCGGGAATACTATTCACTTCAGTAACCCACAATTTGCCATGTAGATCTTGCATAACGTCAACACCTGCATAATGCATATCGACTGCACGCACAGCCCGTTTTGAGATACTCGCAAACTGGTCATCTATCATTGCTGAGTAACACTTGCCACCATTTGCAACATTGCTAATCCAATCCATCCCTTCTCTTTTCATACAAGCAACCACCTCATCCCCAATGACAAATACTCGCCAATCAAACGCGCTTTGATCACCCGTTGTTATAAAGCGTTGCAAGTAATAAATTTTATTGTAGACCTTAAAATTTGTAATATCCTCAGCCTTAGAAATAAGCTGCAGATCTTTTCCTTGCGATCCAAATAGTGGCTTAGCAACCACTTTATTACCTAACGCTAATTCTCTTCGAATAAAAGAGTAAGCCTGATGGACATCATTTCCAACCCAGGTGGGTGGCGTAAGTATACCGGCCTGGTCCAACAAAAAACTTGTCATGCCTTTATCAACACTACGTTCAATGGCTCGAGCACTGTTATACACAAGAATATTTAATTCATGCAAGGCATGAAGTACATCCAAATAAAAGACGACTTCTTCTAAGGTCCCCCCCTGCACTCCACGCACAAATACACCATCCGGCAATGAATCTTCAAATCCAGGTATATATAAAGTATTTTTATTTTTTTCAGTGTCATCACCACAACCAACATTAATATAGCAGTCAGCCAGCGATACGTTTGTACATTTATAACCTTTTCTTAAAAACGCATCATGAAGCTGTCGTCCATGCCAGCCAGGATCATCCGTAACTAATGCAATATGCTTTGACACAGAATTGTATTATGTAAATGATTTTTCTAATAAAGCAGAGTCTAAAGCACCTCCACGGAATGTTTTACCACTATCTACTGCTGTAACCATTACCGATGCAGGACTAAATAACATTGGATCAACTTTAAAGAAATCATATTCATAATCTTTGAAGATTTGTGCAAACGGTTTCCCATAATCTCGAGATGTACTTGAAGGCAACTCTTTCGCTAATTTTTCTGCAGCAACATCATCTCCTTTTACAAACAATTGCACTCTGCCTGCAAATAAGATTGCATCATTCGTGCGGCCCATGGCTTTTACGAAATCAGGGATCGGTGGAGACAGCGGTGCGCTAGCGGAACCATCAAGAATATGATCTAACGGAAAATGTAATTCATGAGTTTTGTGCAATGCAACTTCTAGCACACGAGCAACTACTTGCATGTTTCCAGCTATAGAGCTTGTTGGAGTTAAAATAAATGTCAGTGCACTTGGTGCCAGTTTGCATGTTTCAGCAACCTTATCAATAACTTCGATAGGTGGCAGTGTATCCACCTCAAGCACAAACACGGCACTATCACATTCGTCTTTATAACCAAGTTCTTCGAACAAAGGTTCTTTTAATGCAATTGCACGACCCGGACCTGAACCTAGCGCATGAAATTTTTCATGTGATAGGCTCCAGCCAGCATATTGGCTTGCTAAACAAGCTAATACGGGATGTGATGTGTGTACATGCAGAGACAAAGGCCAATCCCCTATAGCAGATGCATGATATAGATTCACATTCCCCAAACCGCCCATGCATATTTCAGCAATTATCCTTCCAGCCTCTAATCCACCAACACATTCAATACCGGCATCTATATAAGTCGCACCATTAGAAAACTTTCCAACATTAACTCGTAATGCTTCACTTTTAGATATCAGTTCATGTACTAATGGTTTTGCTAATTCATTTACACTGATCATCGACTTCTTCCTTCTTAATTGTAATGAGTGGTTGGTTAAATAAAGGTAAATTAAACGTAATCACCTAACATTGCCAGGCTTTGCTAGAAAATTTCTTTACTACTTAACTTAAAATTTACTTAAAATAGTACGTTTGCGTGTTTTTATCGAATCATTCACCTGAGAGTAATTCTTACCTCCTGCAAAAATACTACATAGCGGGTCTAATTTCTTAATCAACTCTAGCGCTTGCGGCCTGTCGGCTGTCCAGAGTGGCCAAGATACGTCTGCTGGAATAGTTATATCTTTTGGGGCATACACTACCGCATGGGCTCGTAATAATGGTTTACTTATTACTTCTGGCAACTGCTGATGCACGCATGCCTGAATATGTCGCTCCATCAATTCACCGTGTTTAGTCTCATATAACTCATAGGTTGCAGGAATGCGCGGATTAATTTCTAGAACATACATTGAATGTTCTGCATATATAAAATCGATACTATTCAATCCTACAAGCTTGAACTCTTTAACTAACACTTTTGCATAGCTCAAGGCGGTTTCTAGAATATTATCTGCAAGCTTTACTTGATTAATAGCTCCTGCATATGCATAAGGAACTGATTGTCCAAGCGACTCACTCCATAATGTATTGAAACCTAATGCAAATAGATCATCTCCATTTGCCAAAAGAGTAATCGAAAAACTTTTACCGTTTAATTTTTTTTGAAAGTAGACGTTTTTAGTTATATCAACATCTGTATTTGTAGCCGTTACCCCCACTCCTCCTGTTCCTTGTGCATGTTTCACTAGCCACATATCACTAGAGTACTCTTGTGGTGATAAATGAAGCTTAGTTTCAGGATAGGGAATGGAGTACTGATCTAATGTTGAAAAAAATATCTCAGCATTTTTTACTGTCTCTATAACATGTCTTGAGTTACCAAGTATGGGGAATATATTAATTGCATCCAGTAACTGTGGATCTGATTCAATTGCAGCGTCAAACAGTACTCCATCGAAGGACATTCTAGTCTGCAAGTCTTGAACTGACCGCAATACACTGTCGTGATCCAGACCAAAGTAAGATCGTTCGATTTTTAAAGCTTCAGTTGCTGCTGCATGAGTATCACAATCTCCAAACCCATCTACAACAGCAACCGTACATCCTAATGACGTTATACCTTGCGCAATTGCACGGCCAGATGTAGCTAAAACCAAATAATTAGGCAAGGTTAAAGCCTTGACCTTATAAAAATATTAGTGAGTTATTTTCCTTGCACAATTTCTCTAGCTACTTCAAACGCACGCTCAAAATGAATATAGATAGGCTCATCTCGATCATGCATCTCTTTCAGTAATCTGTGTTGGGTTTGGTATTTCACGTTACCAATTGCCAATGCACCTATTCCAAATGCATTCTTGGAACCTTCAATTGGCTCACATGCACCCATCACATCAAGTCCATAAATCCCTGATGGTGGTACTGCGTTTACATCAGCAGCAACTTTTAACCCTGTCGCGGCGTTTTTGATATGTTCTTCTGTAATTACTTGAACACCCGCTGCAGCACAAGCCAAAATCACATCAGCCTTATCCACAATTGCATCAATCTCATCATTAGCCTCACCTTCAATTCCAGTCAGATCAGCACCGTATTCGCTATTACATAACGCTGCCACACGTTGTGATTTATCTTTTTTACGACCTAAAATTTTCACGCTAGCCGCACCAGCTTTGGCGGCCAAAACAGCAGCAGTAGAACCTACTGGCCCTGTTCCGCCCATGACAATTACGCACTTGCCATTAAGATCAGTATCATGCTTATCTTTCAATGCTTGCTCAACCGACGCAACCATGCCCGCAGCAGTTGTAAAAGCTCCACTAGGGTCAGCAAAACACGAAACCTTAAAGGGTGGCACCATTGATTCTTGAACGATTTCCATCATATCCATTGCCATATGCATATCGCGCCCACCTAAAAATATACCTGTGCGCTTAAGGCCAGATGGACTACGTGAGAAAATTGCATCTTGCGTTAAGGCTTGAACATCATCCTTTTCTACGTCTGTATAACCCACTGCGTTATCCCAACCAGCATCTAGTGCCATGTTAACGTCAAAAGGACTTAAATTTTTTGCGGGGGTGAACATGTGAAGGATATATGGCTTTTCCATTTTTTACTCTCTTATTTCTCTTCTATAGATGATGTTAATTAAAAACATGCACTAAATATATATCATATTTATGCTTGCAAATATTTGGTTTTATATTAAGACTTATTTGATTTTGACAAAGAAGTAATTTCTTGTTTTTCTAAATCTTTTTGTTCTAAATTTTTCACGACTGCTCCAGTATTTCTAGCTGAAACGATCTTAAAATTTAACTCTTCAACAGACTCAAATTTTGACTGTAACTTTCTCAACATTAAATGCGCATTTGTTTCACTGTCAACAAATGCAAATCCTGTAGGTCCCCAGGAGCTTTGGCCCACTCCTTGCACACCTAAAGACTCTAGAAAACCACATGCCTCTGCGACTGCGGGACTAGTATAACGCCCTCCTTGAGCTGACGCGAAATATTCACCAATACATTTTTGTAGTTCGTATATACCCTGATTAAAGATATCAATGCTTTGTTCACATACCGCTGGCAAAATCTGCATAATCACTAATCGACATAGCTTATCCGCCGTTTGTGGCGAAAAATCAGGCAATTTAGCAAATGATGCATCTTCATCTTGCCCGTGAAGCCCACGCTGACTTTTATCAAAGATGAGTATTGCGCGCCAATTCGATGGAAATGCCAATCGAGAAATTATTGGCGGCACCGTACTTTCTGAATTTCGTCCCGCGTCAACTAAAAACCCGCCTCGATCAAATGCTCCGATACCAATACCTGATCTAGCGCCACGGTTTGATAAAACGGCAATCTCAGCGCTTTTTGTCTCGAGTCCAAATAACCTAGAAAGTGCTGTGCCGACTGCAATAGCTAACTGAGTGCCAGAGCCTAAACCGGAATGACCTAGAATCTGTTCCACGACTTCTAGCTCGAAGTTATCAGACAAACCTTTGTAGGCAATAAATTTTTCTGCGTATTTCTGAACACGGCCAGTCGGATCACCTATGACTTTAAGTTGGTCAGCAGGTCGCGCAATGATCTTAGTAGCTAATCCATCTAATGTTAGCCCAACACTGCCAAAACGCCTTCCCAAGCCACCATTAAGATCCAAAAACCCCAAGTGCAAACGTGCTGGAGCTTCTACATATATCGGCGTCGAATTCATAACGCTAATTCTATTCGATATTGAGCAATATGACCTTATGTTTTACGGATAAATCTATGCATCTGTATTAGATAGTAACCATTCAACCAAATAGAAAATATATTGGCCTTCAGATGATTTGGACGGCCCCAGCACTCTTGCAGCATACAGATTTTTCTGATGATCCTCATCTTCATGTGCTTCATTTTCTGTAGCTTTGATTTCTACACAATTAGCAGAAAAACGTTTACGATTCCGCCCAGATTTATTTAATTTTGGGGCATAAATTACGGCAAATTGTAATTCTGAAACACCACCATCGGGATCGGGTGGAACGAACCCATGCATTTAAATCATCATCCTAAGCAATTTAATAACCAACTAAAAAACACTTATTCTTTTAACTTAATCTGCAACATTCCATCTGCAACATTAATATACTCAACACCAGCAGAAAAGGTCTTCCAAAAACCGCTCTCTAAACCAAATTCCTGAACCAAATCAACATTTTTTAAATTCCCAAGCCATGCGTTTGGAATCGGCACACCCATAATGCTAACGCCCTTCAATATCACTACCGGCCGATCATTTGCAAAAGATAAACCTAAACCAGTATTTACCCTTAAAGTTTTACCACCTATAAATGGAAAATCTGGATCCATAGGTATAATCATTTTTGCACTTGCTAAATCATTAGCTAGATCTATCGCCACACGTTTAGCCATATCCGTATTTTTAGCGAGCATTGCATTAAGCTCTTTTTCACTAAAGTTAATTTCACGCTTAGAAGCATCTTCACTATAAGCTTCAGGTGTTAACACAGACTCGCTTTCATATTCTTCTGCTTCTTCTACTTTTTTATCACCGGAACCCCAGAATGGTTTTTTCTTTTTTGGTTCGTTATTAACATTGCTTGTGTCAGGTTGAAAACCTAATGCTTGCAATTTTTCATTTAATTCTACAGTTTCAGATTGTGACAAAAGTACAGGTTTAAACTCCTTCGCAAACACATAATGCTGAAGCACAAAGTACGTCAATACAACTGCAACGAAAATTGTTGCTAGAATAATTAAAAATACCTGCTTACCACTAAATCCTTTTTTAACAGTCGCACTATTTACACTTGCATCATTCATAAAACTCTCCTCCGGTTCATTATACTTTTAGAGTCTTCTCCAACTCGAACTACCATCGGGGTGATCCAGTATTTGTATTCCCATAGCAGTAATTTTATCGCGAATTTCATCCGCCAAAGCAAAATTCTTATCTTTTTTAGCTTGTGCTCTTAAATCTAATAATTTTTGAATTTCACTTTCATCAGTATCACTGTCTCCCTGAAACCACTCATTCGGATTTTGTTGCAGTATTCCTAGGATATTACCGGAAGCTATAATTTGTTTTTTTAGAACACTCCTTGAGACAGTTTCTTTTTCCGTATTAGCCCGCTTGGCGAGCTTATGTAGCTCTGCAAATGCTGCGGGTGTATTCAAATCATCTTTAAGAGCATGCAAAAATTCATCCGTCACATCATCTGAAGAGACTTCCACTTCCACATCTTGTAATTCTTGTAGTGCGCCATATAGTTTATCCAATATTCTGGTAGATTGTTTTAATGCATCGTCCGTCCAGTCCAATGGGCTTCTATAATGAGTACTTAACAATGTCACGCGTATAGCCTCACCCGAAGCTTGCTCTAACAACTCTTTAACTAACAAGACATTGCCAATCGACTTTGACATTTTTTCCTGGTCTACATTTACAAATCCATTATGCATCCAATAACGGCTAAACAAATTGCCACCATGCACACATGTAGTCTGCGCTCTTTCATTTTCGTGATGTGGAAACACTAAATCTTGACCGCCACCGTGTATATCAATCGTTTGCCCTAGATGTTCTTCTATCATAGCCGAACATTCGATATGCCATCCCGGTCGTCCAGCACCCCATGGACTGTCCCAAGCTGGCTGATCTTCAGTAGAAGGTTTCCACAATACGAAGTCAGAAGGATCTTTTTTAAAGGGCGCAATCTCAACACGTGCACCCGCTAACATCTCATTTTGATCACGCCCAGAAAGCTTTCCGTATTCTTTATAAGATGGCACATCAAAAAGCACGTGCCTTTCTGCTTCATACGCATGACCGTTATCAATCAACCGTTGAATCATATTTATGATTTGCGGCATATGCTCCGTCACACGTGGCTCAATAGTTGGTGGCAATACACCAAGCGCACCCATGTCTTGATGATAGATGTCTGTAAAGCGTTTACTAATAGTGTCTATAGAAGTATTTTCCTGCTGTGCAGAAGCATTTATTTTGTCATCTACATCAGTGATGTTTCGCGTATACACAACATTAGTAAACTCATGTTGCAATAACCTGAAAAATGTATCAAAAACCACAGCTGGTCTTGCATTACCAATATGTGGATGACTGTAAACCGTTGGCCCACACACATACATGGTTACTCTTTTAGGGTCACCAGGTATAAATTCTTCTTTTTTACGTGTAAGCGTATTGTAGATGTGTATCTTCATGTAACTAATTCTTCATCCTTGTCTTGAGCGCAAATATAACACCAGAAATGAATTGGTTATAGGCAGATATCTCGCTAGACCAGATTGCATATGAAAATATAATCTATCAAGCCTCACTATAAGAGTTTTGCTATTTTCTCTTGAAGAGAATTATGCGATTAAATAACTCATTGAATATTCATGTTATATAAGGATTTTAAGATTTATCATTAAATCGCATCGCTATTTATCATAGTCGTGATCTAGCACAAAGAAGCTTCAGAATTCCTGCCTTACACTAAGTGAGTGTATTCATACGGAAAGTGAATCACTTCTAAGGAGAGAGACAAGATGCTAGTTATCAAAGCAATGAATGGTTTGCCTGCGCTTATCGATAAATTATATCGAAGGTGCATTAATGCATTGCTAATTACAACAATAACTTTTTCTCCTGTATTTGCTAATAATGTTTCGCAGCCCAATAGCAATCATGAGACTAACAACACAACAAACATTGCACTTCAACACGCGTTAAATAATTCTTCATTACCACTAATCAATGATGTAATTAAAGTATATGAACCGAGGAAGTTTAACCCTATCTGGAGTAATGGTTTTACCTACAACAATGACGCGCATGCTTTATATAAAGCAATTTTAAATTCACGCAAATTAGGTTTAAACCCGAGTGATTATGATCTTGATATAATAAAATACTTTTTAGAATCTACCATTGATGACCAGACCATTCTAAGTAAATCCGATATTACATTTACACATGCTTACGTAAAATTAGCCAATCATATTAATGAAAATCCTGTCTCATATGACTTGACCGATGAATATGCGTTATTTGAAAATAACTCGTTTTTGACAGAAATCAAAAATCACCCTGCATACAATAACAACATTGGAATTGTTGCTGTTGCCCCGCATCAAAACCAAGACCCTTACACTAGACTATTAAATGCTATTGAAACTTATCGTCTACTAAATGATGATTTTGAGCCGATAATTTTACAAAAAAAATCTCTCGCTATAGGTGACGCTTCTCCTGAAGTAATCAAAGTAAAAAACAGACTTTCTAAGTTAGGAGATTATAAAAATTCTACGATATCAAATGAAATATATGATGAAGAATTAGCCATTGCAATTAGTAACTTTCAACTTAGGCATGGCTTGGATGCGGATGGCGTACTAGGGAAAAGAACAGTTAAAGAAATTAATCAATCCTTCGAGTCTCGTATAACCCAACTGGAAGTCAATTTGCATCGAGCAAAACAAATCTCTGATCTTGGTGAAAGTCGATATATATTAGTGAATGTGCCTGACTACATGCTGTATGTAATTGAAAATGGGAAAATGATTTATGAAGCACGTGTAGTGGTAGGCAAGAAAGAAAATAAAACACCCGTATTAACCTCTCAGATATCTGAGCTGGTCTTAAATCCATATTGGAACGTCCCTACCTCAATCACCAAGAAAGAAATAATACCTAAACTTCATGAAGACCCCGAATATCTTATCAATAATGGTATGAAAGTTATTTCAAAAATTAACAATAAAAATACAATAATCGATTCAAGTATTATTGATTGGAAAAATGTTGATTTAGAAAATGCCCCACTACGCATCAGACAAGATCCTGGCAAAAACAATGCGTTAGGTAGAATAAAATTTATGTTCCCAAATAACTATAGTGTCTACCTTCACGATACACCATCACGAAATTTATTTTCACAGAATTATCGTGCTTTTAGCCATGGTTGTGTTCGTGTAGAAAATCCATTTGAATTTGCAAAAGTTTTAATGTCAGGCACTGAGAATTGGGACAGCGAAAAGTTTGACTACTATGCAAAGCGCAATAAAACAAAAGTTCTAAGGTTTGAAAATCCTATTCCAATACATATCACTTATATGACAGCATGGGCAGACGAGCATGGCGTCATCAATTTTAGACCTGACATCTATAAACGAGATAGCCAAATAGCCGACAACTTGTATAATACTGCACAATAAATAAATCAGCATGTATACAAGGATACTCTGTGGAACGTCTTCCCAAACCGATCAATTCAACAAAATTTGCGCGCCGTAAAATTCTAAAATGTGGCATTGCAATCGCAGCAACTAGTGCTTTTTCTAATATAATTCATGCCAGTACCGACAGCTCTTCAGAAAGAACTTTAGAATTTGTCAATCTACATACTGATGAAAAATTACGCAGTACTTATTGGTCAAACGGCGAATATGACACAGCCAGTTTGAGTGAAATCAATTATATTTTACGTGATCACCGAGTGGATGAAGTACACGAAATAGATACTAACTTACTAGAGATGCTCCATACCCTGCATACAGCTACTGGTTCAAATTCTCCTTTCCATGTCATTTCTGCATACCGCTCTCCTCAAACTAATGCAAAATTACGTACACAAACTACTGGTGTTGCCAAAAAAAGTCTTCATATGCAAGGCATGGCTATCGATATTCGCATACCTGATGTAGAGCTAAAACATTTACGCAATGCTGCATTATCTTTACAGGCTGGAGGTGTTGGATATTATGCAAAAAGCAATTTCTTACATATCGATATGGGAAAACCGCGCTCCTGGTAATTCTTGTTTTCTTGCTAACAACTTAACTCAAGTTCTAGTTAAAGTCATAATTCAATAGTCAGTACTACCATTCAGATGACAAAGAACTGTATATGAAAAATAGCATTGTTGTGTGTACCGATCTTGATGGCACACTACTTGATCATGATAGTTATAGTTTTAATGCAGCAAAACCCACTTTAGAGTTTATTCGCAATAACCAAATCCCACTCATATTTACTACCAGCAAAACTGCTATTGAAGTAGAAGAGCTTTGTAAAAATACTAACTTTTTCCACCCTTTTATTGCTGAAAATGGCGGCTTGTTATCCATACCTGAAAATTATTTTTCAGATCAGGAGACTACAAATAAATATATAAAACACGTCATTGGGAAATCTCGTAAAGAGATAAATCATGCATTACATAATCTTTCGCTTTCATACAGCTTTAAAAGCTTCAACGATATGAGCAATGAAGAGCTCGTTAAACATACAGGATTAAAGCCATATCAAGCATTATATGCAAATCAGCGTGATAGCACTGAACCTCTTTTGTGGTTAGATGACCCAACAAAGTTAAAAGCCTTTGCCGCTCAATTAGAGGAACATGGTTTAAGACTAATTAGTGGTGGACGTTTTCATCATGTAATGGGGGCTCACGACAAAGCTACCACCATGACTATCTTGCTGAAAGAATTTAAAAACTATAACAACACTGAAATTACTTCAATTGCATTGGGCGATAGTCCAAATGATATAAAGATGTTACAAACTTCAGATTATGGCATCGTGATCCCCAACCCTCATGCACCAAAGATGTGCATTGATAATCATGCTAATCTTAGAGTAGCCGAACACCCTGGCCCGCAGGGCTGGAATGATTCGTTATTAACATTGCTAAAGGAGTTAATTGAGTGACAGATTTTTTTCAAAATGGCGTAATTGCTACACTACATAATCTTACTGACCGTAGTACTGAGTCATTAGAAAAAGAACTGTCGGATTGGAGCAAAAACAGCCCGATGTCACTAATCCTCCCTTGTTTATATTCAGAACTTCAAGGCCCCGCATTAGGCAATATTATTAAACAACTTTCAAAAGCATCATATATATCTGAAATTATTATTGGTTTAGATGCAGCCAATAAAGAAGAATTTGAACATGCTCGAGAATTTTTTAGTGTACTACCTCAACATCATGTCATTTTATGGAATGATGGGCCAAGACTCCGTAAAATTGATCAAGCCATTAATGCTCATAGTTTAGCGCCTGATCAGTTAGGTAAAGGGCGTAATGTCTGGTATTGCCTTGGATATTTTTTAGCTTCTGGAAAATCTAAAGCGGTAGCGTTGCATGATTGCGATATAGTTACTTATGATCGTAGCATCCCTGCCAAATTACTCTATCCTGTAATTCATCCAACTTTCGATTATGTATTTTGCAAAGGATACTATTATCGTGCACATGAAAATCATTTTTCTGGTCGCGTATCACGCTTATTAGTGCTACCTCTACTTACTGCATTGAAACAAGTTATTGGCTCCCATGATTATTTAGATTTTCTTGGCAGCTTTCGATATGTATTGGCAGGTGAATTTTCTATGCGTGCAGGTGTAGTACCTTCATTACGCATTCCTAGTGATTGGGGTCTAGAAATTGGCATTCTTTCAGAAATGCATCGTAGATACTCTAATCAACGCATCTGCCAAGTAGATATTGCTAAATGTTACGACCATAAACATCAAGTCCTCTCTGAAAATGATCAGAGTGCTGGATTATCTAAAATGAGTGTTGATATAACAAAAAACATATTCCGAAAGCTCTCCACTCAAGGCATTACTCTTTCATTAGAAAAGTTTCGCACTATTAAAGCTGCATACTATAGACGAGCATTGGATTTAGTTGACAACTATTATAACGATGCAGCAATCAATGAATTACAAGTAGATCGCCATAAAGAAGAAGGCACAGTTGAATTATTCGCACAGAATATTATGGACGCTGGTGATATGTATCTTACTAATCCAATGGAAACACCGTTTATGCCAACCTGGTCGCGTGTTGTAAGCGCAATTCCAGATATATACACTGATTTACATAAAGCAGTTACGGAAGATAACCAATAAGTTTAAGCTTTATTAGTGATCCATACACATTGATAAGGTTTTAAGACAAGTACACCACCGGTCAAATCTATCGTATCCCATGCGATCAAATCGATCCAAGTGTCAGTACAAATTAAGTTAATATTTGCTAAAGAAATCTCTTGTGAAGCGTTAGTAATGTTATGTATTGCGAATATACTTTGATCACGATTAACACTCTGGCGCCAAAACCCAAAAACTGATTGACCTAAATGCAATGTATATTGTGTTGCGTTTGGATGAAACGCTGCTTGTTTAGAGCGTACCTTGATAAGCCTTCGCAACTCATAAAAAACTTTGCATGAATTCGATGTGTAATCGCTCAAAATAGAATCCACCTCTTCCAAATCCCACTGCCCACGATTAATGGATCGTTTATGATTTGTTGCAGCTAATTTTTCATAGTCATTTTCTCCAGCTAATAAACTATGAATATAGAAAGCAGGGATACCCTCTAAACCTAACATTACAATTTGCGAACACAAAAAACGTTCTATTTGATATCCATCTTTGCCTGCAGAAGTGCCCTGCATTGCACTCATCCATGTAATATTGATTTCATAAGGTCGCTCACCAGAGTCACTGATTGCTCTTGATGTGACTTCCCCACCAAAATCCCGCATACCAGAAACTAAAGAATCTATTTCAGAGTCACTCAACATACCTTCTGCAGGTCTTAAACCAATACCATCATGTGAGGCGGTGAAGTTAAGGTATGTACACCCTAGTGGTGCTGGTGGCAAGCTCATAGACCACCTCACTAAGTAATCTGAATTGCCAGCCCACATTGCATTCAATAATAAAGGTGGCAAACTAAAGTTATAAATAATATGTGCTTCATTTGAGTTACCAAAATACTTCAAGTTTTCGATATTTGGTATATTGGTTTCAGTGATAAACAATGCACGCGAGAAATAACGTTCAATAATAAGACGGAGTACTTTTACAATCTCATGAGTCTGAGATAGATTAATACAACTAGTACCTAATTGTTTCCACAAAAATGCTACCGCATCAAGACGTATTGTTCGCACACCTTGTTCCATATAAAAGCGAAGAATGCTTATGAACTCTAAGAATAAATCTGGATTAGAAAAGTCCAGATCAACTTGATCAGCACTAAAAGTGCACCATACTTTCTTTTGACCCAAAGGTGACTCAACCGTTTGTATTAATTCGCTTGCACGAGGGCGTACTACTTTAGCTATATCATCAGTATGATCTGCTTCAATAAAATACTCACTTCCAGGCTTTTTATTATTTAAGAATTGCTGAAACCAATCACTTTTAGATGAAATATGATTAATGACCAGGTCAGCCATTAAATCAAATTGTTGTGCAATACGGTTAATATCATTCCAGTCACCTAATTCTGGGTTAACCTGTTTATAATCTGTTACTGCAAAGCCATCATCTGAGCTATAAGGAAAAAAAGGTAATATATGCACGGTACTGACAACACCTTTCATATACTTCATTAAGAATTGATATAAAACATGTAATGGCTTTTGAGAATCATAAAAAAATGAATTCCCATAAGTAATAAGATATATGTCACTCTCATTCCATGCTTGATTAACAAAATCTGCTTCAACGTTCAAATCAGCTGGCTGTAAATCTACAAAAACATCTAATATCCTATTAACAATATCTTCAGTATTCTCTTTCCCATAGATACACTCAACATGAGAACTCAATCTTTTATGAAACTCTTGCTTTGTTAAACTTAAAACATCCATGATTATCTACTTAGCTCTCCTAAAACTTTTATATACACTCAAAATTATAAAGACAGCACTTAACACTGTCTGTATGATTATTTTGTAAACATTTGTTCATTTAAATCCAAAGAAAAAATTATATATGACACCCTCTCAAACTGAAGGCGTACTCATTAGCCAGTCTGTCGCAATACTAATAGACGGCAATAACATAGAACGTAGTATTCATAGTGAAACTGGAGATGAAAACTCCATGCTTAACTTCGACACATTAATACCAAGACTACTAGACAATCGCGGCCTTAGCCGCTTGGTATACTTTCGCGAAGGCAAGCAAATTTCACAAAAACTCAAAGATCGCTTACACGAGTTTTATCATGGGTCTGTACGCCCTTGCCATAAAAGTGCAGACATACCACTTTCAATCAAAGCTACTCAAGTTGCTAGTAAAGTAGACACCATCATTATCATGTCTGGTGATTCTGACTTTATCGAGCTAGTCCGTCACCTAAAAGCTGAGGGTGTAAGGGTTGAAATTGCTTCGGTGCCTAGCACAACGTCAAAACTATTAATTGAAGAAGCAGATTATTTTCATGCCTTGAATAAAGAATTTTGGTTTACACTTAGTCCTAAACGTAGCAAACGAAAAACACCACTAAACAAGAAAAATAAAAAATCAATAAAATAACGGCAATATCAATTATGAATAACTTATTGGCAAGTTATTCTGGCCCGCCTTGCCATAACATTTCATAACCAATTTCATAGGCTTCTCTTGAATAAGAACCTAGAGCATCAAATTTTTCTTTAAAAGCTTCATCTGCATGAGATTTTTCATGCTGCTCAAAAGATTTCCAATAGGTAATGATTGCAATGTGGTCTTCAGTTTGTTTCTTTGAAGCAATCGAGCCTTCATCAGACACAAATCCTGAAAACTTGAAGACCTGACCAGCTATAAATCCACCTTTATCATCCCCATACTTATTTTTAACAACATTACACATTTCGCCCAATGCAAGTTGTACATCTTCTTCAGAGACACCCTCTTTGAGCTTTACAACGTTGTATAACATGACAGATCCGAACGGGATACTAAGTGCATCAAACATATAATTTCTCCAGTAAATTCGTTAACTTACGAATATTATACTTATTAAACACAAAGGATATCCATGATCGAATATTACTTATATATCTCAAGTAGACAGCATTTTTTAATGCCGGTATGCTGAAATACCAATAATAATAAAAGAGAGAACTGACTATGGGACTATTCGATTTTGCAAAAGAATTCGGCAAGAAACTATTTGGCAAAGATGACGATGCCGCAGAAAAAATCACCCAGCATATACAAGAATCAAACCCAGGAATTGACCCATTAAGTGTTGCCTATGAAGACGGAAAAGTTACACTTGCTGGCAATGCCTCTAGTATGGAAGCTTATGAAAAAGCCATCCTTATGGCGGGCAATGTTAAAGGAGTAACTGAAGTTACAGCCGAGGGACTTAGTGTTCCAGCCTCAGAAGTAGAAGCCAAAGTAGAATACTATGTAATTCAAAGTGGGGATTCGCTCTCAAAGATTGCTAAACAATACTATGGCAACGCTATGGACTACCCAAAAATATTCGAAGCCAATCGTGAAGTCATTAAAGACCCTGATTTAATCTATCCAGGCCAAAAAATTCGCATTCCACTCGACTAAACACGTAACGACCCCTGTCCTAGTCTGGCCTAATATGTTCTTTATTAGGCAGGGGTCACATCATATCACCAGCTTTATACACTTCTTCGACAGATAACGTGTTTGTACGAAATTAACCTTTCATAACTTCATATACTCGTCTGTTTTATTGACCATATTTGCCTATTCATCATATAGCCGCCTGACACACTTAATCAGCAACTCTACGGTTATAGTTACTGACATATTTGTTAATATAAGCAAATATAATCATCTAATATCCTTATATTAATCAGTTACTTCAACTAATAATAGAATTCCATTAACAATTTTAGGCTCACATGTTAGATACCATCCGCAAGTTTGAGATACCTGAAGGAGTTGATCTCGAACTACGCTTAGCCGGACCAGTGGTTAGAATAAATGCATGGTTAATAGATTTTATTATTCGTTCAACGATTCAGACTGCTGCATACTTTATGCTTATTTGGTTAGGCAACATTGGATGGGGATTAATTCTTCTTACAATATTTATTGTCGAATGGTTCTATCCAGTTTTATTTGAACTCTATCAAGGTGCGACACCGGGCAAAAAAACACTTAATTTATATGTTTGCCATGATGATGGTACCCCCGTAAATTGGCAAAGTTCGATGTTGAGAAATTTATTAAGAGTTGCTGATTTTTTACCTTTTGGCTATGCCTTAGGTTTACTCTCAATGTTTATAAATAAAGATTTTAAACGTCTGGGTGACATTGCTGCTGGAACTGTAGTGGTATATCGAAACAATAAAAATACAAAAATCAATTTGCCAAATGAAGAACCTAGCCCATTACCATTACCTCTTACAATCACAGAACAGAGATCTATTTTAGACTTTGCTGAAAGACATGATTTTCTCTCCATTCCTCGCCAACAAGAACTTAGCAATATCCTCACCGATCTGACTCAAAAACAGAATAAAGATTCTGTCAAAGAACTTCATAGATATGCCAACTGGCTTTTAAAAGGTCAGTAGATAATGAAACAGATTCAATTTGAAAATAAATATAATGCTAGCTGGGAAAATTTTTCATATTTGATAAATGACTTAGAAAAAAGCAAAAAGAATCAAAAAACTAATTTACTAGAGCGTTATGACTTTCCCAGGCAATACCGCGAAGTATGCAATCAATTAGCAATCGCAAAACAAAGACATTACAGCCCAATCCTAATTGAACGCTTACATAGCCTGGTATTAAGAGGACATGAGCAAATTTACCGCAACAAAACATTCTGGCTATGGCGAGTTATAGAATTTCTAAGCAGTAGTTTTCCAAACCTTATCCGTAAACACTATAAAATATTTTGGTTAGCTACCGCACTTTTTTACATCCCAGCCATTGCCATGGGCATATCTTGTTTCAAGAATAACGAAATAATCTATAGTGTTATGGATCAATCATCAGTAGCTGATATGGAGTACATGTACGATCCAGAAAATAGAAAAATAGGACGAAACGAAGCAAGGCAAACCGATACTGATATTATGATGTTTGGGTATTATATATTTAATAATATCTCAGTAGGTTTTCGCACTTTTGCTAGTGGCATATTATTGGGACTAGGTTCGATTTTCTTTTTATTTTACAATGGTCTCGTCATTGGCGGAGTATCTGGCTACCTTACAAGCTTAGGCTTTGTTGAAACCTTCTGGTCTTTCGTATCTGGGCATGGTTCATTCGAACTCACTGCTATTGTCATCTGTGGTATGGCTGGTTTGCTACTTGCAAAACCAATTTTTTCACCTGGCAATATGACTAGAATCGACGCACTCAAACTTACGGCTATGGATGCTATTCAATTAGTCATGGGAGCGGCATTAATGTTGGTCGTAGCAGCTTTCATAGAAGCATTTTGGTCACCCTCGTCATTTATAACCACTAATATTAAATATATAGCAGCTGCATTCTTATGGTTGATTGTTATTGGTTACTTTATCTTTGTGGGACGCACCTCGGATGAAGGTTGAAGATTTAACCATTGCTTTACGAAATCGATCTAACTGGGAAGCTATAGATCTAGGATTTGTCTTAGCTAGACATTGGTTCTTAAGATTATGGGCGGCATGGTTGATAGGCGCTTTACCTGTATTCATTATAATCATGTTACTGACTTATTTTGTAAACAATGATTTATTCAATTCTTTTATATTTATATTATTCTGGTGGCTAAAGCCACTATATGAACAGCCTTTATTATTTATATTAAGCCGGCAATTATTTTCTGAACCAATCACCTTAAATAATATAAAACTTAATTATTTTCAGATAGTAAAACCTCAACTAGGTGCTTTATTATCATGGAGAAGGTTTAGCCTTAGTCGTTCATTTAATAATCCTGTTGCCATGTTAGAAAACATAAAAGGCAAACCACGTCGCTCAAGGCTTAATGTTCTTCACTCTCAGCAAAGTAGCGCTAGCCAATGGCTAACCATAATTTGTCTTCATCTTGAGATTTTACTTTATTTTGCTTTATTATTTTTTGTCTTTGCACTTGTACCATCTGAACTTTATAGCGATTTTGAGTTTTTTGAAATCTTTGATGAAGATAATTTTTTATTTATTAGCATTACAAATATCGCTTATTTTATCGCTATATCAATAATTGCTCCTTTTTATGTGGCTGCAGGATTTTCTTTATATATAACGCGTCGCGTGAAGCTTGAAGGCTGGGATATTGAACTAGCGTTTAAGCGTATGAAGAACCGTCTTAACCATAATAATCAGGGGAAAAAAGCTGGCCGTTCTATAACTGCGTGCTTACCTCTAGTTTCTAGTTTAATTATATTTTCATTATCACCTGAACAAAGCTATGCAAACAACCTCACTATTTCTAAAGAGGATTCCAAAACCACCATTGAAGAAGTATTAAAACTTGAAGACTTTGGGGAAACAACAACTGAAAAACGCTGGACTTATATTGGCAATGAAAATATAGAAAAAACAGAGGATGAACCATCAGAATGGTTAGAAAAAATCTTTGAATGGCTGTTTGCGGACATATTTGATAAGGATATCAATAGCGGATTAAATATTTTAGAAATATTTATTTGGATAGCGGTTGCCGCATTTATAATTTTTCTTATTAAAAAATACTCATATTGGTTAACGTGGATCAATCCTACACCACGAACCAATAAAGAATCTAAATCTATGCCAAATATAGTATTAGGCATGGATATGACGACGGATTCTTTACCTAAAGATGTCCTAGCTGAATTCACTACATATCTAAACCAAAAACAATATAGAGAAGCACTAAGTTTATTATATCGAGCATCGTTGTCATCTATAGTCAATCATGGCGACATAGAAGTACTGGCAAGCGCTACCGAACAAGAATGCAGTGAATTAGTACACAATCATCGCAACCAAGAGGAAGCCAGTTTCTTTCATTCCCTTACACACACCTGGATCCTTCTCGCCTATGCTGACCGAATACCCACTAAGAAAACTTTATCAATGTTACGTGATGGTTGGGTCAAGTATTATCAAAACAATACTAATAAGGTGAACACATGAGTCGCGACCCTCGTCTTATTGCATTTTTTCTGATCGTCACCCTAACTGTAATTGGTATATTAGGTAGCACATGGTTCAACAAAAATTTTGAATATAAAGATGTTGAAAAACATTCTGGCTATTCAATTGAAGCCAAACGTAATAAATTTTTAGCTGCAGAATATTATTTACAGAAATTGGGGCACCAGGTAGAAAGTGATAGTAATCGCGCACGCTTATTAGAGGAAAATCTCAACTACAAAACCATACTCATTAATGACTATGGCCCAAAACTATCGCTTACACATTATAAAAAACTAAAAAAATGGATAGAAAATGGTGGCCATCTGATTTTTACTGTAAACAAATTCCAGTATGTAGCCAGTCAAGACGAAGATTACGAATACACTGATGATACTTTTAGACACAACCAATTACTCGAAGAATATGCAATACAAGCCCGTTATACTAATTATAGTAAAAGCATACCGTATCCTGAAGAACGTAAGGCATATCAATACAAATTTAATGAAGACATAGAAATTGATATATATTTTGATCCTGACAAGCAACTGGTCGATAGCCATAATCTTGCATCTTATTCTTTAAGCGATCGTTATGGTGCACACTTATTACAGCTTGATATTGGCAAAGGAAAGTTGACTATATTAAGTGATAATATGTTTTTGAGTAATGAATATATTGGCAATCATGATCATGCATATTTAGTCTCTTATCTAAATCAAGAAAATAGTTCGTTAAGTGAAAATATTCTTCTTCTCTATAATAATCAATCAGATTCAATATTTTCTTTAATTTGGAAAAATGGCCGGCAAGCATGTATAGCTTTCTTAGTATTATTAATTTTTTTCTTATGGTCACTACGCAATAGATTTGGGCCGATTAAGCCTATTATAGATTTTTCAAACCGTAACATCACAGAACATTTAAGGGCTATTGGTAAATTTAGTTGGCGACAGGATCATGGCATGCAGCTGCTCAATCACAGTCGCATTGCATGTGAAAATGCCTTGTTAATTAGATATCCAACACTCAAACCAATGTCGACACAAGAACGGCTAAATCATATTTCTGAAATTTTAGATATAAAACCAGAAAAAGTTCATAGCGCACTTTATTACACACCCACCTCTACCAACGAATTCATAAACTCATCACACTATCTACAAAAAATATGGATACTCCAATGAAAGACAATATAAATAATAATCCCAGTAATATAGATATAGACCTACATACCGCTAACGAACTAATCAAAAAATTAGAGTCTTCAATTTCTTTAGCCATTGTTGGACAAGATAATGTAATTAGGCAAATCCTTGTAACACTCATCGCAGCGGGTCATGCATTAATTGAAGGTGTTCCAGGAACTGGCAAGACCTTGTTGGTTAGATCATTAGCATCTGCTGTGGGCGGAAAATTTAATCGTGTGCAGTTCACACCAGACCTGATGCCTAGCGATGTTACTGGACACGTCATGTATGATATGAAAACTACTGAGTTTAAAGTCAGGCGTGGGCCTGTATTTTGTAATTTCTTATTAGCTGATGAAATAAATCGCGCCCCTGCTAAAACACAATCATCTTTACTTGAAGTGATGCAAGAACAGCAAGTAACAATTGAAGGAAACTCATATCAACTTCAAGAACCGTTCCTAGTATTAGCGACACAAAATCCGATTGAGCAAGAAGGCACCTATCCATTACCTGAAGCTCAATTAGATCGTTTTTTACTAAAAATAAAAATTGATTACCCTAACCATGAAGATGAAGTAAGCATCGTTAAACAAGTTACCTCACAGAGTGTTGGTGATAAACTCGATGTATCTGCTGTGACACAACAGTTGACCCCTGAGCAAGTTGTTGACTTACAGAAAACTGCAGCCAAATTACATATTGATGAACAAATCATTCAATATTCAGTGCGCATTGTAACCGCGACAAGAAATCGCAATGGCATAGATATTGGCTCGGGTCCACGCGGTAGTATCGCTTTATTACGAGCGGCACGAGCGAATGCTCTAATTAGTGGCAATGCCTTTGTTACCCCTGATGATGTCAAATCCGTAGCGCCAAATGTATTGCGTCATCGAATTACACTTAATGCAGACCTTGAAATTGAAGGTTACCCAGTAGACAAAGTTATTGATGATATTCTTAAAGAAGTTGAAGCGCCTAGAATTTAGATCAACATGAAACCTTCTAAATTAGCTATTTGGATTGCAAGCTTATGGTTTGCATTAGGTCTGTTTGCAGCATTTTTTCCTCAACTTATTATATTTTGGGAAATATTTGGCATTGGATTCATTATAATTTTAGCTATCGATGCATTAGCAGTTTTCCAAAAACCAAACATCTCAATAAAAAATGAGATTAATCATAATTTGCCTATATATAGTTGGAGCAACATCAAGCAAACAATACGCAATCAATCTACTAATCATCTGCATCTTCTCGCCCATGATCACTACCCTGTTGGGTTTAACGTAGAAAAGCTACCTGAAGCATTTATACTCGCACCAAATGAGAGTATTGAATTGAAATATAGAGTAAAACCACTTTCTCGTGGCGATTTTTCTTTCAGTGGTACTGATATTCTCAGACGATCTCCTCTAAATCTTTGGCTACGTAAGTTTTTTTATAAAAATAATAAAAATGTGAGAGTTTTTCCAAATTTCGCATCCATCAGTAAATATATATTACTGGCGACAGACAATAGATTAAGCCAACTTGGTATAAAAAAGAAACAACGCAGAGGTGAAGGTAATGACTTTCATCAATTGCGGGAATACTACATCGGTGACAGCCTTAAACAAATAGATTGGAAAGCCAGTTCACGCCTGAATAAATTAATATCAAAAGAATATCAAGATGAACGTGATCAACAAATAGTATTCTTATTAGATTGTGGGCGTCGAATGCGACATGCTGATGAACATTATACCCACTTAGATCAAGCAATTAATTCTATGTTATTATTAGCATATGTAGCAGTACAACAAGGTGATGCGGTTGGGTTCAAGTCTTTTGCTGGTGATGAACGCTGGGTACCACCAAAAAAGGGGCCTCACGTTGTTAATAATTTACTACATAAAACTTACGATTTGCCATCTACATTAGATTCAGCTGACTATATTGCAGCTGCTGAAGATATATTACGACACCAAAGACGTCGCTCTTTAGTTATTATCGTTACAAATACTCGTGATGATGATTATGATAATTTAGTTTCAGCCATACGTTTACTCAGTACACGTCATTTAGTCATTCTTGCAGACTTACGCGAAGAATCACTGAATGAATATCAATCGCAATCAGTCACTGATTTAGATAGCGCATTACACTTTCATGCAACAGAACAATTTCTCCATCAACGCCAAGAAAATCATCGCAAATTGAGACATTTAGGTGTTATTTGCCTTGATGTTTCCGCAGAACAGTTACCTATACATTTAGTTAATGAGTATTTAAACATCAAACGTTCAAGCAAACTTTAAAAGTAATCTAGTTTATGGACAGCTTAATCAGTATAGATAGATCTATATGCTGTATAAAATGCTGCCATCCCCATTGGCATAAGTACTAGCCAGCCTAAGAAAAATGGTATCGAAGCTACAATCGCTAACACGGTCATCACTATTCCAAAAATAAACATCGGTAGAATATTTTTTAGACATCCCGAGAAACTCATTTTTAATGATTCAACTAATGGCACTCCACCAAGAGAAATAAGCACAGGTGCAAACCAAAACATCATAAATATTGGAATCATTAGTAAAAGTGCAATGAGCACGGTCAACATGATCCCAGAAGTAAAAATAGCAGCTGGATTTATTGACTCAGGATCATTAAATGCCCCAATACCACCCACACCACCAAATACCAAAACTCCAAAAATCACCATAAATGCAATAATAATACCTAGGTAAACTGCTCCAAGCCCTACTAATGATCCTGTATTATTTTTAAAACCAGCAAAAAGGTGGCCCACTTCAAGATTCTCTCCGCGCTCTAAAGCTGCACAACCAATCATAAACCCCGCCATAAAAACCGCATATAGTAACGACATAGCTAAGCCACCAATTACAGGCACAAATTGCATCACGATATTTAAGACAAACCACAGAATAACTAACACAATCCAGATGAGTGGATTCATTTTGAATAGATTAAATGCGTCTTTAATCCAAGTGATACCAGCACTTGCAGGCAATGACTTGATGCCGGTAACCGCTAATTCAACATCAGCAGACTTTCTACCTTCTGTTAAATTAGCATCAGGCGCTTGATATGGATTTTGCTCTGTCATATTAGGCTCACTTTAACGGTCTGTTAATAATGCTGGAGCGGAAAGGATAATGGATATATACAACTATTCAAAGACCCAATTACTACGTTTTATAATTCCAGTTCAACCACCTATACTTATATTTAGCTTAATTATGACGACATACTAAATTACCACCAAGAATAATCACGTATATGTAGTTATTAAAGGATCACCCAATGAAAATACAACACAAACTTATCATTTTATTATTGATTTTTAGCGCTAATAATATAGCTTTAAGTCAAGACATAGAATTCAAGAGTGGAAGTAAACAAGTAGCATTAGTAGAGTTATATACATCACAAGGGTGTAGCAGTTGCCCACCAGCAGATGAGTGGCTTGGTGAACTTAAAAACGAACCTGGGTTATGGAGTGAGTTTGTACCTATAGCATTCCACGTAGATTATTGGGATTACTTAGGTTGGAAAGATAGTTTTTCTAAAGCTGAATATTCGAATAGACAACGCTTGCATAGAAAACAAGGTAATGTAAAAGTTGTATATACCCCAGGTTTTTTTCTTAATGGAAATGAATGGAAACAAAGATTTGGCAGAAGTACACCCACAGTAAGCAATCAGTCTGTTGGTAATATACATGCCACCTTAAGCGCTAATACACTAAAAGTTAATTTTGACTCTAAAAAGGCGACTCACACTACAACCTTAAATGTTGGTGTATTAGGATTTGGCTATCAAACACCTATTCAATCAGGTGAAAATTCTAATCGCATATTAGAAGAAGACTTTGTTCTACTCTCACATTCAAAACATAAAAGCTCAAATCAGAGCTGGGAAGTTACATTACCAGATAGCGTTTCACCCAAGGCAGAGCGATATGGGTTAGCGATTTGGATCAATGAAGGTGAAAACTTACGACCACTACAAACCACTGGTGGATGGTTACCTAAAGACTATTATTAATAATGATGTTTAAGACTTTCCATCCCTTTTATTTAATAATTATTATCAATCACCACTAATAATTAGTAATGAGGCGGAATTTCATTACCAGTTGATGCATCAGGCAGATTAGATATTACTTCTTTATATTGATCCTTTAACATCTGGCATAGAGTAGTTAATTTATCTATCTCTTTTTGTTGACTAATAACATGTGAATTGAGTTCCTCTAGCAAATCATCTTGAAATGATAGTTTTGTTTCTAACTCAATTACTCTTTTTTCAAGCGCGTGGTTTTTTTTAGAATCTGACATGATCATTACCCATAGATTTGTATATTAGGTTGATTTAACTCACCTAATTGTTCACGTAAATCGAGAATATGTTGTTCCCAATATTGAGTTGTATTAAACCAAGGGAAAGCACGTGGAAAAGCTGGGTCACTCCACCTCTTTGCTAACCATGCACTAAAATACATAATCCTCAGTGTTCTTAATGACTCGATATATTTAATCTGTTGTAAAGGAAATTCTGAAAATTCATTATAACCTTCAATAATCTCATTTAATTGAGCAGTTTGACGTAAACGATCACCCGAAAGTAACATCCAAATATCTTGAATAGCAGGCGCCATTCTAGAATCATCAAAATCAATAAAATGTGGTGCATCATTTCTCCAAAGTATATTCCCTACATGGCAATCGCCATGCACACGAATATATTCTGAAGTTTCAGCATCAACATAAAGCATATCTATTTTTTTTAATATCTCTTCTACCACTGCATCATATGACGCTTGAATATGAGCAGGCATAAACTTATCTGTAATTAAAGCCGCACTTTCGTGACCATAATGTTTGCACGTAATTGCAGGGCGAACTTCAAAAGGCTTAACTGCGCCCACCCTATGTATTCGACCTAAATAACGCCCCATAATAAATAAGTTATCTAGGTTATCTAACTCAGGCGCATGACCACCCTTGCGTGGGTATAATGCCATGCGAAAATTACCATAATGAAGTAAGCTCTCCCCGTCCTTAATCAAAGGTGGTACAACTGGCAACTCTTGATCCACTAATTCCGCACAAAACTGATGCTCTTCTAGTATTTGAATATCACTCCAACGCTCTGGTCGATAAAATTTGGCAATGATAGGCTCATCGTCTTCAATACCAACTTGATAAACCCGATTTTCATAACTATTTAATGCAAGGATTCGACCATCACTTACATAACCATGATGATCAACCGCATTTAATACAAAACTGGGAGTTAGGGCATCGAATGGATGATTGATGACAGAACCTGGATCGGAAGAATCTTCTGCTACGTGATATGAATTACTCATTTACCTACATTAGCTGATAATGCTAATTGATACTAACTAGATATGAAAATAAGTCAGTCAGCCCAACCCAAGCTAAATCTGATTTAATTAATCTATATTAGTAAATTATGTAAAAAGGGTTGTATATCTTTGTCACCAGTATTCCATTTTGCCACGACTTCCTTTCCAGCTTGCAAACATTCTTTTCCAAACTCTCTTTGAGTAAACTCATCTCTTGTTCGATCTACAACGGTTTTAGCTTGTTTTGCATTTAATCCGCCACCCATCAAGTAACGCAAATAAATATCATCTTCATGCACATCTGAATCTGATGATAATTCTTTAATTAAACTATATGTAAAAACAGACATC
>CALAJL010000059.1 GCA_937922735.1 uncultured Gammaproteobacteria bacterium | reverse complement strand
AATACTAAAACCAACTATGGAATTGAATGAATCCATAATTTCTTGGTTTGGCCAATTTCCGTCTGGTTGAATAGTTAAAATTTTACCTTGTGTTGATACAAGCAATGAAAATACGCCAGTGTAGTGATCTACGCTCCATTCCGCTTCTGCTAAATAACCTAATATATTTCCTTTATATCCATTAACTTGAAAACTTTTAATACTATTAAAATCAATATATGTCGAATCATAGCCAATGGCTTCGTGCACTTCTGCCAAACTCATTTTTGGTGGATTTTTAGGAACAATTTCCATTATTTCATCAGCAGAGAAATGTTTTGTTGTTAATGCATGGCGATTGAAATTTTCAATATCATCTTTCCAGACTAATTTTGTTACAGATATTGTTTTCAATGCAGATTGAATAATTGATAGTGATAAAGATCTAATGTCTTTTGACTTTTCTGATAAATCAATGCCAAGTGTTTTACCATCAGCACCCAATAACTCAGTAACTTGACTAAATGTTTTGCCTTCTAGTTTGCTGCGTAAATAATTAAGATTGTCGTCTCTGCATGCAGGGATACGACATCGTTGAATGTAGAAATTTTTGACTGATAGATCTAAGTTTAGCGCCCATGCAATTTCTATGATGCCCCAGTCTGAGAGTTCACTTCGGGCATGAACCAAACCAATAGGAGTGCTGTTTTGTAGTGCGACATACAGTGTATGTTTTCCTAATTCATTAAAGTGCAATGTAAAAGGTAATTGCTCACTAACATTGTTACGTACATCTTTTCCAACCATCTTTACTATAGATTGATGATCTGTAGCCCCTGGAAATAAATGGTGAATGGCAGCGATGGGGTCACGTAAAGAGCAATATGCATTTGCACCAGCAATCGCAGGTATTACAAAAAATAATATGAAAAGTAGTAACTGAGTACTATATTTATTTATCATCAAGAAGCCTTTCATTATTTGGATGCTCTAAATGTTTAAATTCGAGCTCTTAATTGAAACGCAGCTGTTAGATCTGCATTTGATCCAGTCGGGTTATCAAACTCATGTGTAACTTGAGAACCCAAAGATAGTTGCTTATGAAATTTCCAATCTATTCCTACAGATAAGCTAAAGCCATCTTCCCATTTATTATTTATTTTGGAGAGAGAAGTTTTTGTTTGTGTGTATAGATGAACTGATTCAAACAAGTTTCTCCAAGAGATTTCGCCTAGCCAGTTTAGAACTTCTATATCACTATTTTCACCTCCCGAGAGTTCCGATAAGAATTCCCACTGTTTATAATAGTGAGCAATGTCTAAACCTAATTGTTTTCTTCTTATAGTCTGAGTGCCTGCTAATACATCACCGTAAAAATATGAGAAACCATATATAGTGTTTTTATGACTTGGGGTGCCAATGCGACCAGAGAGTATATAAGGATCATCTCGATCTAGAAATTCGTTGCTTGAGCCACGGGTTAGAGCAAGCTCGTAATCTAGTTTGTTTAAGTTGCCATTAATTGAAGCACCCCAATCAGCTTTGATTCCTCTATTCGAAAATGAATACTGTCGCAAAGTACCATTAGTATCGATGTTTTGCTCAAGTCCAAATGGTATTTCAAAATGACCAATACGCACGTTAAATTTCCCATGCCCTAGACCTGTATAATTGAAATTAGCAATTCTCCAGGTAAGCTCCCAATCGTTTCCATCATCAAAGAAAAATGGAGGATTAGGTATATTGTTTAAATGTACTAAATACGGTTGAAATACTAATGTTCCATAATCACCATTTGGTCCAGTAAATACTTTATGTAAGTCAAAACCATATACATCTTGTGAATACCATTCGTCTGCCTCTAAATTTCTTATTTGACGAGTTGAGACGTCAATTGCCCAACGAGTATTTTTCAGAAATGATTCATTCTTATCGATTCTTACTGTGCTGCTAACATCATTTTGGTGAGTAAGGCTTGTGCGATTGGAATTGGAATCCGCCCAAGCTGATACGCATAACATTCCTAATAGAGTGGTAAAACAAATGAACCTATATATATATGCTTCCATGCTTTTTATTGAAATTATTAAATTAACCCGTATTTCGTATCGGCTGGAAAAGGACAAACTTTTGCGGATATATGCTTGATGCACAGATAATTATTAGTAATGTGAAGTAGCACACTAAAATACACTGTTGGGTATAAAGAACTTACTTATAATTCAGTTAGTTATAAGTCATTAGGGCATGTCAGAATTTAGTACTACTTCATCGATCAACTATGCAAAATATTTGCTCGATCTAAATCAAATTACACGCAAGCGGAAAAGATGTAATAGTGTAGCGCTTGATATGGATATATATTTGTATCAGATGCGAGTGACCACTAATGGCTGAAAGCGGCCATTTGCAAAGAAGTGCTCAAGCGGGTTTTTCTACTTAAATTTTTAATTTATCAATTTTGATGATTCTATAATCACCTAAGGAAAGCGACTCCAATTCAATGGGCCCAATTTTGTGGCGTACCAATCTAAGCGTTGGATGATTAATTGCTGCAGTCATGCGCCGCACCTGTCGGTTGCGTCCTTCTTTGATCGCTATGTCTAGCCATTGTGTAGGAATGGATTTGCGAACACGTATTGGTGGGTTACGTTGCCAAAGGTTTTCAGGTTCTTTTATTCTCCTTACTTTTGCTGGAAGTGACATGCCGTCTTTTAGTCTAATGCCATCTCTAAGAGTTTGTAAGGATTCCTCACTAACTTCGCCTTCTACTTGTGCCCAGTAATGTTTAGTCCATTTGAATTTTGGATCAGCAATGCGTTGCTGCAGTTTGCCATCATCTGTCAGTAATAATAGACCTTCACTGTCTTTATCTAAACGTCCAGCGGCATATATATTTGGAATATCGATGTAGTCTTTAAGGGTCTGCCTAGTGGATTTGTTAGCAGACATTTCGGTATTCGAGTCGGTAAACTGGCTAAGTACACCAAAGGGTTTATTGAAGAGAATGAGTGTCGCCATTTATGTGGCTTTTAAAAATCGCATCCATTTTTCGCGTCGGAATTCACCAAAATTTAACACTTCAAACAAATCATTTAACATAGTGAAATCAGGTATATTGCGTTTCAGTGTAATGTGCTCATCTAGCTCAACTTTACAATGAATCTCAGTGAGTTTTTTATATAAAAGTAATTCTTCTTCATGATCTGCTATTAAACCTTGTATGCGTTTGGCACCACGTATTTTCATTTCACTCACTTTATGAACGTTTTGTAATAGCTCATCCAAGCTTGAAAATTTGTTTAATAATTTTGCTGCAGTTGTCATACCGATGCCAGGTACGCCGGGAATGTTATCTACTGCATCGCCTGCGATGGCGAGCTGGTCAGCAATTTGATGTGGGTACACACCAAATTGTTTTTTGATTTGTGGGATAGCGTTGCGTTCACCTTTTGCAAAATTCCAAAAGATATCGTCTTTTGTAATCAGTTGAGCTAAGTCTTTGTCTGCAGACAGGATAGTAATCGGGTGGCCTTCACTGCGCATACGGGTGGCTAAAGTACCTATCAGATCATCTGCTTCATAATGTGGGCTGCCTACTCCATAGATACCTAAGGCATCAATAAAGTCACGACAGTATTTAAATTGTCGCTTTAATTCTATGGGAGCAGGATCGCGATTGGCCTTATATTCAGGATAGAGATCGTTTCTAAATGAAGATTTCAAACTCTCATCAAAAGTAAACGCCACATATTTTGGATTTGCTTGCTGGAGAAATTGATAGACAAAATCTGCAAACCCATAGACTGCATTTACAGGTTCGTTAGCTTGGTTAACGATACTATCTGGCATGGTGAACCAGGCACGAAACACATAGATGCTTGAATCTATTAAGTAGACGTTATCAGACAAAATTTTAAGGTGATGTGCATAAAAAAAGCGACTCTACTAGAGAGTCGCTTTGAAGTCATTTATAGTGAGTTGAGGGATTATTGTACGATTTTTATGAGTTGACCTGGTTTTGGCTCACCATCTGGGTACATGCCATTGAGCAAACGTAACTGTTCAACTGGATGGTGCTCGATATCAGATTTCTCAGCGAGTTTTGCAAAAGTGTCTCCAGATTTTGCACGAATTAATTTTATATTTTTAGGTTTAGCCAATTCTCTTTCTGCGTTCTTAAGTTGGCGCATACTTTTAATCGTGCCAAGACCTACTGAGTCATATTTGTTTAATGCGTTGCTGTCTTTGCCTGCTATCAATACTTGGTAGATACGTTTGCCATGAAAGACTGCGGCTACTCGGCTGGGTACTGTGCCACTTTTTGTAGGCAAGTTAGCGTAACCGGTATAACCTTGGAAGTTAGCAGTTTGAACGGGTTGGCCTTTTGTAACCTTACCTTTGAATTGTTCGCTTAAATATTCTTTAGGGGTTTGTTTTTTATTCAAATCATCAATAGTAATTTGTAGTTGTGCGTCACCTGTTTTTGGTGTTGCGATTAAACGATCTGGTAAATTACTAACTTTCCAACCTTCGGGAAATTCAACAAATAAATTTAAATCGCTATGATAAAAACGGTTTTTGCGAAGCACACCATCCTGCTCAGAAGTACCTAATACTGCACCATCCATGTAACGTAAAAACTTTTCACGACCGGCTTCACGTGTTGCTGCATTATCAAATTTATTTGCAGCACGTATAACTTCTTGTAGACGCGTATCATTTTTAGGGTGAGTAGAAAAAGTGCCATGGTAAGCGCGTGGTTCGCGACCTTCTTCTTTGGCTAATTGTTTATCAAATTCTTCTTGATCCTTTAAAATACCTACAACATTAATCATTTCTTCAGGGTCATAACCAACATTGGCGAGATATTCGGCGCCTAAGCGATCTGCTTCTAATTCATGACTTCTACCATAGCCGCGAATTAATGCGGTTCCACCCATGTTAGCCGCTTGGGCTGCTTGGCTGCTGCCAGTAAGAATGCCTACTCCCGCACCTAATATACCTGCGATCGTACCTGCGCTTTGTTGGCGTACGCCATGGCGTGCAGTAATGTGCCCAAGTTCATGTCCAAGTACACCTGCAAGCTCTGCTTCGGAATTCATATACGCCATGATGCCGCGAGTGATATAAAGATATCCACCTGGTAGTGCAAAGGCGTTTATTTGAGGACTATCTAAAACGGTAACGTGATAAACCAAATTTGAGCGATGACTTTTATTCCCAAGTTCTTCGACGAGACCTTCAACATAACTTTGCAAAGCTGGGTCATTGTATGGCCGGTATTGTTTCATTATGGACTGATGAGCTTGCTTACCAAGATTAATTTCTTGGGCCTCTGACATTAAAACTAAATCTTGCTTTCCAGTAACCGGATTGGTTGCACAGCCCGAAAAAATTAGACTTCCAAGAAGGATAATACTTAGTGTAAAAAGGTTAACTTGCTTGCCCATCATTAGTTCCTCAACTATTGCAAATTGTATAGCCTGCACTCATTGTAAATTTACTAAACCCGATACGAATGCGTATTCAATACATCCATTTAGTATTTTTGACGTAGATTTGTAGTATAAAGTTTCCAGCTTTTTTGACTGTATATACCCAATCGTAGCCTTGATTTGGAGATAAGCCAAATAGCCTTACCTTTATCAATAAAACCCTAGTTCAATAGGGTGTTATAAAAATCTTTGTAGTACTAACAGTGGGGTTTTGCTAAATAAGCAAAGATAAGCTGAGAGTTAGCTTTTGTTGCCGTAACGCTTGCGGAATTTATCAACCTGACCTGCGGTGTCTACAATCTTCTGCTTACCTGTGAAGAATGGGTGACATTGAGAGCATACATCAAGACTCAAGGCATCATTGCCATAGGTAGAGCGTGTAGTGAAGGTATTCCCACAACTGCATGTTACGTTAATTTCTTGGTAGTTTGGGTGTATGTCTGCTTTCATAATGTTTGTTTCTCTGTAGAGCCAGCGGATCATACGCAACCCTAAACGCCAACTCAAGGGGTAGGGGATGATTTGCGATTAGACGTTAGTTTGCGTCCATCCTTTATAAGGTTCTTGATGTGATAGCCTTAAGTGATTGTCCACATAGAGGTTTATCAGTTATCCACAAATTCTGTGGATAAAACTGTGTGTAAAATTAATGTTTATCGACAAAACACGAGAAATTTGACACTTTTATTAAATCGCCCAAATTATGTACAAGAATTTAAGTTGTTGATTTAATGAGAGTTATGGCATTGAAGTTCATATTGATGATTTATTGATCAAAAAAACGTACTTGAAATAAGGGTATTATGTCTCTTGTGTATAACTCAACCAAATATTGCGAGATATGGGATGAAAATGCTGAAATATTAGTCAGTATCTCGTTTGGATTGAATATCAATAATCTGGCCAGCCGCATCAATTTGGACAGCAATTTCGATAGGTGAACAACAGACTTGGCAGTCTTCCACATAGTCCTGATCGCCTGCACTGCCATCAATTAGAATTTCTAATTGTTCCCCGCAATATGGGCAATCAACAATGGCAGGTGTGAGGAGATTGCTCATTCTGGCTTATAGGTCCGCTTCTCTAACCGGCAAACGTGCAATAAGTTGGTCAGCCCGTTGGGGATCACTATAGGAGATTTGATCGGCTATTTGGCGAATCAAGTCATTGCGTTGTGTTTGTGTAGGCATGTTTTGAACGAGTTGTAATGCGTAGTCCACATCGCTACTGGCAGCCACCCCAACTACAGAACTTAATAAGCTCTCATATAGACGTTCACCTCTAAAGTTTTCAATCCATGTGGCCGCCTCAGTTAAATCATAAGATGAATAGTAATAAGTAATATTTTGCGCCCAACTTTCACGAACGGAACCTGCAAGTTGCGGTAAGTAACTGGCCGCTAAATCAGGATCTACACTAGCAAGCTGACTACCAATACTGATCAAGCCATCATCACGTAGTTGACCACTCTTACTATTCACCCATGCCATGGCAGCATCGGGGTCGTTGTTTGCCCAGTTGTACACAACGGAGTTTATTGTGTCTGAATTAACATCTGCATACGGAAGTTGATCAATTATGGCAGCAGCTCGTTGGGGGTCATTGTAAGAAAGATTATCGATCACGGTTACAATAAGTTGTTGTCGTAACACAGGTTGCTGTGAGCTCAGTGCGATCTGCAAAGCTCGTTCCGGGCTAGTGGTCGCAATTTGTGAGACCACAGTATTTTGTAAATAAAGTTGCCCAGTTGAGTCTATTTCTCTTGCCCATGCTAAAGCAGCATCGGGAGATTGTGTACTTAAGTACTGAATTACAGTGGGAGCGAGTTGTTGTTTTAATTGTTTATTATCTAATTGTGTGACAAATGCTGCCGCAGCGGGTGCGTCCTTTGCTGCCCAGGATTGAATTGTGGCGTTATAGGCATCAACTCGATTTCTAGAGGAAGGAATATTTTCAATAATACTCAGTGCTTGTCTGGGGTTCTCGTTGGCTAAGTAAGTAAATACGGTATAACTTAAGCTACTAGTTTTGCCAGTATTGGGTAGTGCTTGTAATACCTCATAGGCAGCTTGTGGATCGACCTCAGCCCATCGATATAAAACGGTCTCAATTAATTGCTGACGTATACGGTTGTCAGCGATGCGCTCGACATAAGATAATGCTTGTTGGGGATCCTGTGTGGCCCATGTATCAACAATGCCAGACAAAGCACTATCACGCTCGTAGCTTGCAGCCATTTTCATCGCATCTTGCATTGCAGTTTCTGGATCTTGAGTGGCTTTTTCTATTAAGGCATTACTCACATACTTATCTTCTGAGGCTTCCACGCCTAAGCGTTCGGAGACTTCAGCAATTTGTTGAATGTTGTTTACACTAATGGTGCTAATTATGCTTTGTGCTGCAGTTCTTTGTTGATTGGCGTTGGTAATGGCGTTTGCGCTTTTGATAGCAGCATTCAAATCGATTTTTGCCCAGTGGCGATAAGCTTGAGGAAGTAACGAATAGTTTTTGTTTTGGTAGGCTTGTATTGCAATGTTTGCTGCGGTTTGCGGGTCAATTTCTGTTAGCCGAGCAATGATAATTTGTAATAAGTTCTCACGTTGGTGTGCATCGGTAACTGCAGCGGCTTGTTGCAGTAATTCTTGTAACTCAATTCTGTCCGCGCGTCCGGCTAGAGAATGTAGCGCTTCTTGTTGAGCAAAAAATGAAGGTAGTGAAAGTACTTCAGCAATATTGGATAAGCTTTGGTAATGATTTTCCCGTTGTTGTTGTGCTTCTTTAGCTGTCATGCTTTCTACAGACTCAATGGGTGTAGTTATGTTTTTGCTAAATAAATCGGAATCAATATTGGTTGTTGATTTTTTTCCAAGCCAGTACCCACCGGCACCGATTAGAATCAAAACGAATGTGCCTAAAGCTAGCCATTTTGTTTGCATGGTCATTACCTATTAATACTTGAAAGCGAATAATCTAATTAAATTATGGTTTAATTATGTCAGCTTGATGATTGATTTAGCGTATTTTGTGGTAACCAGTATTGTAATACATCATCTAGGAATCTATAGCCACGATCACTACAGTGAATTGTATCGTTACTCATGACTAATAAGCCTTCTGATATATGAGTCTGTAAAGGGTGATCTATTTTTTCAATTGGTAAGCCCGTGTGTAACTCAAATTGTTGCTTGGTAAAGCCTTGTGTTAAACGTAATGCGTTTAGCATAAATTCAAAAATAATATCCTCTTCACTCAAAGTATGAGTGGCTAAAGTGTTCTTAGCTTCTTTTATCAAGCGCATGTATTGTTGAGGGTGTTTAGGTTTTTCACAGCGAGTGATAGAGTTTGGTGAATGGCCCATGGAATTTTCCAGCGTTATTTTCTGGTGCGCACCGGCACCAATACCCAAGTAGTCACCGAACTGCCAATAATTAGTGTTATGAAGGCATTGACGACTGTCTTGTGCATAGGCAGACACTTCATATTGCAGATAACCATGTTTGGCGAGTAACTCTATTCCTTTTTGTTGCATCTCCCAACTCGCTTGGTTGTCGGGTAGGCTTGGTGGTTGTCGATAAAAGCTTGTGTTTGGTTCGATGGTTAGTTGGTAGTAGGAAATATGGCTTGGGTTTAGCTGTATAGCTTGCTCAATATCGAATAGTGCTGCATTAAAATCTTGCTGAGGCAAGGCGTACATTAGATCGATATTAATGTTATCAAAGCCGGCTTGCTTAGCGGTATTTACTGCATTTACCGCATTTTGGGCATTATGAATACGGCCCAGTTTTTGTAGCTGTGAGTCGGTAAAACTTTGCACACCGATTGAGATTCGATTTATACCAGCGGCACGAAAGCCTGAAAAGTTTTCTTGATCAGTTGTACCAGGATTGGCCTCGATAGTAATTTCTGCATATGCACTTATATTCAATAGATTTCGAATCGCACCCATTAGACGTTTGATGTTATCGGCTTTAAAAATACTAGGTGTGCCGCCGCCTATAAAAATACTGCTTACTTCTCGGTCTTGCACCTCTTTTGCATGCTGTTGTAAATCAAGGATTAACGCATCAATATATTGATCTTCTGGAAGAGAGTTTTTAATCTCATGTGAATTAAAGTCACAATAGGGGCACTTTTTTATACACCAAGGAATATGCACATACAGTGATAAAGGGATATTCGCTTCATGTTTAGTCATAGAAGAACATAATGACACATGCTAAATCACGTTTAACTGAATTTGTTTTATTTTAATTGAGTAATTAATTTTTGTAGAGCTTGTGCACGGTGGCTAATACGATTTTTTTCTGCAGGATCTAATTCTGCAGATGAGCATTTATGTGTTGGCACATAAAATAATGGATCATAGCCAAAGCCATTGGGGCCAGATAAATCATGCAGTATCATTCCCTCCCAAGAACCTTCACAAATCAAAGGCATGGGGTCTGCTGCATGCCGCATATAGACAATCACGCACTGGAAACGTGCTGTGCGTAGTGCATTTTCAACATCTTTCATCTCATGTAGAAGTTTTATGTTGTTAGCATCATCTTCGCCATGCGTGCCTGCATAACGAGCGCTGTACACCCCCGGTGCACCTTGTAGCGCATCCACTTCAATTCCAGAATCATCGGCAAGTGCGGGTAGACCGGTAAGTTTTGCAGCATGCCGAGCCTTGATGATGGCATTTTCTACAAACGTAGTGCCCGTTTCAGGGACGTCAGGCACATCAAACTCTGATTGTTTAATTAACGTAAAGCGTTGTGCATCGAGTACGGCCTGAATTTCTCTTAACTTACCGGAGTTGCCGCTGGCTAATACAATTTTTTCATTACTCATGATCAGAAAAAAGATTTAACGTAAACAAGTTTTCTGCTGTTGAATAATTTCTTGAATACCTTTATTACCCAAACTCAATAAGCTATTTAATTCATCTTGGGTAAAGGCTTGTTGTTCTGCAGTACCTTGTATTTCAATAAATGCTTGGCTGTCATTCATTACAATATTCATATCTGTTTCTGCATCGCTATCTTCTGCATAGTCTAGATCTAAGACTGGAGTATTTTTATAAATTCCAGCGGATATGGCAGCGATATAGTGGCTCACAGGATCTTTTTTCAGATCGCCAGCAGCTAACATTTTTTGAATGGCGTCGTAGAGCGCAACAAAACCGCCAGATATTGAAGTGGTGCGTGTACCGCCGTCGGCTTGGATTACATCACAATCTATGGTGATGGAATACTCGCCAAGTAGTGTAAGGTCAATGGCTGAACGCAGTGATCTACCAATTAAACGTTGAATTTCAAGTGTCCGCCCACCTTGTTTGCCGCGAGAGGCTTCACGTCCCATTCTGCTATTCGTAGAACGAGGCAACATGCCATATTCTGCAGTGACCCAGCCTTGTCCTTTGCCTTTGAGGAACCGCGGTACTTGGTCGGACACGCTGGCAGTACACAGAACCTTGGTATCACCAAATTCTGCTAATACTGAACCTTCCGCATGCTTGGTATAGTTACGTGTAAATCGAATATCACGCATTTGGTCTGGTTGACGGCCGCTAGGACGAGTGATGGTTGTGCCTGATGATGTATTGGGAGAATTCATAAAACTACCTGGTGGAATTGCAAAGAGTCGCGCATTATACGCAAAAAATTTCGATTGTATTTCAACTTATAATAAGACGTGCTGTTTGGGCACGTTAAGAATTTAAAAGGATAATAAATGCTTTGCAGTATGACGGGATTTGCCCGAGTAGAAGATGTGTGTGATCAGGGCAATGTAAGTTGGGAGCTACGCTCGGTTAATCATCGCTATTTAGAAATTAATTTGCGCTTGCCAGAAGAAATTCGTCGCATTGAGCCGCAATTACGTAAATTTCTGCAATCTAAGCTTGCGCGCGGCAAAGTGGATTGCACGTTTCGCTATCAACTAGCTGAGGCTCAGACGGCATCATTAGAAATTAATGACTCGTTATTAGAGAGTTTGATCACACAAATTAATCACGTTAATGAAAAGTTACCTCAAGCTGCTCCCGCAAAAGCGGTAGATTTACTGGCTTGGCCTGGTGTGGTGCGTACTGCAGAAACAGATATGAATAGTTTTCACGCTACGTGCTTAGAGCTATTTAAAAACGCAACCGAACAGCTTGTTGATATGCGAGGTACCGAAGGAGAGCGTTTAAAAAATATGTTACAAGAACGCTGTGATGAAATTAAAAATATAGTTAAGCGTGTGCGCGAACATTACCCTCAAGTTTTAGAAGCCATTAAACAAAAACAGCAGCAACGCATTGATGAGCTGAATGTGGATATGGACCAGCAACGGTTCGAGCAAGAGCTGGTATATGCGTCACAAAAATTAGATGTGGCAGAGGAGTTAGATCGATTAGATAGCCATCTAACGGAAATGCAGACAATATTTGATCGCAAAGACCCAATCGGTAGACGTCTAGATTTTTTAATGCAAGAGTTTAATCGCGAAGCGAATACGTTAGCATCAAAGTCTGCAGATATAGAAACTACACAAGCCGCTGTAGATTTAAAGGTATTAATTGAACAAATGCGCGAACAAGTGCAGAACATAGAATAAAAGTAGGTCATGTATGTCAAATCAAAATCATGTAAAAAAACATCAAGTCAAGATTTTTTGTACTGGTGGCACTATTGATAAAGTGTATTTTGATGCATTAAGTGATTATCAAATAGGTGAGCCCGTAGTTGGAAATATTTTAAAAGAAGCGTTAGTGAAGTTTTCTTTTGAGGTGGCTTCGGTTCTTAAAAAAGATAGCCTAGAAATATCGGATGAAGATCGTGAAATAATTTACCAGCAAGTCTCAGCTGAAGCATGTGAAAATATTCTAATTACACATGGCACGGATACCATGATAAATACTGCGCAGCGTCTTGCAGACATCACAGATAAAACTATTGTGCTAACCGGTGCAATGCAACCTGCACGTTTTCGAAACACGGATGCTATTTTTAATATTGGTTATGCAATCGCTGCCGCCCAACATCTGCCTCATGGAATTTATCTAGCAATGAATGGTCAAATCTTTACGCCAGATGCGGTTCAAAAGAATCGTGCTGCTGCGCAGTTCGAAGTTAAGTAAATTCTTCTAGAATTATTAAAAAATCGCTAAAAATAACCTAAAAATCGACTTGAAAAGTTAAAACTTGCCCACATATTTTAACTATCAACATTATTTACTCGATTATTAGGAGGCTAAAATGCTAGCAAGAGTTTATCGGGATCCTATGGATACCTTCCGCCAATTCAGCGGAGAATTAGATCGTATGTTTAATACCAATGCTGCTGGCTATTCGGATACCGCAACGGATTGGGTGCCTGCTGTAGACATTAAAGAAGCGAAGGATGCTTATGAAGTGGTAGCAGATGTGCCAGGTGTTGAACCTAAAGATATTGATGTTTCGTTAGAAGATGGTGTGCTGACAGTTAAGGGTGAGCGCAAATCTGTCACTAAAGAGGAAGATACTGGCTTTACGCGAACTGAGCGAGCGTATGGAAGTTTTTATCGCCGCTTTACGCTTCCAGATACCGCGGACGCTGAAAACATCACGGCTAAAACAGAGCATGGTGTGCTTAAGTTGCATATTCCTAAAAAGGAAAAGGTATTGCCGAAGAAAATTTCGGTAGAAGGATGACCTAATACGACACGGATGTCGGAGCATGGATACTCTATTATTGTTTCGTAAAGATTACTAAATAGAGTATAGGAAATATGGACAGGACGCCGCGTTAATTCGCGGCGTTCTTATGTAGGGCGATTTAAAAAATACAAGTTTCATTGGGATGTTATGGAATACAAAGATTATTACAAAATACTTGACGTAAAGCGTGACGCTAAAGAAGCTGAAATTAAAACAGCTTATCGTCGTCTTGCGCGCAAGTATCATCCTGATGTGAGTAAAGAAAGCAATGCAGAAACTAAATTCAAAGAAATAGGTGAAGCTTACGAAGTATTAAAAGATAAAGAGAAACGCCAAGCCTATGACCAACTCGGTGCAAACTGGAAGCAAGGTCAACAGTTCAATCCTCCTCCAGGCTGGGAAGATGCATTTTCAAGTAGAGCTTCTACTGGTTATTCAAGAAGTGCAGGCTTTGGTGGTGCAGAAGACTTTAGCGATTTTTTTGATTCTATGTTTGGTGGCGGTGCTGGTTTTAATCAGTCTGGTGGATTTCAGCAAGGCGCTTATCAAGCAAAAGGCGCTGATCAAAATGCAAGTATTTCAATAACGTTGGAAGAGGCTTATCTAGGTGCTAAAAAAAATATCCGCTTAGGAAATCAGCAAACAGGTAACACACGTAACTTAGATGTAAAAATTCCAGCCGGTATCTCCTCCGGCAAGCGAATCCGACTCAGTGGCCAAGGTGGGCAAGGTGCAGGGGTGGGGCCAAATGGAGATTTATACTTGGAGGTGACGATTGCACCACATCGTATTTTCAAACTTGATGGTAAAAATATTTTATTAGACCTTCCTATTAGCCCCTGGGAAGCGGTATTAGGTGCGCAAGTAAAAGTGCCAACTTTAGGTGGATATGTGGAAGCAAAAATTCCGGCTGGTTCACAATCAGGTAAAAAATTACGTCTAAAAAACCGAGGTCTAAAAAGTAATACTCAAGGTAGCTCAAGTCATGTCAATTCAGTGGGTGACCAGATTGTAACGTTACAAATTGTCATGCCTGAGAATTGTTCTGATGAAGATAAAGCATATTTTGAGGAAATGTCTAAACGGTTTGAATTTGATCCACGTAAAAAACTATAGCCTGAACATTTTGAATGTAAGCGATGAGTAATTTTTAAATTATGAGATTTAAGGGATCTTTATACCTATAATTAAGTCTCAATACATTTAGAATACTTAATAAATATTTTCATTAGGAAGTTATATTCATGCGAAATATTATCTTACTCACATTCACTTTGTTGTTAAGTTCTACAAGTGTTTTTGCAGGGCTTCCAAGCCATGTGGACGGCCAAGCATTGCCAACACTGGCACCTATGCTAGAGCGCATCACCCCCTCGGTAGTGAATATTTCGACCACTGGAAAAGTCGTCGTACGCGATCCTTTTTTTGATGACCCGTTCTTTAGAAGATTTTTTGACGCACCTCAACAACAACGGGAACGACGTACCACGGGCTTGGGTTCGGGTGTCATAATTGATGCACAAAGTGGTTATGTGATTACAAACTCTCATGTCATTGATAAAGCACAAGATATTGTCGTGACATTAGAAGATGGACAACGGTTTGATGCAAAAGTGATTGGCAAAGACCCGGGTGCAGATATTGCTGTTATTCAAATTGACGCGGAGAATCTAACCGAAATTTCTCTGGGAGATTCTGATGTATTAAGGCAAGGAGATTTTGTAGTAGCAATAGGGAATCCATTTGGTTTAGGTCAAACGGTTACCTCGGGAATAGTCAGTGCTTTAGGTCGAAGTGGCTTGGGTATCGAATCATATGAAGATTTTATTCAAACCGATGCATCGATTAATCCAGGTAACTCTGGCGGCGCACTTGTGAATTTGCGTGGTGAACTAATAGGTATCAATACAGCCATTTATGGTCCAAGCGGTGGCAATGTAGGCATTGGTTTTGCAATTCCTATGAATATGGCAAAGAAAATTACGGAACAACTGATTGAACATGGTGAAGTGAAACGTGGGCGGTTAGGTTTTAGTGCTCAAGACTTAACACCTGAGTTAGCGCAAGCTTTTGGAATTGTGCGTAATAAAGGAGTGGTAGTAGCTAGAGTCGAACCGGATTCACCTGCAGATAATGCAGGCATGAAAGTAGGCGATGTAATAGTTGGTGTTAATGATAAGGAAGTAGTTAGTTCTGCACAGGTTAGAAATGAGATCGGCTTATTGCGCATTGGCAATCGTGTAAAAATTGAAGTGTTGCGTAATGGTAAGCCTCGCACCTTAACCGCAACAGTAGAAGACCAGATCACCAATAGCATTCAAGGTATAAAACTTAGTAAACGCTTAGCAGGCGCAGAGCTGGGAGAAGTAAGAGAAGAAACTTCAAGAGGATCAATTTCGGGTATAGAAGTGTTAAGTGCGAGTGGTAAGGCGGCATCTGCAGGATTACGCAAAGGCGATATCATTCTTAGCGTGAATAAACAGCGAGTCAAAAGTATTGGCGATATGCAAACTGCGATTAAAAGAAATGCGAAGGCTATGCTACTCAACATTCAACGAGATTCGCGTGGATTGTTTTTGCTCATTCAATAGCGGATAGCTCATACATTTTTATAACCTTTGCTAACAAGTGTTGTTCTCAACCATTGATTTCCTTTTAAGCCTACATAGAGGTGGAATGAAAATAGGATTACGGAAGGTAGGAGTAAGTGAAGCTCAGGTAATGTGAAAGCCGCCATGATATAAGCCATTACAATTGAGTGAAAAAAATAAATGGGAATATAGAGCAGTAGCATGACAAGGCCATGTCGCCAAAGTCCTTTAGAAAATAACCAACCCCACGCAAATACAAAACCAAAAAAGGTAAAGCCGTTATCGACTACATGAATGCGATTGTTGCGTTGATAATTAGCCACCGGTAACGGGCGGGAAAAATGCGATTTCGTCTTCGTCATACACTTCTTTGTCAAAGTCTGCGTACTCCTGGTTCACCGCTACTAATAAGCGATCAGGTCGTTGCATGTTTTGAGTGGCCTGTTCCCATATTTCAGAAACCGTCACGGTGCCTGAGAAGGTGAATGGAATATCGTCATGGCCACGGCCAATGGCTTCTCGTAAGTTGGCAAAGTATTTAACATGTAC
>CALAJL010000058.1 GCA_937922735.1 uncultured Gammaproteobacteria bacterium | reverse complement strand
GGATTCATTGAAAGTTGGTATTCTTGAGCATAAATAATCGCAAGTGCTGCCCATGCATCAGAAAACTGAGGGTCCATTTGAACAGATTCTTCTAATGCTTCACGCGCACGAAGATGATCTTTAGGTGAGAGCGTATTCATAAATTGAAAATACCTTAAGAACAGCTCATACGCAGTAAAATTATCCGTTTGACCTCGATTAAGGTGTGCAAGCTCTTTGCGAATAATTACTCCATATGGTTGGGCAATTGTAGTGGCTACATGCATGGCGATTTTATCTTGAATTTCGAGCATACTTTTCACGCTTAGTTTCTCGTTATAGGTATGCGCCCAAACATTAGAATGAGAAACTCTGTCATCTAGCTCGACATTAATACGTAAATTATCTCTATCAATACGCACACCACCACTCAGTATATAACGCGCATCTATTATTTTTTTTAATTGCTTTGTATTGATTAATTTATCATCTGACAAATTAATCGTACTTCTAGCGATGACAATCAATTCTTTAAACTTAGTTAATTGGCTAACAATTTCGTGCGTGACACCATCTGCAAAATTTGAATCAGCAATTTTCTCACTTAGGTTTCTAAAACTAAGCACCGCTATGGTAGGAAACGAGTGACCTTTAACTAATTCAGAAATTTCATCCGTCTCGACAGCACTTTGATTTTTAAAATAAAACCGTGGAATATAACTGCCTTTTACTACATCTATTACAACATCATCATTTTTACCTTCCATAGAGTAAAAATGTCGTAACATTCGACGTAATCGTACTGCGTTTACACGCACTAATGGGTCAGTTTGTGGATCGAAGTTTTCATCTCTCTGAAAGACGTTGATCGCAATAGTATGCGCCTTAATATATTGCTTATTTCCATCCAGTGTTTCCGTAACAACATGCTTTAAGAAATGAGTGATTTTAGGCGAGCGTTTAAATTCTTCCCCTTGCAAGATACGTTCAAGTTGATTTTTTACTTCTACTTCGCTTGGTTTAATCGAAGCAGTAATTGTTGGGATATTAGGTGGCAAGTTTTATCCTATGAATTAACAGCATTGAAATACTCAACATAACCGATATGCATAATTTATTTAACATGTTAAATACCGTATCACACTGTTATTAATACTCTCACATTGCAATGATTGTCAATTGAGAGCATCGGCCTGTGCACAAGAATATTTAGTCGAAAATTGATATTTTCAACCAAATGTTGCGTGTTTATTCTTATTTTGTGATGGTGTTGTGTAATCACAAGCAAATTAAAAAGGTCTAAGTTAGTGTTAGAAAACACCTGTACATACATAAGCGACTATGACGCTTATGCAACGCACTCAAGAAGGAGCTATATAGACTCAAATTGAAACACCTCAGTTTGTAAATTTACTAAGGAAACAAAGATGCAGACTACACTTATAGACCAGAACAACACGAAAAATCCATCTACTTGCTTGAATTTCAATGCAACAACCGTATTACTTGGATTAAGTATCGTAAACAAGGCCAAGCAACAGCTAAAAAAACCGTTGAGTGCAGCGAAGCTTACAATGAACCAGTGGTTAGTATTAAAAATACTTTATTTAGATCATGCCGCCACACCAACAAATGTAGCTAAAGCCATTGATGCAGACCCCACAACCATATCTCGTCACTTAGACAGTCTAGAATTACGTGGGTTGATTGAACGAAAAAATGATGTGGATGACCGCAGAGTCATTCAGTTGCAAATTACCGAAGAAGGCAATCTAATTGCTAAACAAATATACCAACGCTATTCAGGTATTTTACAGGGCCTGGAAGCAAGCCTAACTGGGAACCAATTGTTAATCTGGAAAAAATTTACTGGACTGGTGGGTGAACACATGGCGGCAGAGGCCATATAATTAAAATGCTAAATTAATGGAGCGGGAAACGAGATTCGAACTCGCGACCCCAACCTTGGCAAGGTTGTGCTCTACCACTGAGCTATTCCCGCTTAATCTGCCCTATTCTATTGGACCTTTACGATGAGTCAATAAGCCTAAATTACTAAAACCGTAATTAACCAAAGACCTTAATGGCTCTTCTAAAATAAACCAGCATGGACCAAATCGTTAGAGCCGCAGCAAGATATAACAGCCACACACCAATATCAAATGTTGGTAGACCTAATATTGGATAACGGTATAAAAGCAGGAACAAAGACACCATTTGCGCGGTCGTTTTAATTTTACCCAGCATCGATACGGATACCGAGCCTCGATAGCCTAACTCTGACATCCATTCGCGTAGACCTGATACCGCAATTTCTCTGCCAATTATGATTAAAGCAGGTATAAGAATCGATAATTTTCCAAATTCGTCTGCAATCATCACCAATACCGTAACCACGATTAATTTATCAGCAATCGGATCAAGAAAGGCACCTAACTTTGAAGTTTGGTTAAGTTTGCGTGCCAAATAACCATCTAACCAATCCGTTATCGCGGCAATGGCAAATAATAATGCGGCCAATCGCATACCTATGATATTCGGTGGGAAATAATACACAAATACCAGCAGGGGTATTATTAATATCCTTAGAAATGTCAGGAGGTTAGGTATACTATATGTCACTTGAAATTAACTTCCTGATGTATGCATTTCTTGGTAAATTGCTTTCGCTAGATTCTTGCTAATCCCAGGAACTTTAGCAAGCTCTTCCTCACCGGCTTTAGACACACCTCGCATCCCACCAAAATATTTAAGCAAATTTTGTCTACGCTTAGGCCCTAAACCTTCAATATTTTCTAATGGTGATTGCATACGCTTCTTGCTTCTGCGCTTCCTATGACTGGTAATCGCAAACCGATGCGCTTCATCCCGAATCTGTTGAATAAGGTGTAACGCTAAAGAATGTGGATCCAAATGTATTTCTGGCCCACCATTAGCTGGTATTAAAGTCTCTTCACCTGCCTTTCTCTCCACACCTTTGGCTACACCAATGATTTGTACACCTTCTACCTGTAATTCCTCTAAAGCTTCCTTAGCCTTACTTACTTGCCCCTTACCGCCATCTATAAATAAGAGATCTGGGAGCTTACCTTCACCTTTTTTCAGTCTAGTATATCGCCTTGTTAACGCCTGATGCATCGCTGCATAGTCATCTCCCGGCTCGATACCTTCAATATTGAACTTGCGGTAATCGGATTTCACAGCACCTTCTAGTTCAAATACTACGCAAGAGGCCACGGTCGCTTCCCCTTGTGTGTGGCTCACATCAAAACATTCCATACGGGTTGGCATATCTTCCAATCTTAGCTCGGTCTGTAGTGCTTCAAACCGCTGTGCTAGTCCAGCCTTTGTTGCTAATTTACTCTTTAAAGATGTAGTAACGTTCTTTTTGGCAATTTCCAACCACCGTGCACGTTTGCTACGTGGCGCGTAATTGATATCAATTTTTTTACCTAATTTGTTACTTAGCATTACCTTAAGCACATCAACATCATCTGGCTGATGACTTGCAATTATTTCTTCAGGAATAATATGAGTTAAGTAATATTGGCCTAAGAACGCGGCGAGGATTTTCTCTGGTTTTTCTACTTCTGGCAGTTTAGGGAAGTAACTCTTATTGCCTAAGTTCATCCCAGCTCTAATATTAAATACTTGCACACATGCAACGTCTCCTTCATTTGAAACTGCTACGATATCAACATTACCGTCTTCGCCGCTGACGTATTGTTGCTCAGACACTTCTCTAAGCATGCCAATCTTGTCACGATACCCAGCTGCTTTTTCATAATCCAAATCGTCAGAGGCTAAATCCATTTTCTGCACAAAACGTTCTATTAATTGGTCGCTGTTACCATCCAGGAAATCCATGGCTGCATCAATATCATTCTTATAATCTATTTCATCTATATACCCAACACACGGTGCAGTGCATCGCTCAATTTGATATTGCAAACAGGGCCGGCTGCGATGACTAAAAAAGTAATCGTCACATTGCCGAACCTTAAACACTTTTTGCAGCAAATTTAACGCATAACGTGCTGCATGCACACTGGCATAGGGTCCGAAATATCTGCCACTTTTTTTTCGTCTTCCGCGATAAAAAGTAATTTGTGGGTACTTATGATTAGTAGAAATATAAATATAAGGATAACTTTTATCATCACGTAACAAAATATTGTAACGCGGACGATGTTCTTTAATTAAGTTATTTTCTAGCAGTAATGCTTCTGCCTCCGTGTTCGTTACTACGATTTCCATATCACACGTTTGTGTGAGCATTTTTGCAATGCGGGCGCTAGATTGTGTCTTTGAAAAATAAGTGCTTACACGCTTCTTTAAGTTTTTTGCTTTACCGACATAGAGAAACTTATCATTCTGATCCAACATGCGGTACACGCCTGGATCATGAGGGAGTGTTTTAACAAATTGCTTAGGATCAAACTTCAGGTTTTTATGCAGCTCAACCATGAAAGTTAACTTTTATTTAGAAGGTCGGTTACTTTTTTAAATACATGTTCAAATTGCTTTTGAGTAAGGCGTTTTGTTTGGGTGTTATAGCGACTACAGTGGTAAGAATTAATTAAAGTGAGCCCATCACCTATCTTATGTATGTTCTCGTGTCCAAATGAGTATTGGCTAAGTTTTAGATCAAAAGAACGAATAATGGAATCATGTGCAATTTTGCCTAAGGCTAGTATTACATTACCTGGACGTAATGCTTGGAGCTCATTCTTCAAATATGTATTACAGATTTTAATTTCTTCTGTTGTAGGCTTGTTAGCCGGTGGCACGCATTTCACTGCATTAGTAATCCTACAGTTTTTTAGCTTTAAATTATCATCAGCACTTACTGATACAGGTTTTGTTGCAAAACCAAATTTAAATAAAGTCTCATATAACAAAATACCAGCATGATCACCTGTAAATGGTCTGCCCGTTGCATTTGCACCATGCATTCCCGGGGCTAAACCAACAATTAAAAATTTTGCTTTAACGTCACCAAATGCTGGTACTGGTTTACAAAAATACTCGGGGTGTTTCTTCTTTGAGCTCTTTAGAAACTCGGCCAACCTTACGCATTTTTTGCAATTTGCTTGATAAACAGATTTAGACACGGCAACCAATCTAACTGGCAACTAAAATTTCAATAACGCAGAGCCCCAAGTAAAACCACCGCCAAATGCTTCAAGCATGATGGTTTCACCTTTTTTAATTCTGCCGTCTCGCACAGCGACATCAAGTGCAAGAGGAATTGAGGCAGCTGAAGTATTACCATGCTCTGAAACCGTAACAACCACCTGCTCCATAGGCATTTTTAACTTGCGCGCGGTAGCTTCAATAATTCGATTGTTGGCTTGATGGGGCACTAACCAATCAATATCACTTTTCTGAATATTATTTGCTTCTAGTGTTTCATCAACTATTCGTCCAAGTGTGTTAACCGCCATCTTAAATACAGCATTACCTTCCATGTATACATACGCTTCACCAGCTTTAAGTTGTTCGTAACCTTGTGAAATTCCATGAGGAACATGTAACAAATGCTCATAGCTCCCATCTGCATGCAAATGAGTAGATAAAATTCCTGGCTCTTCGGAAGCTTCAAGCACTACTGCACCGGCACCATCTCCAAATAACACACAGGTACCACGATCATTCCAATCTAAAATACGTGAAAGAGTTTCTGATCCAATGACCAATGCGCATTTAGCACTGCCGGTTTTAATGAATTTATCTGCGATAGATAATGCGTACACAAAACCAGTGCATACAGCCTGCACATCAAATGCTGCACAGCCATGTATATCTAAACGTTTTTGTAGCAAACATGCTGTACTAGGAAATATTTTATCCGCGGTCGTCGTTGCCATGATGATTAGATCAACATCGGCGTTGGTTTTGCCAGCCATTTCTAATGCACGTCTTGAAGCATTAACCGCTAAATCGCAGGTCGTTTCACCATCCGCAGCGATATGGCGTTGCTTAATTCCAGTGCGACCTTGAATCCACTCATCAGAAGTGTCGACAATTTTTTCTAAATCTTTATTGGTTAGTACTTTTTCTGGAAGGTAACTTCCTGTGCCAATTATTTTTGAGTAGATCATTTACCAGGTTTTTTCCTAATTAGATTTCAAGATTATTTACAAGCAAAGTTGAAAACAATGTTTATGCTGCGTCATCTTGTGTTAAATATTCTTCTATTTTTGATGCAATTCTCTTTGGTACTTGTTGGCTCGCTTCAATATGAGCAATTCCAATCGCATGTTGGAATGAATATGCATCTGCTCCACCATGACTTTTTATCACCACACCACGTAAGCCTAACAAACTAGCACCATTATATCGTCTTGGGTCAATACGTTTTTTAAAGGCTTTTAGAACCGGTAACGCAATCAACCCACAGAGTTTGGTGATAATATTGCGCGTAAATTCTTCTTTCGCATAATGTGCAACAATCTTAGCTACCCCTTCGCTCGTCTTGAGTGAAACATTACCGACAAATCCATCGCAGACAACAATTTCCACCTCTCCGCAGTAAATATCATCACCTTCAACATAACCGATATAATTTAGCCCACTTTTGCGTAATAATTCATGCGCTTCCTTAACCTGTTCATTGCCTTTTATTTCTTCTTCACCAACATTTAGCAATCCAACTTTTGGGTGCTCAATTTCATTTACGGCACTCGCCAAAACTGAACCCATCACCGCAAATTGCAATAAATGTTGGCCACTGCAACCAACATTTGCACCCAGATCTAACATATAAGTTTTGCCTTGCATCGAAGGCATGACACTTGTGATAGCAGGCCGATCAATTCCCGGCAGGGTTTTCAATACATAACGTGCGGTAGCCATCAAAGCACCAGTATTACCCGCACTCACTGCAGCATCTGCGACACCCTCTTTAACGAGGTTAATCGCTACTCTCATTGACGAATCTTTTTTATTTCGAAGCGCCTGAGATGGCGGCTCATCCATTTCTACCTTTTGGCTAGCATGATGAACACTAAGACGATCATTTGGCTGTACATCTAACTTATTGAGCTCAGCAAGAATAGTATCTTGATCACCTACTAAGATAAGCGAAATATTTTGATGTTCTTCTAAATAGTTAACGGCAGCTTTTGCAACCACCGTTACACCTACATCGCCACCCATTGCATCAAGTGAAATGGTTAAATTTGTCACTGATGTTCTCAGTTAAGAAATTGATTCTAGAAAAACTACATTACCGACAAGAAGTCGAATGAGAATGGAAAGAAACACAACCCATTATCATGTATGTTGATTTACTCTTCGTCGTCTTCGTATTCTTCAGCGTTCACTACAACCTGTCGACCACGGTAGTATCCATCCGGTGTTACGTGATGACGTAAATGCGTTTCACCAGTGGTTCCATCAATCGATAATGCTGCGGTGGACAAGCTATCGTGCCCTCTACGCATGCCACGCTTAGATGGTGTCTTCCTACTCTTTTGTACTGCCATGATGCTTCTCCAAACTAATCAGCTCTTTTTAAGTATAGCAAATGGATTTTCTGCTCTTTCAACAATGGCCTCTGGCTCCCTGTCACGAGCTTCATTTGCAGCCAGCCAAGCTACCATATCTTGGTTACATAATGAAATATCCTGATGTTTAGGGACAAGAGGTAAAATCAGCAATAATTCTTCCTCTACTAAGTCCGATAACACCAAGCTTTTCCCGTCATACTCATAAAAATCAGGCGTATCAGCATCCTTTTCACCTTCTTTCTCAGGAAAGATGTCTTCTTCGGGCTTTACCAAGATATTGATATCCGGATTTAGCTCTATCTTTACATCATCCAGGCACCTCTCACAGCGCATGGTCACCCAAGTCTTCACTTGTCCCGAAACCAATGGATATCCATAGAAACCTTTAGAAAATTCCAACTTCGCTTCTATCGTTTCATCTGGTAACCGCACATTTTCTCTTAAACGTGACATCGTTTTGGTTGCGATTGACCCTACTAGCTTCCGTTCATGCTCCGCAAAACTTACAGGATCAAAGCGAATAGGAAGTGATTTTTGCTGTGACATACTCTTAATTTTAAGCTTAAGCTCTGGTTTAACTTCTGAGATAAATTAGAGTATACGAAATAAGCCATAGCGCTTCATTATCGCTTTATGAGTGATAGGCAAGGATTTAATTAAGATACTACTCTATGCCAGTCAATATTTAACTGATATTTACAAATAACTTACCTTTATTGCACTCAACAAGATCAATATGAAAATCGTATTAGCTTCCAGCTCTACATATCGAAAACAATTATTAAGCCCACTAATCCATCGCTTAAATTGCGTAGCGCCGAATATAGATGAATCGATAAATATGGGAGAGTCAGCAGAAAATTATGTTACGCGTTTAGCCGTCGCAAAAGCTGCTGCAGTCGCCAAAGATCAATCAAATTCACTCGTCATAGGCTCAGATCAATGTGCGGTTTTAAAAAATAAAATTATCAGCAAACCGGGTAACCATGAAAAAGCCATTGCTCAACTTAAAGCATCAAGCGGTAAAACTATAACATTCTATACCGGTTTATGTTTGATCAACACCAAGACTAATACACGCCAAGTCAGTTGCGAAACGTTTCAAGTAACGTTCCGCAAGCTTAGTGAAAAACAAATTATTGCTTATTTAGATAAAGACCAACCTTACAACTGTGCCGGAAGTTTTAAAGCCGAAGGTTTAGGAATTTCATTATTTGAAAAAATGCAAGGTGAAGACTACAGCACCTTAATTGGCCTACCATTAATTAAGTTAACTTCAATGTTGCAAGCAGAAGGCTTTGACCTGATAACTCACCATTAACTATCTATAATTAATAAATTAATGGGTATATGAATAAGAATCTCATCTTGAGCGTATGAGTTAATTAAAAATCTTTTCTACTATGTACGCTTTCGACTAATAGTGAGCACATGGATGTGCGAATAAGAGTCGCATCTTGGACGATGCTTTCAATTTAAAATCTTTTTGCGCTATGTCCGCTTTCGGCCATTAGCAGACATATGAAACTTGTTATAGCTTTAAGTGAGGAGTTGTTTTTGACTCAATCCAACTAGAAGCAAAAGACCCAATCCTAAAA
>CALAJL010000057.1 GCA_937922735.1 uncultured Gammaproteobacteria bacterium | reverse complement strand
GCTCCTGTTGTAAAGGACTGCAAGTTACTTGATACATTTTGTGCAAAATGAATTACATTTAAGTAGTTGCCATCCACTGAAAAGAGTAATTCCCTTTTCTCTTGATTGTCATCCCATTTAACAAATGTATTAACAAGTAGTAACTCTGCATTATCAACCACCACATACTGCTCCCACTCTACTTCTACTTTTTCTGCATTCTGCGCTAAATACATGCTCATATAATTATTTTTAGCTAAATCTAATTGCTGCCTTCTATCAACTGTAACATCTAGCATTGCTAGTTTATGTTTCCCTATATTTAAATGGTCGATTCGCCACAATAATCCAATATCTAAAGAAAATGTAGCTGTTTCACCCAGGTCGTTGCTGCGGTCCTCAACCTTAACTTTTTTGCTTAATGCACCTCCGGGCAATTTACACTTAAAAGTATGACTTTTAGACTCATAACTACCTAAACTTAAATTTCCATTGAGCAATAGCAATGTACAAGAAGAAGTAAAAGCAATAATGATCGATAAAAAAATCAATCTTACATAATATTTTGAAGGAGCGAACAAGGTAAAAATTATCATAGCCAATACTGACATAAGCCATGGCCACATGGAATGATCATTAATTTAGAATAAAATATTATTAACAGTTACTGAATTAATTGATCTAGGATAGACCCTAATTCATTTTTTGCTTCTTTATTGAGCAGTAATCTTCTACGCTCATCTATTACCTTGGTTACATAACCACAATGTAAATTATTATTTTGAAACTTACTCACAAATATTTTTTTATCAAAAGGTGAAAGAGATTCAAAATCACTATACCTCCCAACACTTGATTGTATTCTTTCAAGTTCATTAATTATTTTCGGCTTATATAGTCTAGCGGTCGCTTTATCCTGTACTTTCTCTAATAACACTCCTAAATATTCGTATTCTTGAGCGAAACTCTCTTTATCAGTAGGAATAATTTCACCAGCAATACTTACTGGAACGAAAAAAAGCATTTGAATAATGAATATGAAATTTAATTTTATACGTTTAGTTTTAGTCATTCATTCAATTGTGATTTTTACTAAATAATATCTATTGCGCACCAGGTGGCTTTAGTGGTGGCCCACCCATAATCAGATCCAGTACATTACGCAACGCCCATGCTTGGTCATGATGATCTTCAGATTCAGCAGCTTTACTTAATCCCACCTGCAATGCATCACTTAAGTTCATGCAATCATCTTTAATTTGAAACAGTAACTTATAGACAGTACCTTCATAAATTCGTTTCGTTAGGCTTACACCGCCCGCATTAAAAACTCGCGTTCCTAGCTGAATTGTTTCAGCAGTAGTAAGAAGTACATTTCCAAAATGAGGACAATTTTCTTTTAAGTCAGATTTAAACTGCTGTGGATCTACCTCAGCTTCTTGATAGACTTTAAGTTGCCTCTTAAGCACTTCCTCTGAATCAATACTCGACGCAACTGTATCTGTTGCACTCTCTCTATCTAGACATGCAGTACTTATAAATATAAATACAAATATAAATAGCCCATTTTTAATTATCATGACATATCCTTTTACTTATGTTTATCATAATACCAGACATAAAAAAGGGCGCAAAAAGCGCCCTTTTTAGCTCCTAAGTGAAGTCTTTAGCTTTCTGATGTTTCAAATACTGCTTTATAGACAATACCCGCTAAAATCGCGCCAATGATTGGTGCAACCCAGAACAACCATAATTGACCAACCGCTGCATTTTGTATGCCTGTTACCATCTCTACTAAAGCCGGCCCTGTACTTCTTGCAGGATTAACAGAGGTATTGGTTACTGGAATAGATATTAAGTGAATCAGTGTAAGACAAAGACCAATGGCAATAGGTGCAAAACCTGCAGGCGCTCGTTTATCCGTAGCCCCTATAATGACCATTAAAAATACAAAAGTCATGACGATTTCACATACTAGTGCTGCCACTACACTATAACCACCAGGAGAATGCGCAGCATATCCATTGGATGCTAACCCACCATAACTACCGTCACCACTTGCAATGATGTATAAAATTACTGCAGCAAGAATTGCACCTAACACCTGAGCAATTATATAAGGCACTAATTGACTTGCTGGGAAACGACCCGCTGCCACTAGTCCACATGAGACTGCTGGATTTAAATGGCATCCAGAGATGTGTCCGATTGCATAAGCCATAGTAACCACTGTTAATCCGAATGCTAATGAAACACCAACTAAACCGATACCTAATGGGAAGTGCGTACTCTCACCAATCATTGCACCATTGGAAATAAACGTTGCCGCAAGTACAGCACTACCACACCCACCAAGCACTAACCAGAATGTACCTATAAATTCAGCAACAAGACTTTTTGACATTGACATAACTCTCTCCCTAATTTATTTATTTTATGATCGAGTAGAACATACAAAATAGTCCTATTTATTGGAGTAGAACAGCTAATTTCGTGTAGATTTACATTGTTTTTCAATTACTTTTGGCAGTAAGAGGATTTGATTAACCTGTAATGCTAGTTTTTGAGTTACTCAGACGCTTATTGCACATCATCCGAAGGCTCTACATCCTTACTCTCTACCTGATCATCATCGATATCTTTCAACGCTTGATTACAAGCAGAGCCACTGTTCGCCGCACGTTTAAACAAGCCCTCAACCAATAATGACACCCCTCCTGTTGATACAGCCGCACCTATTGCAGCACCGCTTTTTAAAATACCTACAGGATCAGCCTCGGGATGAGGGTTATTTAAGGTGCCACCTAATCGTACAAATTTAACTAAACTACCGACATTGATTCCAACACCTTTTTTAGCAGATGGACTAAAGCCTATTTCTAATTCTTCCGAATTTAAATCCACGATTCCACCTCCTACAATTTTCATTTTTGAGGTTTCGATTGCCAATTGATTTTTACTAGTTAATACACCATTCTCGGCTGTGAATTTAACTGCAGCACATTCTAATTCTGTTGTCTCATCCTCTTTCATGAATGGATTTAACATTGAAAGCATCTCAAGAATAATATCTGTACCAATTGCCTCAAACGCATCGTTTTTAATAATACCTTTTTGCACTTCTGCCACCATCTCACCACTCAACGATGACATAATTTGATGCAACGATGCCCCTTGCCCACTAAATGTCATAACAAGGTCTGTTGTACCTCCTTCTAAAACACTATCACCAGTAATACCCATTGCAGCTAAACTTAAATTAATTGCATCTAACTGTGTATCGAACTTAACACCATCACCTGATTTATTCAGCGAGAGCACAGACTTCATGCTGCCATTAGCAAATAATGCTTGCAAAGGCTTTACATTTAATGATCCATTACCTATTTCCAGGTTTGTTTTAATCTTGTTAAAAATACTTTCCTTAATAATTAATTTATTAACCTCAAGGTTTAATTTGGCTTTATAGACCTCTAGCCATGACCAATCTATAGCTTCGTCACTAAATATTTTGTCGCCTTTAGAAATTTTATTTCCATCCTCAGATTGTGCGTTTTTCTCCATAAATACAGGCGACAAATCTAGTAATTCTGATCTCAACGACCCTATAACAACAGTCTCCTTATCAGACCAGTTAACTTTGACATCACCCAACAGATCACTATCTTTAGAAGTAGCTATTAACTTATCAATTAAAATTTCATTCGTAGACGTTTCCATACTTGCACTAATTTTTGCAGGTAAATATGGTGAAAAATCTATTTTCAAATAATTAGATAATGAATCTAAACCACCTAAATCTGCATTAACCTTTAAATGATTTCCTTCAATGCCATTTATATTTGCAATTCCCTCCAGTGACAATGATGATTCATTTTCAGCTATGTTTATAAGTAGCTGCACATCACTGCCTTGTGTTTGCTTAGCTACTGGCTCTATTGTCCCTGATATTTTTATTTGCTCACTAGAATAAGATTGCTCATCATCACCAACTAATTGCTGTTGAAAACGTGCACTTACGTTATCTACACCTAAAACATTATCTTTTAGCTTTAGTGCAGCATTAACATCTTTTAGTGCATACTCATTAGCACTAATCTCGCCTACTTCTAGGTTAATTTCAGCGTTTACGGTCTCCATCCATGACCAATCAATTTCCGCTTCTTGAGGCTTTTCAACATCTACCAAAGATCTTGAATCTTTGTCAATTTGCGCAGACATAAAAGGGGCTAGGTCAATATTTTCAGACATGAGGTTCATAAGCAAAAAAGAATCTTTTGCATCAAACATCACGTCACCCGTTAACACATTCTCACCCATCTGAAGATTGATTTTGGACACTTCAAATCTACCCTCTGATGACAACAAATCTAGAGCCACATTGATAGGGGTGACCGCAGGTAGTGTCGTCTCAAAAAATGCTTCAAGTTTTTCTAAACTTTCTGATTGTGCATTAATTGAAACATTAGCTTTATCAAAATTATTTGGATGTACTACCCCAGTAGATTGAAGATCAATACCCAAACCTTGTGCGTTAACAGCAAACTTTAGAATTTGTTCTACTGGATTCTGGTCGTCAATATCAATATTGCCACTGATATCTATACTCTGTTCCTTATAGCTTCCTGTTCCATCTAACAACATGGAGACATCACTTGTTCTTTTTACTAACAGATTAGTGACATAGATCTCTTCTGTAACATCTAACTTTTTCTGAACTACATTAGCCTTATTAATTGTAATCTCCGAAAAACTTAGTAAGTTTTTTAGAACCAATGGCTCTTTAGTCCCTTGCTTTGGCTTATTAGCTAATATGTTTGTATTCCAATTTAGTTTATTTTTTTCATCCTCCAGCAACTGCACATCGAGACCGCTTAGCACTGCGCTCCAAAATGGATTTTGTTTATTAATAAACTGCTTGAAATTTAATGATATCTCTGCATTTTTTACAGAAAGTAATTTGGGATTTTGAACCCACTCTGGATTACTTAACTCAAGTCCTTCTATCGTTATTATCGTTGGAGATAATTGTATTGATAACTCTTGAGTGGAATATTGATATCCCGTTATGTCATATAAAATCGAGCTTAAAGTGCTTTCGAGTATTTGAGGTTTATAAATTGCTATACCAACAAAGATGCAAACTACTAGTAATATAAAAGTAATTGATAATAAAAATATTCGAATCGCTTTTTTCATTGAATAATTATTCTGCTTTCACAATTTCTACAATTGACTTAGAGATAAGTATATTCACACATTAAGAACACTCCGCATTTTTAGCACTAGAGCAAAACATGAGAGCTTTTGAGCTTAAAAATAATATATGTAAATACCTTATGGCCAAAGGTAATCACATTCATGATTGCAACAAGTTTTAAGTATTCACTAAATACTCAAATGAGAACAGCAAACCATGAACCTAAACATCGCTAATGCATCACCACTATGCATATGCACATTTAGTGCCTGCATTATCAATAGCATTAGATAAGTCTGCCAACTAATAGCATGTAGGTGCAGCTCAAGTGATTAAAGCATCACCAGAATTAAAACATTTCAGAAGAATCGACATCCGTATTAGCATTGGATTTTGCGTCACGTGAAGGTATATGGTCGCCTGTAATCATTTGATCAAATGTCATGCCCGGTCCAACCATCGGATACACACCTGCATCAGGATCAATCATTACCTCAATAAAAGCCGGGCCCTTAAAATCCATAAATTCTTTGATAACTTTGGATAACTCGGCTTTATTTTCTAAGCGAACAGCATATTCATAGCCATCTGCTTCAGCAGCTTTAACAAAATCTTTTTTATGTAGTGATTTATCACTTGCAGACAAACGGCCTTTGAAGAATAGTTTTTGCCATTGCTTCACCATGCCGTCACCAAGGTTGTTCAGCACAACTACTTTAATCGGCAACTTATAGGTTGTTACAGTCTCTAAATCACCTAAGTTCATTCGTATGCTGGCGTCACCATCGATATCAATTACCACTAGGTCTGGTTTTGCAAATTGCGCACCAATCGCCGCTGGCAAACCAAAACCCATGGTGCCCATGCTGCCTGAGGTTAACCAAAGTCTTGGTAATTTAAAATCAAAATACTGGGCGGCCCACATTTGATGCTGGCCAACACCGGTACTTATAACTGCTTCACCTTTGGCATGCTTATTTAACTCTTCGATAACTGCATAGGGTTGAATATAGTCACTCTGCTTATCGTAATTCATTGCGTACGTGCTCTTAAGCTCTGCAATATGTTTATGCCAATCAGATAAATCAATAGAAACGCTTGCTTGATTCACTCCATACTCTAATAACTTATTCATAGCTTGTGGCAATAAGCCCACGTGATGCCAATCAACCGT
>CALAJL010000056.1 GCA_937922735.1 uncultured Gammaproteobacteria bacterium | reverse complement strand
AATTCAGTGCGTCTTATTTAATTATTGTTTTGCCAAGTACTTGCTAGCTTAGCAATTTGCGATACACTAGTCGCCGATTAGTGAAAGACTTGCCGGGGTGGCGGAACTGGTAGACGCGCCGGATTCAAAATCCGGTTATGGCAACATAGTGAGAGTTCGATTCTCTCCCTCGGCACCAACCTTAGTTTATTTTTTGCTTTTGAGTTTAACCTACTACAAAAAACACATTCGTGTTTTTTGACTTTGAAAAAAGTAGTTCTTAACGAACAAAAAAAGGCCGATTCATTAATATGGATCGACCTTTTTTACTGCTGATATCTAAGACATCAATTAACACATGATCACTGTCTCATTAGAGGTTTTCATGCATATTTACAATATCTACGCGATATCAAAGCGATCAAGGTTCATCACTTTATCCCACGCTTCAACAAAGTCTCGCACAAACTGCTGCTGCGAATCTTCACATGCGTAAAATTCAGCGACTGCTCGAAGTTGTGAATTTGAGCCAAAGATTAAATCGAATCGGGTGCCCGTCCATTTGATCTCACCGGTTGAACGGTCACGGCCTTCAAAGATTTCAGCATCTTCAGAAGTCGGCGTCCATACCGTACTCATATCAAGCAAGTTTACAAAGAAGTCATTCGTTAATGCTTCAGTATGCTTTGTGAAAACACCGTGTTGAGATTGCTCAAAGTTAGCATTCATCACTCTCATACCTGCCACAAGAACACTCATTTCAGGTGCACTCAACGTCATTAATTGTGCACGATCAATCAATAACTCTTCCGATGCTACTGTGTGCTTCGCCTTTAGGTAGTTACGAAAACCATCCGCAGTTGGCTCTAGTACGTTAAATGATTCAACATCAGTTTGAGCTTGAGTTGCATCTCCACGACCAGGTGTAAAAGGAACCTCTATATCTTGACCAGCATTCTTTGCAGCTTGCTCAACACCGACACATCCCGCTAGAACAATCACATCTGCAAATGAAACTGCTTTGCCTCCAGATTGCGTATTATTGAAAGCATTCTGAATACCTTCAAGTGTTTCTAATACTTTTGCCAACTGATCAGGTTCATTCACATGCCAATCTTTCTGTGGCGCAAGACGAACACGTGCACCATTCGCACCGCCACGCATATCTGAACCACGGTACGTTGAAGCCGATGCCCATGCTGTTGATACAAGCTGAGAAACCGTTAACCCTGAAGCAATTATATTGCTCTTTAAGACAGAGATATCTTGGTCATTAACCAACTCGTGTGTTACAGCAGGTATCGGGTCTTGCCAAACAAGTTCTTCAGCTGGCACATCACTACCTAAATAGCGAGTACGTGGACCCATATCGCGATGAGTTAATTTAAACCATGCACGTGCAAATGCATCCGCAAATTCTTCAGGATTCTCATGGAATCTTCGTGAAATTTTTTCATAAGCTGGATCCATTCTCATTGCCATATCGGCTGTAGTCATCATCGGAGCATGTCGAGTTGATGCATCATGCGCATCTGGCACGGCATTGGCAGAAGCACCATCTTTAGGTATCCATTGATTGGCTCCTGCTGGACTCTTAGTTAATTCCCACTCGTGTCCAAAAAGCGTATCAAAGTAACTGTTATCCCACATGGTAGGTGTCGGCGTCCAAGCTCCTTCAATTCCACTGGTGATTGCATCACCTGCTTTACCGCTACCATGCGTACTCAACCAACCGAAGCCTTGCGCCTCAATATTGGCTGCTTCTGGCTCTGGGCCCACGTGCGCGGCATCACCCGCACCATGACATTTTCCAAATGTATGTCCACCAGCAACCAAGGCAACCGTTTCTTCATCATTCATTGCCATACGCGCAAAGGTTTCACGAATATCAACGCCTGAAGCAAGAGGATCAGGATTTCCATTTGGACCTTCTGGATTCACATAGATCAAGCCCATCTGCACCGCTGCAAGCGGATTTTCTAAATCACGTTCACCTGTGTATCGTTGGTCACCCAACCATTCTTTTTCATTACCCCAGTATATGTCTTCCTCTGGTTGCCAAGTATCTTCGCGACCACCTGCAAAACCGAATGTCTTGAATCCCATTGATTCTAAAGCACAGTTGCCGGTCAAAATCATAAGATCCGCCCATGATATTTTCTTGCCGTATTTCTGTTTAATTGGCCAAAGTAATCTTCGCGCTTTGTCTAAGTTGCCGTTATCTGGCCAACTGTTGATCGGTGCAAAACGCTGGTTACCAGCCCCTGCTCCACCACGGCCGTCACCCGTACGATAGGTGCCTGCGCCATGCCATGCCATACGAATAAAGAATGGTCCATAATGACCATAATCCGCTGGCCACCAATCTTGTGACTGAGTCATTAATTCACTAATGTCATTTTTTAGCGCATCAAGATCCAAGCTCTTGAACTCTTCAGCATAGTTGAAATCCTGATCTATAGGATTAGACTTAGCTGAATGCTGATGAAGCATATTTATATTTAGTTGGTTAGGCCACCAATCTTGGTTAGATGTACCATCGTTAGAAGCGTTACCTTCAATGTGCATTACTGGACACTTACTCATTTGAATTTTCTCCTATGTTTATTCTAGATATATTTCAGCTGAGTACTTTATACGCCTAGACCAAAAATATATCTAATTCATTAATTATGATGTAATGATATATTTTATGAATGACTGGACGATTTGAATATGATAATGAATTAGTCTGTCTTAAGTAAGCTAACTATTCGATCGATCAAATAGTTAGGTTTACCAACACAAAGCATCCTCATGAAATTGAGCATGAATATCGCCCCGATAGCTCAGCTGGATAGAGTGGCCCCCTCCTAAGGGGCAGGTCGTAGGTTCGACTCCTACTCGGGGCACCATCAACACCGTTCACAATGCAATAAGATAGTTAACTCGCGCTAATTGTCTTAATCAAGAACTGTAAACAATCGTAATAACAATCTCCTTCAAGCACTTATTTCTCGTCGAGTGTGTTATTAATAAGCTATTGATTTAGAACAACTAATCTCACATAGACTATGAGTGAATTAAATAAGCCACACCATTCTGCCTTGCCAATGATCATATCCTTTGCGGACCGATTAAATGCATTTACACGCACAACATTAAATAAAGAATTAGATTGTTATGGATTTAAGTTCAATCAATGGCGACTTATTCATGCCATTTCCTCAAAGTCTATTTATACACCAGCAAAACTAGCAGATGAATTGATGATTGAGCGAGCCACCGTGAGTCGTTACCTAGATCAACTCGAAGAGAAGAATTGCATTCAACGCTCACACAACCGTTTAGACCGAAGAGTTGTTGATATTCAACTGACGCCAACTGGTGAAAAAATTGCACAATTAGGAATTGAATTAATGGACAGCGCTTATAAAAGCGTACTTATTGACCTATCCACATCAGAAAATAAAAATTTTGTAGAATTAATTAAAAAACTGACTGATAACATCCCCACTCCCAGAGAACAGGTTTCTGCTTAAAGTCGGTTTTATACTGTTAAAAACAATCACAACTTGATCACTCACATCATGCAAGTTAAGAATTAGATTTTCACGCAAATACTGTAACGCCTCCATTCACATTTCCCTTGATATTGTAAGGATTATCACTGTGTGGTTTTCATACCTATTTAGCATCCATCGAATAGATTCATGCAATTTCGTTTGCGAATTTATGACTATCAAGCAATACTTAGCCACAGCTGAGAAACACTGGTTTCCAACCGTTGTATTACAATAAAAAAATATAGAATAACCATGACAGATCAACGTACAAGTAGCTGTACTCTTTGTTTAATCATACCTTTAATATTAGGGGTGGCAGGTCTTGCTGCACTCTATTGGTATACTAAAGACAGCAAAACTGAAGCTATTCAAAATAAGCTAAGTTTCAATAGCAATGAGTTATTAAAGGAGAAACAAGTTGGTGGCGTTGTAGTTAACATGGACGGACGTGACGCAATAGTTACTGGAACAGTAGTCAGTCAACAGCGTTCAAATGAAATTGAAGAAATAATATCTTCATTACACGGCATACGAGTTGTCGACAATCAACTTGAAGTTGTTGAACCTCAAGTAGTTGAAGCAAAACCAGATCCAATTTCAGAGCCTGAAACTGAGCCTAAGAATAAAACTGAATCCAAACCGGTTCCAGACACAGCACTAGTCGCAGAGCCACAAGTCGAGCCAGAAATAGAAATTCCTGAAACAGAAATTGCAGAGACACCTGTTGTGCAGTCGGAAGCAAACGTTATAGAAGATTTATTACAAACGTTAGATCTTTCAGGGATTACATTCTTATTTGGTAGCAACGAAATTACACCTGAAGGAAAACAAATTCTTGATGATGTAGTAAATGTATTAACTGAGCATAGCGAATTCGATGTGGCCATCGAAGGACATACCGATAGCGTAGGAAACGAAAAATTAAATTTACAATTAAGCCAACTGCGCGCCGACTCTGTTTTAAATTACTTAACCAACTCAGGCATCCAAGCCGAACGTCTTAGAGCAGAAGGATATGGTGAAACTCTACCTATTTATGACAATGATACCGCTCAAGGGCGTGCATTAAATAGAAGAATTGAGTTTAACGTAAGTCGACAACAATAAGCATAAAGAGAATTAATAAAGAGACATTACTATGAGCTACTTACTAAATGAATTTTTATATTATTTGATAGCTGCAGCCGTCATTGGCGCTGCAATAGGTTGGTTTATGCGCCGATGCACGTGCAATCAAGCTTTGGCCACCTTGCGCAGTGACCTGGAATCCAAAATAGAAACTCAAGCAAACCAGATAAGCGTTCAAGCAGATGAACTAGAAACAGCAAAGAAACAATCGATTACATACAAAACACAATATCAAGATATCCAATCTAAATATGTTAACCAAAGTGGTGACTTGATGTTGATGACATCTCGCTGGCAAACAACATTGAAAAAAGCCAAGCAATTACCTACACATCAAACTTGGATCAAGAATCTTCAAACCAAATATCAACAAACTCTCAGCGAACGAAATGATTTTGAAAATCTAGCTTGTCAGTACGTCGACTTGCATGCTGAAGCTAATCAAAAAATCAAACGGTTAAATAAACGAGTTACTGACCAAGAAACATTTAAATTCAGACTGACAGAAATGATTGGTAAAGTGCAAAGTCTTAATGACAAAGTTACTTCATCTGAAAATAATATTCGCGGCTTACATGGCATGATCAAGCAAGTGCAAGGAAAATGGAGGCATGATCGCTTTGAGGCTACAAATCATAAAATTAGACTTACTGATATGACCGACAAAGTAGTTAGGTTAAATGACAAAGTTACTTCATCCGAGAATAGTATTCGTGGTTTATACGGCATGGTCGGGCAAGTGCAAAGCAAATGGAGAACAGATCGAGTAGATACCATTCGGTTACGTGAATTACATCCAATACTAGAACAACAAACACAATCAGCTAAAGCGGAATTGCATGAATATAAAAATAAAGCGCAAGCTGAGATTTTACAACTTCAAAAACTACGCAGCCAAGATCTAGCTGAACAAAATATCAGGAACCAGACCGAGTTATCAAAAGTTAAGAATCGTGTTGAAGAGCTTGCACCTCTAGAAGTGCCTAGCAATGACAATAAATTTAATCGCTTCATGGATAAAGTTAGACTTGTTGGAACATCAAAAAACAATGTGCTGGGTCGTACTTATAAGCAAATCAATGAGATTAAGCTTGAATCTAGCGAGAAAGAACGTGTATTCGTTGACACTTGTGAAGAAAAAGATGCAATTATTGATGACCTGCGTGAACAAGTACGTACAGCTGAAAACCGTGCACAAGCCTCAAGCGCAGCAATGGTTCAGGAATACAAAGGTAAGGTTTCTACACTTGAGAACGAACTAAAATCATCTCAACGAGATTCATCATTGTTACGCGAACATGAACATACCATAGAAGCACTAAAATCTAAGCTGGCTTCACAAACCACTTCTAAACCGGCACCTGCTTCTAAAGCACCTGCCAAGAAAAAAGAGGCCAAACCGACGACTAAAACAGTGGCAAAAAAACCAGCAGCAGGTCTTAAAGCACCAAGCAAAGGCTTAAATATTGCAGCTGCTACAGTTAAAGATGATCTTCAGGTGGTCAAGGGCATTGGCCCTGTGATGGAAAAGAAACTCAATGACTTTGGTGTATATTCATATGAGCAACTAGGCCGCTTAAAAGCCGCAGATATTGAAACACTAGCAACTACTCTCGGCAGTTTTCCAGACCGCATTAACCGTGATGAATGGGTTAAACAATCTAAAAAATTATTTAAAAAGAAGTATGGTCAAAAAATAGATTAGATATGTCAATTGACACATTCAATCATATTTAGACTTTATTTCAGGATTTAACTTATCTTGAAAAAATGTAACTGCGTCTGGGCTGACTACAATGTGATCACCTTTGGTTGAGTAAAGTTTCAAGCCCTTGGTATCTTTGTAATCCCAGTAACCAATTGGCTCATCATTTGGTCCTAGCAAAACAAATTGTCTAGATTTAATTTTATCTGCAAAGATAATATCTGAGCCTGTTTCGGGCGATAAGGCGTCATACATCATAAAACCAACTAGCACCACGATTGCGATACGCATTGTATACATAATACGTTCCAACTTGACTATTCTATGCTCTAAACCCGGTACAGCCTCTGACATTCCTAACTCCTTATTTTCATAATTTAAATTAAATAGCTAACAAGCTCGGCAATTCGCTAAGCATTTTAATCTCAGCATCGGGCCGTAGATCCTCAAGCCAACTTTCACCAGAGGGGTTAAACCATAACGATTTCCAACCACTATTTCTCGACCCAAGCACATCGTTAACAGGATGATCTCCTACATATAGCAGCTCATGCTTCTCTAAATTAATTTTACTACGCGCATACTCAAATATTGCATGATCAGGTTTTGCTGACCCCGCTTCTTCTGCTGTTACTATGAAATCAAAATACTCACTTAAACCGATCGCTTCGAGATCTGCATTGCCATTGGTTATCACACCTGTTTTGTAATGCTTATTTAGTTTATCGATGGTTGGCAAAGCATCATCAAATAAATCTACTTTATTTCTATGTTCCCTAAAAACAGTCATGCCATCAATTGCTAAGTTATCGGGGTAATCAAACTTAATCGCCAATTCAACCAATGACTGCGTACGAAGAGCGGTAACATCATGTGCAATATGTGAATTTTGCGTTGCAAAGTTTACACGAAACTCGCGCATGTCTTCTATTGAATACTCATTCGTTAATCGTGGATAATATTTCTCAAGCCATTCATATAACTGCAGTTCTGCATTTAATATAGTAGGTTCACATGGCCACAAAGTATCATCCAAATCAAAAGCAACACAACGAATTTTTGAAAAATCACTCATAAATCATTCGCCTTGCATGGTTACAATGATTTGTCTCTGATGTGCTATAGCTCTATGTTCCCAAAGATAGATCCCTTGCCATATTCCTAATCCAGATCCACCATTAATTATAGGTATGCTTAATTCGGTTTGAGTGAGCACCGTACGTACATGCGCAGGCATATCATCCTGTCCTTCTGCTACGTGCGTAAACATCGCATCACCATCAGGACATAATGTAGACATAAAGGTTTCCAAGTCGTCACGCACCGCAGGATCAGCGTTCTCACTTATGATCAATGACGCACTAGTATGCCGTATGAATAAGTGACACAAGCCACACTGAATACCTGAAGCTTGAATCATTTTCTCAATATCACTTGTGACCTCATAGGTACCTCTACCGGTAGATCGGATCATTAAGCTGTCTTGCCAATACATAATTTAATTAAGGAATAGTTATTTTCCGCTTCTGATTATTCTAATTCTACTCACAACAAGATCTGAATGAGTTAAGATCTTAGTTCATGAATAGACTAATTTTTTTGAGTATAGCTAAACTATGAGTTCGATGAATTTTCGGCGCAATAGTACCGCAGTTGAAGTCGGCAATGTCACAGTTGGAGGTCATTCCCCTATAGTTGTGCAATCAATGACCAACACTGATACCGCTGATATAGATAAAACAGTAGCGCAAATAGCGGATTTAGCCAATGCAGGATCTGAAATTGTTCGCATCACCGTCAATAATAAAGAGGCTGCAATGGCAGTCCCGACAATACGTGAACAGTTAGACACTGCTGGCATACACGTACCTATTGTTGGTGACTTTCATTTCAATGGTGGTCGCTTACTAAAAAAATATCCTGATTGTGCTACAGCACTAGACAAATACCGTATCAACCCCGGCAATGTAGGTCGCAGCGACAAACAGTTTAGCGAGATGATTGAAATTGCATGCACTAATCACAAAGCAGTTCGTATTGGCGTTAACTGGGGAAGCTTAGATCAGGCTTTACTAGCTAAAATGTTAGATCAGAACAAAGCATCTCCACAGCCCAAAACCTTACCAGAAGTAATGCATGAAGCCTTAATTACCTCTGCACTGGAAAGCGCAGCACTTGCAGAAAAACTTGGACTTGCGCACAACAAAATTATTCTTTCTTGCAAACTCAGTGAAGTACAAGCCTTAATACGTGTATATCGTGACATCGCTAAGCGCTGTGATTATGCTTTACATCTTGGCCTTACTGAAGCAGGAATGGGTAGCAAAGGTATTGTAGCTTCAACAGCAGCGCTTTCAATTCTTTTGCAAGAAGGTATTGGCGATACAATCCGTATTTCTTTAACACCTGAACCAGGTGGCACACGAACCCAAGAAGTCATCGTTGCACAACAGATATTACAGATGTTGGGACTACGGTCCTTTACACCAGAAGTTACTTCGTGCCCGGGGTGCGGACGCACTACAAGTGAGTATTTCCAATATTTGGCAGCAGATATAGAAACTTACCTAAAAAACCAGATGCCTGTATGGAAACAACAATTCAATGGTGTTGAAGAAATGAAAGTAGCGGTGATGGGCTGCGTGGTAAATGGTCCCGGCGAAAGCAAACATGCAAACCTTGGAATTAGCCTACCTGGCACTGGTGAGGCACCAATTGCGCCTGTATATGTCGATGGCGACAAATTTACTACTTTAAAGGGCGACAATATTGCTGAAGAATTTAAAACGATCCTAAATGAATATGTTGCACAACATTATACTTCAGCTTAAAGCACACCTATCTAAGCCTTCTTTTGTTCGACTATTTTAAGCTGAGTTTTCTGCTTCATTTCAAATTCTTTCATCCATTGATCAAAAAAATGTGACTCCAATGGCTGCGTAAAGAAAAACCCTTGCGCTTCATTGATATCCATCTTACGTATAAGATCTAGCTGCTCTTGAGTTTCCACACCTTCAACCAATAGGTTTTTAGATAATGATAAACTCAGCCCGACAATACCATTAAAAATTTCATGACTATCTTGATCTGACTCAATTTCATTCAAAAAGTAACGATCAATTTTAATTGAATTTAAATCTAACGCTTTAATCGACTTCAACGAAGTTTGCCGATCACCAAAACGATCAATTGCAGTTGAAATATGCAAACTTTTGAAAAAATCTAACTCCATAGGCGTGATATTAGATTCCTCTATCGGCACAGTGTCGGTAATCTCAATTTCCAATGAACCTGGTGGAAGATGCATATCTTGCATATTTTTTTGCAGTTCATCTTTGCATTTTTTTGATTCAAGCTCGCGCACAGATAAATTAATATTCATCCTGAATTTGTCACCATAAATACCACGCCAATTTCTAAGCTGATTACAGCTTTGCTCTATCACCCATGTACCTATTTTGATAATTAGATCTGATTCACACGCCAACGGTATAAAACGTTCTGGCTTTACAATTTCACCATCAGTACGTCGCCAGCGAATCAATGCCTCAGCGCCTGTAACTTCCATATTTTGTATATCTATAATTGGTTGATAGACCAAGAAAAATTCTTTTTGCTGCAACGCAAACTCAATATCAGAAACTAATGCCAGCCGTTTAGATGGCGAAGTACCCATATCTTGAACATAAAACTTATAACTTGGCCCTCTAGTGTGTTTTGCAAAATACATGGCGGTATCCGCATTGCGTAACAAACTATCCTCATTGTTTGCATCATCTGGGAAAACTGAAATTCCTATACTAATGGACATACGGAACTCTGTACCCTCTACTACAATAGGATCATCTAAAGATTCGATAAGTCTTCGCGCGATTATTTCTATATCCTCACGGTTACCCATGTGAGGAACTAACAAAGTAAACTCGTCACCACCTAATCGTGCAATAGAATCTATATCACGCAAACACTTCTTTAAACGCAAGGCTGCGCCTTGAATGACTTTGTCACCAACATGGTGACCAAATGAATCATTTACTTTCTTGAAATCATCCAAGTCAATAAACATTACCACAACAGATTCTTTCTTTCTTTCTGCCTCTGCTATAGCTCTTTGCAATCTATCAGTAAACAAGGATCTATTTGGCAAACCAGTCAGTGCATCATGAAACGCTAAGTGCGTAAGCTGTTTTTCTAATGCTCTGCGCTCATTAATTTCCTGTTCAAGCTCTGTTTCGCGAGATGCGATTTTTTGTGCTTGCTCTGCCTTTTTATCTTCTAATAAACTTTTTAGCAGATCATTTTCACGGGCCTGCTTTGCTTGATACTGCTTTGCTTCATAAGCATTTGGTACATGCTCAATGATAAGTAACATTCTATCGACTTGGCGTAAGGCAGTAACTTCAAAAGGCGTACTATTTTCTGCTGAATCAATTTCAATCCATATAGGTGAAATCTTAGTTTCTTGTGCCGTTTCCCACATTTGATGTACATCTTCTTCTATAAAAGAACTAAGAACATCTGAATTAATAGAATGTACACGGCCGTCACCAACCTCTCCATCTAATGTTGCGAGCAACGAAAACCACGTAGGCTCCGGCGAGATCAAACGAATACTCCTATCTTGTCGTTGCTCCAAGACAACGATGCCTAATCTTCGATATAAAGATACAAGTGTTTCGAAATTAGAAGTAGACATATAGCGTTTTATACTCAGAAAGTTTAATAGACCAACTTAATTAATATAAACCTCAAACATCACACAACGCTGTGATTGGCAATTGTGTTTATTTGCAGTTTCAAATTGTGAGCCATAACTACCCAATCCTTTAGCAAGCAAAATATCTTCAGTAATTCCCATCGCTGCTAAAATATCATGTATGTTTCTAGCACGACTCTCACTGATTAAAATATTAACAGATGACGTTCCCGCTGTATCAGCAAACCCAAGTACTCCGAGTTTAAATTCTTTCTCCGCCTTCTGGGTGAGCACTTGTAGGTCATTAATTTGATGATTTATATAATTTATTAATTTTAAATCATCTGTATTTAACTCGCTTGAGTTTGGTGCAAATTCTATCACCACCCCTTCAATAGAGCCGATGAGTTGCTGTATTTCTTGTTGAAAATCTATAATTTCACGTAACTGACTAGTATCTAAATTACTCACACCCAATATGAACGGCATCTTGCTTGGCAAAGCCGATATCCAATCAGACTCTGCCTCTCCTCTTAGAGTCAAAATACCATTATCGACCGTAGCAACTACATCTGCAGGTGGATTCAATACCTCTAGCAACCGCTTCTGAACGATATCCTGCTCATTAGAATAATAAGATTGCATATTAAGCGTTACTGATTGATTAAATTTTTGATGCGCAGCAATAATTTCAACTGGGTCTTTTGAAAGAGGATCGCGTAGTCCATTTATAATATATTCGCCATTTTTCTTGTCATGACTCAGTACGATAATGCCTGACTCTGCTTGCAACAGACTTACCACATCATGCCACTTATTTTGTTCAATTTTATTTATCAACCACCACGCAAATGGTGACAATATCAACAAACTAATAGCAATAATGGCTGGCCATGGCAGCTTCTTGTTATTCGTTGATGCAACCTCCTCATTTTTCTTTTTACTCAATAAACATTTTTCCAGTTGTTCATACGTATCAGGAAATTCTTCAGCAGCTCCATCAAAAGACTCTAATTTACTAGCATATAATCGATGCAACTCCTCTATTTGTTCGCGAATAGTAACTTGCAAATCTGACGGGATTAATCCACGCACTGCTGCCACCACAATTGCATGTGGCCCAGCCTCAAACAAAAGATTAAGTTGGCCAAATTTTATTGACTTTACATTTTGCTGTTTATCAACAACAAATGAATCTTTTACAAATTCAGTAACTGCCGTTAGCATCGCAGAGACCATATCCGGATCTTTGACTATCGCATTTTCCGAGGTTAAGTGATTGATAAGAAGACTTGTTTCTCTATGAATTAAAAAAACTTGTTCAACTTGATAAAGAACCGTTTCCGATAACATGACCTCTGCAAATGAACGTTTAGTTCGGAATGCATTAATACGCCATTTAATCGAACGCGCACTTAAACTATTCTCTAATAATTGATTAACCTGCTGCATCATAGCGTTTACAGTTTCAGAAACTGATTCTCTTATTGCTGGACCCATCACTGGGAACAATGCATTTGCCAATCGCTTAGGATCACGTTTAGCAGAAATTCGGATAGCGTCTTCAATAGAGGGTACTAATGCTTGAGAAACTGAGTTATCTTGCTTACAGCGTATTGCTATTGCTTCAGATATTACTTGGGAAAGTCTCTCACTAGTATGTGAATGACTAGAAAATTCTTTTTGTAAGCGCAACAAATCTTCATATTCAGCGCCCAACAAAAGCGCACGCAAATGCTGCAAATCATCTGAATGATCAGAGATAGGCGTATCTTTTTCTACACTTGAGACACCCATTATATTATTTTTTTGTAACACGCCTCTCGCCAATACGAAATTCTACACCACCTCGTCGATTAGCTCTCTAGTTCTTTTGCGAATTGAGTAAACATTGTTGCTAATGATTTACGATCTACCTTTTTATTTTGAAGAGTAGCTATCATTTCGTTTAACTTCTGACTCGCTTCCTGCTGTTGGTCATCCAAAGCTTGATCAATTCTCTTCATTTCTAACTCTATCTTTGTCAAGATATCTGAGTTTATCCTAGTTAGGCTGGAACTTAATTCATCAGTTGCAGCTAATCGCTCAGACTCTTCGGCTTGCAAGCTATTATTCAGTTGCTCAAATTTTCTATCTACATCTTGCTTGAGTTCCAGAATGGATGCGTTGAACTCTTTACGTAATATAGAAATATTTTTATCAAAATTCTTATCAAGTGATTGATAATCGTTTTGTAACGCCGCCACATGCTCACCAAACAACATATCACGAATTTGATCGAGCTTATTAACATCACTTGTAAGGTGTGCGTCACCAGACTCGCCATTACTGGCCTTGAGCTCTTGAACAGGAATCTGATTTACACCAGCTAGTTCTGTTGAAGATAGTTTCTTTTGTTTAGAATTACTCATAACTTAATTGCTTATTTGTAGTACTGCTAAATGTACCTAGCAGAATAGTAAAATAACATTCAAAGATGATCCGGTTTAATAAACCATAAACTACTACCAATATTGTACACGCAAAATTGAGCGGCAAAATAGGATACTCGGTAAAATTAGCTCCCTCATACTCATGACAATAGCCATAATTTAACTCTTATAAGGTGTTAAGAATGGCTTAGGTAAGGCAATCATCCTTCTATCGCACGGTTGCAACGGGCGATCTCAAGCCTATGGTGGAGTCCTTGCCTAGCACCTTAATATATGAAGTTAATTTTGCCATATTAATATTTGGAGCATTAACTTTGAGGCCATCTGAACAGATCGATATAACCGATTTTCCTGACTTATGGGGCTTAACGGCTAATGAGGTAGCTAATCGAAGGTCAACAGCAAGATTGAGTCTGCAAGAATATCATATAGATCAAGATAGCGATGCTCAAAGCGAAGTGCGAACCATAGAGAGCGTAGCTTTTTATCCACTACATTTATTACTTAAAAATTTAGCGCCATTCAATTATCCAATTGAAGAAGATCACGAAATCCCAAAATCATTTATTCCTGTATTCTCAAATTCGATTAAGTTATATCAATTATATATATTTTTTGTGTACGCGATTAGTGAGCTGGGTAGTGTGCATGCTGAAAAGATTCTTGAGGTTCAAAGCAAACATATCAAACAATGGATGGATAAGAAAAATGCATTCGCACTAGCTGCACGTTTCGATGACATCTCAATTGCCGCAAGAACACACACCAAACAACATTTATCAAATTTAGAATATGATTCTCTAGATATTCCTATCGAACAATCAATCGCAAAAATTTTCCTTAAGAATAATAAAGAATCGCCTTTGCACACAAAGAAAAATAACGATTCTTCAGGAAATGAAATTAATTTTCGCGGCATGGATCTTGCCTTAGCAGATCATTTAGGGCTTGCAAAAGATCGTGCTTTAGAGGTGTATGCACATTATTACAACATAGTAATCGTCGAGGTTTAAAAACCATTCATCGCAAACACTGACAGATGGTGAATTAATCCAGATGATAGGGTGGTATAAATGATTGAATCAATTAGATATATAGCACAACAATACAAACTATAATTTAAATAAAAATGTTTACCTATAAAAACACATGGAAACAATTTTTTCAAAAGGATAAGTCATGAAAGTATTTATCATTGATGCATGCAAATGGTATTTAGACGAAGAAATGGATGACACTTCAAAGCTAGATGCTATTGATAAATTCAAATCTAGATATGAACCTTTATTAGGATTTCTTTTTGAAAGTCAGTTATACAAATGTGATTTACCCAAGTCATTTGAAGATTGGCAAAGCTTAGAAATTAAACTATCTGATTTTAGCGAAGAAGGTTTAGAGCTAGTCATGCAATGTCATGACCAATGGCTTGATAGTGTTGAAAAAGGCGTTAGCCCCAAAAATATCAAATTATGGGAAAGAGAATTATATAAAATTCGCCAAGATCCAAACGAAAGTTTAATTCAAGCTTTTAACTAAGTCGCTGCTGTACCTAAGGTATACAGATAGAATTCATAAGTAACTAAACCAAGATAAATAAATACTGCTGTAATTAAGACCACATCAACTCGTAGGAAATTAAATAATTTAATTCGGTTATGTGCAACCAGAACAATAATACATAAAGCAGTAACAGCAATCTTAATCCATACAAAATACCGAGTACCTTGATTAATCAACTCGTTCATAATCGGGTTTAATTCTACAGCACCTAAAGACAGCAGCTTCATTGTCATGGCGGCATCTAAGCAAGAAAGCAACAACAGGCTAAGAGAAAGTACGAGTAACTTAACATCATACCAATCACTATATTGATATAGATTTTCAGCACGACGTGGACCTCGTCTTCTTGCTAAAAATAAGCCGTATAAAAATCCCTTTATAGTCGGTCTTCGTCTATCACTACGATCACGGCGCTCTAACGCAAGTTGAGCATCACTTACTGAATCTTCAGATTGTTCGTATGACTTCACGTATTACTTACTCCAACTCCACTGTGTACCAGATAAGCTTTATAGGATATTAACAACACCTATAGTCACGAATTATAGCGGTTTGATCAATGGAATTACGTCACACTTTATATAAAATCCGCATATTTATCTGGGCTTTTTCTAGATGAATATCGCACTAAAGATATTAAACTTACGAAGTTTCAGAGCTTTAGTTAATATTTAGGCTTTTTGCCCTATAGTAAGAAAACTAAATGCATTTAATCTCTTCGATTTACCCGCCATCACGAAGTGCACGTCGAAGAATTTTCCCAACATTAGACTTAGGAAGATCATCACGAAATTCAATATGCTTTGGCCATTTGTATCGAGTAAGTCGATCCTCACAGAAACTCAATACGTCTTTCTCTGTAAGTGCAGGATCCTTTTTAACAATGAATAGTTTCACCACTTCACCAGATTCTTCATCATCAACACCTACTGCAGCAACCTCCAACACGCCGGTCATAGATTGCACTACGTTTTCTATTTCATTTGGATACACATTAAAACCAGACACCAAGATCATATCTTTCTTACGATCAACGATACGCACAAATCCATCCTCAGAGACCATGGCAATATCACCAGTCCGCAACCATCCATCATCACTTAATACATTTTTAGTTTCTTCTGGACGATTCCAGTAACCTTGCATAACTTGCGGACCACGCACACATAATTCTCCAGCCTCTTCTACCGCAAGGTGCTTGCCGTCATCATCTTGAATCGAAATTTCTGTATTTGGAATAGGTAAACCGATCGTGCCATTATATTCTTCCAAATTATAAGGATTCATAGTAACCGCGGGCGAAGCTTCAGTTAAACCATAGGCTTCTGCAAGAACACAACCTGTTGTTTCATGCCATTCTTTTGCAACAGACTCTTGTACCGCCATACCGCCTCCAAGAGTTACCTTAAGATGCGAGAAATCAATATCAGAAAAGCCTTCAGTATTTAATAAACCATTAAATAGTGTATTTACACCAGTGATTACAGTGAACTTGATATTGCTTAACTCCTTTACAAACCCCTTCATATCGCGCGGATTGGTGATAAGGTAATTCAAGCCACCAATTTTTGTAAATAGAAAGCAGTTAGCCGTTAGCGAAAAGATATGATAAAGCGGTAACGCGGTAATCACGATCTCTTTACCTTCTTCTAATGCTGGACCTACAAAAGCTCCAGCTTGCGCAACATTGGCTAATAAATTTCCATGCGACAACATAGCTCCTTTTGCTAAACCTGTTGTACCGCCAGTAAATTGCAGAAACGCTAAATCATCTTGCGTGAGTTCAGGCTTAACTAACTGTCTTTGTTGTCCTGTTGCCAGAACTTCATTAAAAGGAATAACGTTATCTAACGCATACTTTGGAATCTTCTTTTTGACATACTTGAGAACAAAATTAACTAATAGCGATTTAGGAAATCCGAGCATATCGCCCACTCGTGCGAGAATCACCTTCTCTACAGCCGTTTTATCTACCACCTCTGCCAACACATCAGCAAAGTTTTCTAAAATAACAATAGCTTTTGCACCAGAATCTGTAAGGTAGTGCTCTAATTCAGGTGGCGTATATAATGGATTCACATCTACCGCGACTAAACCCGCCCGTAATACACCATACAACGCTACTGGAAATTGCAATATATTAGGCAACATAATTGCAACACGGTCACCTTTAACTAAACCTAGCTCAGTTTGCAAATACGCAGCAAAATTATAACTTTCAATATTAAGTTCAGAGAAACTTAGGCTAGCCCCCATATTCGCAAAGGCAGGAAGATGACTATGGCGCTCAGCACATTCGTCAAACATATGTGCTAACGAGTTATATTTTCCTAACTCGGCAAACTCAGGAACACCTTTTGGATAACTTTTTAACCAAACTTTTTCCATATTACACCGCCATTATTAAATATAAATTTTATGTGCAGAATTTCCTGCGGCACACAACAAGTCATAACTTATGGTCTCAGCATGCTCAGCCACCTCAGCCACCGATATTAACTCTCCCCACAATTCTACAAACTCACCGACTTTTGTATCAATACCGGTCAGGTCAACCGCAATCATATCCATCGACACTCGTCCAACTACTGTAGCTTTTTGAGCACCTATAGCGACGCTTGGAGCTGTTTTGAGATGTCGAGGATAACCATCTGCATAACCAATCGCTATGATGCCAATGAGCATATCACTAGGGCAACTAAAATCTCCCCCATACCCTACTTTTTCACCTTTTTTACAATCTTTGATTGAAATGAGCGGTGCATGCAAGCTCATCACGGGCCGTAATTCTATTGAAGAATCTATATCTTGTTTATAAAGGGGATTGATTCCATACAAGATTATACCTGGACGCACCCAGTCACGTTGACTCTCTTGCCAAGCTAATATACCGGCTGAATTTGCGATGCTTTGTTGAAATTTTTTACCTTCAACAAGCTGATCAAACCGCTGCAATTGTATAGATGTGAATTGATTAGCAATATCATCAGCACAAGCTAAATGCGTCATCAAGCGAATAGAAGATTCGGCACTTAACAATGCTTTCACCTCAACAAGAACATCATTAAATTCTTCAACCGAAAAGCCCAGGCGATGCATGCCAGTATCGCATTTAAGCAACACATCTAGAGTCGGTGCATCTGCATAGCTTTTTAAAATAGCTAATTGTTCTTGATGATGAATAACGACTTGAACATTATGCTGAATTGCTAGCTCGAGGTCACTTGGATTTCTAAATCCTTGTAATGCTACTATCGGCTGAGTAATTCCATTGCCGCGCAACGCTAACGCTTCATTAACATAGGCAACTGCAAAAGCATCTACATCTGTCAAGCAACTACAAACTTCCAACATGCCGTGCCCATATGCATTTGCTTTAACCACTACCATAACCTTAGAATTACCCGCGAGTTCACGGATCATTGCTAGATTATGTTTTAAATTACTTAAGTTTATACGCGCGAAGGCGGCACGCTTCATATGTCGCTTCCATCACCAGGGCTATTATCAGTAAATTTCTCACCAGGAAAGCTTCCTCCACCACTAAAGCTTTCACTACCGCCGATACCACCAGTATAAATTTCTGGTACATAATTTTCGAAGCGAGTGTATTGACCCAAGAAAGTTAACCTAGTTTTAAAAATTGGGCCATTACGTTGCTTGGCAATGATTATTTCAGCAGTACCTTGTTCTGGTGAATCCTCGTTATAAACCTCATCACGATAAATAAACACAATCAAATCTGCATCTTGCTCAATTGCGCCTGACTCGCGCAAATCAGACATCACAGGCCGTTTATCTTGGCGCTGCTCTAAACTTCGATTTAATTGAGATAAGGCAATTACTGGAACATCTAGTTCCTTTGCAAGCGCTTTAAGAGAGCGTGATATTTCAGATATTTCATTAGTACGATTCTCTTTAGCTCCACTTACAGTCATCAACTGCAAATAGTCTACAACGATTAATGATAGACCATGTTCGCGCTTCAACCTTCGAGCACGCGCGCGCAATTCTGTAGGAGTAAGCCCTGCAGAATCATCGATGAATAAATTAGATTCAGACAACATAGAAACCGCGCTAGTAAGTCGCGGCCAATCATCATCGGTTAACTTTCCTGTTCGTATTCGTTGCGCATCAATACGACCCATAGAAGAGAGCATACGCATGGTCAATGATCTTCCTGGCATTTCCATACTAAAAATTGCTACTGAAGCATTGCTTCGTAATGCAGCATACTCAACCATATTCATTGCAAAACTGGTTTTACCCATTGAAGGCCGACCTGCAACGATTATTAACTCACCTTTTTGTAATCCAGCTGTTTTTTCATCAAACTCATCATAGCCTGTAGCCAAACCCGTAATATGATCGCCACGCTCAAACAATTCATCAATTTGTTCAACAGTAGTTTTTAATAATGACTTTATATTTTGAAAACCTTCACCTGAATGCGTGCTGTCATCAGCAATTTGGAAAACTTTTTGCTCAGCTTCATCTAAAAGCTCATTTACATCCCGACCCTCAGGCGACAAACCGCTGGATGCAATATCATTTCCTGCAGTGACTAATTTTCTTAGAATAGATTTTTCTCGAACGATATCTGCATACGCACGAATATTTGCCGCACTGGGCGTATCGTTGGCAAGCGTGCCTAGGTAGGCAAGAATATTTGTATCAGAAATTTCTGATTTTTGACGCAGCAAATCAGAAAGCGTCAGCACATCAAATGGCTGACGCTTATCTACCAATTCACTGATCGTGCGAAAAATGAGTCTATGATCAAATAAATGAAAATCTATTTCATTAATTCGATCTGCCACCTGATCCCAAGTGGCGTTATCAAGAATTAATCCGCCTATGACGGCTTGTTCAGCCTCTAATGAATAAGGAGGCGTGCGTAGGCTTTCTGTATTTGTCGCCCCAAACTCTGTTCCAATCGTGGTTAATTCAGCCACAGCATTGTATTAGCGTTATAAAACATCACTAAAACTTATTCTTCACCAATGATTTCTAAGTTAATGGTTGCATTAACATCGGTATGTAAATGTATACTCACTTGATACTCACCAGCATGTCTGAAAGCACCGTCGGGCAGGCGAACTTCTTTTTTCTCTACGTTCTTACCTGCTTCATTTAAAGCATTTACTATATCTACCATACCAATAGAACCAAACAACTTACCTTCACCGATTGATTTAGCCGTGATAGTGATTTTTGCACCATCAAGCACTGACTTTCTTGCTTCAGCACTAGCTTTGCTTTCAGCAGCAATCTTCTCTAGCTCTTCTCTACGTGCTTCAAATTCTGCCAAGTTTGCTGCGGTTGCAAACTTTGCTTTACCACTAGGTATCAAAAAATTTCGTGCATACCCTGGGCGTACTTGCACCTTATCCCCAAGGTCACCAAGGTTATCAACTTTAGTTAGGAGTATTACTTCCATAATTTTCTCTTTGTTTTATCTAATTATAATAAAATATATAACGCGAAATCGCACATTTATAAACCATAATATTGCGATTTTACTACCCAGATAAATGCATGGATATTATTTCTCAACAATATCTATATGCGAATTCCTACACTGGTAAATTTAGTGATTATCACAGTACGGCAATAATGCGATATAACGTGCTCGCTTTATTGCTGTAGATAATTGGCGCTGATATTTAGCCTTAGTACCTGTAACTCGACTAGGAACAATCTTTCCTGTATCTGTAATAAAATCTTTCAAGATTGCAGTATCTTTATAGTCTACTTCTTCAATACCTTCTTCAGTGAAGCGACAATACCTTCTTCTACGAAAATAACTTGCTTGTGCCATGTTTGTACCTTTTGAGAATAAATATGATATTACGTTTAACTTTCCGTCTACTCTTCAACTACAGCTTCTGCTTCGTCTTTGACGTCTGCAGCTGTTTCTTCAATAGCAGGCTCTGAACTAACATCTGCTGCTGGCTCAGCAGCGGTTTCGCTAGCGACGGGCTCTGGCCTAGTTGCTGCGGCCCTCTTGCTGCTATCCGCCTCTTCTTGCTCAATAATCTTCATCATAGAAGATGGTGCGGTCTTAGCTTTTTTCATGGCAATTACCATGGTGCGGATGACTGCGTCGTTAAACCGAAATGAGCTATTTAGCTCATCTAATACTTCTTGATCACATTCAATATTCATCAACACATAATGAGCCTTGTGAATTTTTTGAATTGGATACGCTAATTGCAAACGTCCCCAGTCTTCGAGACGGTGAACATTGCCATTGCCTTGTGTAATGATTGAGCGGTAACGCTCTGTCATTGCCGATACTTGATCGCTCTGATCCGGATGCACCAGAAACACTATTTCATAGTGACGCATATATATGCTCCCTAAGGGTTAAAGCCTCCCAATGAATGATTTGATTCAAGCCTGGTGAAGCAAGGAGTTAGTTGTATTTTTGAGCAGCGAAGTCTACGTGATGGGCCCTCTACAGGCAAGCTCCCATCGTGTTTAGATCGAGTAAATATAGGGTTATTCGCCTAATATTATCCTACTTGTCTTTGACGTACTGCCTCAAACAAGCCTATACCTGATGCCACCGATGCATTGAGACTCGCCATTTCACCAGACATAGGCAACCTTAACAACTCATCACATTTCTCAGACACAAGACGCCGCATACCTAAACCCTCCGCCCCAATCACTAACGCCGCAGAACGAGTGAAATCCACCTGATAGATAAGCTTGGGAGCATCTGGTCGTGTACCGTACACCCAAACTCCAAGCTGTTTTAACTCTTCTATGAATCGAGCTAAATTTTTTGCAAAAATTAATGGAATACGTTCCGCAGCCCCACACGCAACTTTTCGTACAGTCGGTGTTAATGGTGCAGAATTTCGTGTTGAACTAATCACCGCATTCGCTCCAGCGGCCTCAGCCGTCCGCAAACAAGCACCTAAATTATGGGGGTCCACAATTTGATCTAAAATTAATAGCAATAATGGCTCGGTTGTAGCTGCGCAATATTCCAATAACACTGTTTCGCTATTGGATTGCTGTTCTTTGTAAAGAACCATCACTCCTTGATGATTACCATTCTCACAAAGATTATCTAGCTCCTCTTTACTGACAGCGCGATAGTTAACATTATTGGCAACAACCAGATCTATGATTTCCTGTATTCGTTTATCTTGTCTAGTAGACAACAAAACAACTTCTTGAATATGAAATGGACGCTGTTGTATTGCTGCAAGTGAGCTATACAAACCAAATGAAATATTTTTCACCATTTATTCTTTACGCATCAATAGCAGACCAAACAGTCGAAAGACTAAGCCTTTTTGCGCTGTTTAATTTTATGTTTTTTAGTTTTTTTTGATTTAACTTTCCGGCCAGAAGCAGAACTTGATTTAGCTTTTTTTGTCTTACTTACTTTACCTCTACTTCTTTTCTTACCAGACCGATACTTTCCACCTATACTTTTATCATTTTTTTTCTTACTTTCTTTTTGGCTAGCTTTATCTGCATCACTCATGACAAGAGAAAAATCCATCTTACGTTCATCCAAACTGACGCGCGCCACAATAATTTGCACTTCATCCCCTAATGAATAACGCTTCTTACTATGTTCCCCAAACAAACAGTGTGATTGTTCATCATAATGATAATAATCGCTCTTTAATGCCGTCACATGGACTAATCCTTCAACATAATACTCGTCCAACAAGACAAAAAAACCAAAGCCAGTCACTGAAGTAATCGTGCCACTAAACTCCTGCCCAAGCTTATCCAACATAAACTCACACTTAAGCCATGCATCGACATCACGTGTTGCATCATCTGCTCTACGCTCACACATAGAACAATGCTCACCTAGAAGCACTAAATCATTTTCTGATAATGGGAAAGAATCTTTATTTTTCTTTTTAATCAAATGCCGAATAGCCCGATGTACAACTAAATCCGGGTAACGGCGAATTGGAGAGGTGAAGTGTGCATACAAAGGTAATGCCAAACCAAAATGGCCAACACTTTCTGGACTATAAACTGCTTGAGCCATAGATCTTAATAGCATCATTTCAATAATATGCTTATCTTTACGATGCGATATCTTCTTAATCACTGTCATGTAATCGTTAGGCGTGGGTTTCTCTGCTTTACTAAAACCAACACCCAATGATTCAAGAAACTCTCGCATATCTCGCAACTTTTCAGTTGTAGGGTTCTCATGCACTCGAAATAAAGTCGGCAACTTAGATCGAGTAATATATTCTGCTGCAGCAACATT
>CALAJL010000055.1 GCA_937922735.1 uncultured Gammaproteobacteria bacterium | reverse complement strand
GGAATCAAAGTCGTCTGAATATTGGTAGGTGGTATACCCCGCACCTAAGTACATGCCATTGGCAAACTCATGTACGTATCCACCATAAATATCGTATTCCACACCATCGCCTACGTCTGCAATCCACGTTCCTACATAGAAACCTCCGATTTCTAAATCGAGACCGCCGTTACCCACGCCCGTATCTTGTGGAATACCACGGTAGTTGTAGTCAGATAAAATTCCTGCATTACCGGAAAGCGTTGCTTCCGCTGAGGCAGTCGTTGTGAACACTGCGGTACTCGTTGCTAAGACAGCTGCCATTGACAGGTGCTGTAGTTTCTTATTCATGTAAATACTCCCTACAATAGTTTGATAATTTGATTAAATTTTCAGTATTACTACTGCATGTACTAATGCATGCCGCGTGCCAACTTATTTATTCCCATATATATCAATTAGTTACTATGAAAATAATATAATGCACCAAAATAATGCACTTTTAATGGGCAAGTTCGCACTTTTATGGTGCACTGACTTTTTGAATGATTCCGTTACACTTAAGACTTAGATTTAGGAGTAGATGTAATGAAATTTAATACTGCAAATTTAGACCAAACGGTTAGTGATATCGTCAGCAAAATCAGTTCAGCTGTACCTGAGGACTTAAAAACTGCAAAAGAAGGTTTAGAAAGAAACGCACGTGCAACCGTTGAAGGGGCATTCCAACGTTTAGATCTCGTTACTCGTGAAGAGTTTGATGTACAAGTTCTACTATTATCAAAAAGCCAACAGCGCGTTAAAGAACTAGAGCAAAAAATAATAGAACTAGAAAAAGTATTTCAAAACAAGTAACAAAAAAATTATGCATGTCTGAATAAGACGCACATTTTATATAAAGTTTAAGATCCCATGAGTCTTGCTACTGTTTTTTCCCGCGCTCAAACGGGAATGGACGCACCATTAGTAACCGTCGAAGTTGATCTTTCAAATGGCTTACCCGGTTTATCAATAGTTGGCCTACCTGAAGCTGCGGTAAAAGAAAGCAAAGACCGCGTACGTGCAGCTTTACTTAATTCGGGTTATGACTTCCCGGCACGACGTATCACCGTGAATCTTGCCCCTGCGGACCTTCCTAAAGAAGGAGGAAGATTTGACTTACCGATTGCACTCGGAATCTTAGCGGCCTCAAAACAGATTACTAAAGACTCTCTAACTCCATATGAATTTATTGGTGAGTTAAGTTTAAGCGGCAAACTGCGTGCAGTTCATGGTGTTCTACCAGCCGCCGTTGCAAGTGGTAAACAAAATCGTGCGATTGTTGTACCACTTGAAAATGGAAGTGAAGCGTTACTTGCTAAACAAACGACGGTCTATGCGATCAATAACCTTCTAGAACTCAATGCACATTTGTCTCAACAAGAGCCACTCACTCCTCACGAAAACCAGCTTGAACCAAAACACTCAATTGAGATCTTAGATATTGAAGACGTTCGTGGCCAACATCGCGCTCGGCGTGCACTAGAAGTAGCTGCAGCAGGATCACACAACATGCTCATGGTCGGCTCACCAGGTAGCGGGAAAACAATGTTAGCAAGTCGTCTTGCAGGTATCTTACCGCCCCTTAATGAAACAGAAGCCGTAGAATCTGCAACCATCTATTCAATCAGCCATGGTGGCTTTTCAAATGGACAATGGGGTATTCGCCCATTTCGTGCACCACACCATACTGCCTCCGGCGTCGCATTAGTCGGCGGCGGCTCTAACCCAATGCCTGGTGAAATATCATTAGCACATCATGGCGTTTTATTTTTAGATGAGCTAACTGAATTTGATCGGCACGTATTAGAAGTGCTTCGTGAACCATTAGAAACCGGTAACATCGCAATTTCACGTGCTGCAAGACAAGTGCAATTCCCCGCACAATTCCAACTTATTGCTGCTATGAATCCTTGCCCTCAAGGCTGTGATATTGATGCAAATGGAAACTGTGCTTGTACACCAGAACAAATACGTCGTTATCGCGGAAGAATTTCAGCACCATTATTAGATCGTATTGATATACATATAGATGTACCGCGCGTACCCAAAGAATTACTCAAACAAGCAACTAACAACGCTGAAAGCAATAACAGTGAAAAAAGTAGAGATGTTCAGATGCGAGTATGTGCAGCACGTGAGATACAAACAAAACGGCAACAGAAATCCAATGCGCATATGACGAACAAGGAAATTGAAAAATTCTGCACACTTAATAGTGAATGTGACACTCTAATGGATAAAGCATTCGAGCAATTGGGCTTATCTGCGCGTGGGTATCATCGAACGCTTAAGCTAGCTCGAACCATTGCGGATTTAGAAATTTCAGAAAACATCGAAACTAACCACCTCAGCGAGGCAATTAGTTATCGACAATATGATCGCTTACTTAGCAAATAAGCAGAGTTATTGAACAGATTCGAGCATGTAGTCCACAACAGCTTTAATGTCATCATCAGAGTAATCTGCACGACCACCTTTAGCTGGCATCGCGCCAATACCATTGATTGCTCCTGAATATAGTGCTTCTGCACCCTTACCTAGGCGTGCTGACCATCCTGCTTTATCTCCAAGCTTGGGGGCGTTAAGTACACCTGAATCATGGCATGCTGCACAAGCAGTATAAAGGTCTGCTGGACTTTTACTGGCAGCTGCATCATTTGCCGCTAAATTTGTATCGCTACCACCCTCACTAGCATTCACCGGCGTGACCCCAGCAATGGCTAATGCACCGATAGGTTTAATCCGCTCTTCTACACTTCCTTGTACCAAGCTATCTCCAGAAAAATCAGTTCTAGGCATGAGAACATTAGCGATGACGATAAGGAATACAGTAAGGGCGATTAACACACCCATGATGACCATCAATGTCGTTGCAAACTGGTTGTCGTTCACACAAACTCCTAATTTGTTGTTAATTCTATATTTAAGTGTGGCGAATTATAGTGAATCAATGATATGAAACCAATCACCTATAGCAATTAAATATGAGTAAATTTCTAGATAGAACAGACTATTCTCTTCGACCTACTATACTGTATTTGACGTAATCTGGACCACACTTATGCCATTTCCTGCTAGCCCAGACCCTCATGCAATAGGCATTCTTATACTGACCATATTTGCACTCATTCTATTCACACGTGAAAAAATCCCTCTCGAGACCTCAAGTTTGCTGGTAATTGCTATATTAGCAGTTGGTTTTGAACTATTTCCTTACCAGGTTGATGGTCAAAAATTTCACTCAATTGCTCTTTTTTCTGGATTTGGCCATGAGGCCTTAATTGCTGTTTGTGCGCTGATGATTGCAGGCCAAGCATTGGTGCGTACGGGATCACTTGAACCGATTGGTCGTTCACTGGCAAAACTCTGGCGCGTGAGCCCTGTGCTCTCATTATTACTAACCTTAGTACTCGGGGCAGTATTAAGCGCATTTATTAATAACACTCCCGTCGTGGTACTGCTGCTACCTATATTAGTAAGTGTTTCACTACGCACGAATCGCTCACCTTCAGGCGTCTTGATGCCGATGGGATTTGCTACTCTCGTTGGAGGCATGTGTACAACTATCGGCACTTCTACAAACTTATTAGTGGTATCTGTCGCCTCCGACATGGGCGTCGAAAAGTTTTCAATGTTTGATTTTTTATTACCCGCTAGCATTGCATCAGTAATAGGCATTGCTTATCTATGGCTAATTGCACCACGAATTGTAACGGAGCGAGAAACCCCTTTGTCGGATAGCTCGCCTCGTGTATTTCTTGCTCAGCTGCATATTCCTGATGAAAGCCGTGCAGCTGGTAAAAGCTTGTCAGAGATTCTAAAGCTGACTAATGGTGCAATGAAAATAGAACGCATACAGCGCGGTGAAGACACCCAGCTTTCATTATTGCCTGATGTTGAAATTAAATCTGGCGATCGTTTGTTTGTTAGAGACACACCTAAAGAACTAAAAGAGTACGAAGATGTATTAGGGGCTACATTATATTCCAAAAACAATGAGCTCATCGATGAGGAAGAACTTAAATCAACCTCTGAACAACAATTAGCTGAAATTGTAGTGTCACAAGGTTCGCCATTAGAGAGCACCACACTATCACGCATACGCTTTCAAGATCGTTACCAGCTAATCCCCCTTGCACTACATCATGCTGGCACCACTATTGACACACTTCATTCAGGCGTTAAAGAGGTGTGGTTAAGCACGGGAGATATTATTTTAGTGCAAGGTAAGGCTGAGGCATTAAAACAATTAAAGCAAAGCGGTGAACTACTTGTGCTCGATTCTACAGAAGATTTACCTCACTCTTCTAAAGCGCCTCTTGCACTATGGATTATGATTGCAATCATTGCGATTGCTGCATTAGGTATTTTACCCATTGCCGTCAGCGCCGTGTGTGGAGTACTGATATTGATTGTCTCAGGTTGTTTAAGTTGGCGTGATGCTACCCATGCACTAAGCACACCTATTGTGTTGATTGTCGTGGCCAGTCTAGCTATGGGCGCTGCCTTACTAACGACCGGTGGGACAGAATACTTGGCTAGCGTTTTTCTCTATCTCACAGCGGGTGCAAGCGCACCCATTGTACTAAGCGGCTTAATGTTATTAATGGCCTTGCTGACTAACATTGTGTCCAATAATGCCGCTGCCGTAATCGGTACGCCCGTAGCAGTAAGTATTGCTCAACAACTTGATCAACCTGCAGCACCATTTATTTTAGCCGTATTGTTTGGTGCAAATATGAGTTACATCACGCCAATGGCATATAAAACTAACTTGTTAGTCATGAATGCTGGTGGTTATAAATTCATAGACTTTGTAAAAGTAGGCACGCCACTTACTATCATTATGTGGCTAAGCTACTCTTGGTTGTTGCCATGGATATATGATTTATAACAATACAACTTTACAAGCAGTCATTCATCGCGATTAATAGTATCTTTAAGCAGCATCAGCATACTATCTTCAAAGAGCTATCTTAAGATTGATTAATCCAAACCGGCTGTTATTAAATTAATTCTACAGATGTTACGCACTAGTAAACTAATCTTTATAACTCTATGCATGGCGTTACTATTCGCATGCTCATCTTCGCCTCAACCTCATGAACCTATTTCCAAAACTTCGAACAAAGACTTTGAACACAAATCTAAAACACAAACCACAGGCTCAAAAATTGCAGACTTAGCCAAGTCACTTGTTGGCAGCCCATATAGGTATGGAGGTGAAACGCCTAATGGATTTGATTGCAGTGGATTAGTCTTTTATACACATGGCAAAATGGGTTTGCGAACACCTCGGACTTCTTTGCAACAATATAAGGCAGCCAAAATCGTACCACTAAATGATCTTCGTAATGGTGACTTGATATTTTTCAAGCTAACTCGCACACGTGTTTCTCATGTCGGCATCTATGTTGGCAACGGAAGATTCATACATGCTCCTCAGAGCGGCAAACAAGTTAAAGCAACATATTTAAATAACGCATATTGGAAAACAAAAATAGTCTCGGGCGGACGTTTTTATTAGCTGTTAGGCTCATACAGAACCAACTACCAAGTCCTCTCATCCTCCAGCCTCTCCCTCTTGTCTCCATCTATATAATAGTAACTACAAACATACTTAAAATATGTTGACCTTAAACATGGATGTATATAGGTAGACTTAACGTGGACAAAGAAGTACGAAATACGGTTAGAAAGATTTTTAAAAATCTTAGAAAAGAACAACCAAGAATGGGGTCACGTAAGAGTGATCGTATTGATGTAGATAAAATGATTCGTGAATATGAAGAACTGGATCCTCATATTCGAGATAACGACTAAACTATCGCGCCTAATAATGTATCAAAATCACCATATTAGGCAAATGAAGTAAACCCGAATTCTAGACTTAAGTATAAGTAACAAAAATACCTAAAGGCTATTCCGCTTTTTGCTCAGAAGACTCCGATACTGCAAGGGCTTGTAGCTCTTGTTCTGACAACATATCAATTACACGCAGAACATTCTCAAATCCTCCTGCGTCACTAGCGGTCGTTCGGAATTTGCCATTAATGATTACGGTAGGGACTGAACTCGAGCCATATTGGCGAACCAATTGACCGGAACGATTAATCTTAGTCTCGACATACAGAGAGTCATAAGCACTTTTGAATTTTTCAGCATCTACGTCATGCTGTGATAAAAACCGAGCCATCGACTCAACATCACGCAGTCGTCGCCCTTGTACATGAATAGCCTCAAAAAATATCGGATGAATCCGTTCTAACTCACCCATCGTTTCTAAAGCATAATAGGCACGTGCATGTGCCAACCAACCTCGGTTAAGCACTGCAGGCATACGAGTGAAAGTAATGTAATCAGCTTTTGTATCTTTCCAACCCTTTATATGTGGCTCAAACTCATAGCAATGAGGACAGCCATACCAAAATAATTCCAACACTTCTACTTGGCCCTCTTGCACATCAGTTTCAACAGCTGGACTAATACGATGATAGTGCTTACCTTCAATAAAATTTGAAACGGGAGCATGGTTGTGACCATCCTCAGCATTGGCGCTCACTACTAGCAATGGAAGCACTAGAGAGACCAATAAATTTTTCACAATACGATTGAGGTTTTGCATAATTTTATTTTTTCTTAATTCAACGAAATGGTTGTTATTAATTTAGACCCTGAAATAAACGGCTAGTTCTTCCATGATGCAAAAAACACCTACCGTTTATCTCGTTATTTTGGACTATATATTGAAATCAACTCGTTACATAAATTAACAAATTAACCCTTACCCCTTAGTGCAGACCAGAAATATATTCCGCAACAGCATCAATTTCAGTGTCGCTTAAGTAGGTTGCGATATCTTTCATCATATTTAAATTATCATCTGGCTGATACCTCGCCCCACTTCGATAAGACCTTAATTGTGCTGCGGTATATACCGCATGCTGACCCGCCAAGGCAGGGAATTTAGCGGCTTCATTACCCACACCATCGGGCGCATGGCAAGACATACAAGCAGGTACACCGGTTTCTGCATTACCACCACGGTAAATTCGCTCACCTATCTCATATAACTTTTCGCCTTGGAAATCTTTATCTGCATCTGCACCACCCTTACCTGCTGATTGGCTTGAGTAATATGCTGCAATATCCTGCATATCTTGTTCAGATAAATTTGCAGCCTGTGGATTCATTAATGTATTTACACGCACTTTGTCTTTAAAGAGCTGAAGTTGATTGACTAAATACTTTGTCCCTTGGCCAGCCAAATTAGGCCAAGCAGGATTTACGCTCACTCCACCAACCCCATGACATGCGGCGCATGGCTCAGATTTTTGTTTCCCAGCTTCTACATCACCTGCTGCTTGTACACCGGTTGCCCAAATTCCGGACAAAATTAAGATTGCGATTAGCAAAAACTGTTTTCTCTTCATGTATAGAATCCTTAACTACAGAAAATTAAAATTGGTAATTTGTTGGCCATTTAGCTATGTAATCAAACTATCAAACAAATCTAGGCAAACTAATTTAGGATGGGCATAAGCCTATACTGAATTAGTCCCGTCCAAAACCGCTCACTGGTATAGCATATAGCACGGTTGTCCGCAAAACAGCCAAGCCATAAGGCCGATGAACTCACGTAAAACCTGAGCATGAAATCTGATTAAAAAGAGCCATACTGCAGTAGTCGCAATTGTTCAGCTCAAATGCGCTAAAATCTATCTTACTTACTGAATATCCACCCATTATAGGCTTCTACATGACTACCCTGCTTTCACAAGCACAGTTTCTGCGCAGTGCTTCCGCTGAGAATGATTTTCCGAATGATATTAAGGCAGAAATTGCGTTTTGTGGGCGTTCTAATGCAGGCAAATCAAGTGCCATCAACACGCTCTGCCGCCAGAATTCTCTATGTCGTACGAGCAAAACTCCTGGGCGTACGCAGTTGGTCAATTTTTTCAAGCTTGATGGCGACACGTGCTTAGTAGATCTTCCAGGCTATGGCTATGCCAAGGCACCCATTAAAGTACAACAACAGTGGCAAAAGTTAATGGAAGCGTACCTGATGAACCGCAAGCAGTTGTGCGGCATTGTCTTGTTGATGGATATTCGCCACCCACTCACAGAAATCGATTGGACGATGATCCATTGGACTCATCACAATCGACTTCCGCTGTATATCTTGTTAACCAAAGCAGACAAGGTAAACCGAAACCATACCGCCAAAACCATGACTCATGTCAGCGCCAAATTAGAACAAGAAGGATTTGAATTCGGCTTACAAACATTTTCCGCTACTAAACAAATTGGTTTGAGTCAGGCACAAAATAAAATTAGGGCGTGGCTAGATTCAGCTATGACTAGTGAACTTGAAAAAAAGCGCCCCAGCTAATATATAAAGTAGCTGGGGCCAAGTAGGACTCGAATGGGGAGTCCGAGCCTTTAATTCCCGCTAAGGGAGGGAAGCGGGTAACGCATTTGCGTTATTAATATAGAGAGCAATAAAAAGAAAAAGTTCGCTAAATTATTCGCAAATCTGAGGTCAATTTGTCTATATATTAGACAAGCCATTCATTTCATGATCCAAGAAACTTGAATTTGGGCTGGAATACTAAAAACGTTGCTTTACCGTCACCCCGTAGGCCTCAGTGTCTTCATCAGGAAGGGTAATTCTATTGTGATGCTTAGACTGTTGGCGCAAATCATCCAAGCCGTCTCCCTGATAGATTTCAAAAGAAAATAATTGTTGATTAGTATCAGTTCCGTAATCAATCACGCCTGATGGGCGAATACTTTTAGGTACTATCAAACTCTCGTATAACTTAATAACTCTATTTTGTAGCGATAAATCAGGCGTCCAGGCAAAAGGATGTGAAGCATCGGCTTCTGCCAAATTATCTTTATAGGCTGAAATTTCAAAATTTAACTCTGGCTCTACAGCATGGGCTAGCTGCATGATAGAAGCCATGGATACTAAAGCTGCAAGCAACACGGTTGCAGTAATGATGTTCCTTATCATTATCTGTCCTAATAATATGAGAGAGTAAATTCACTTTGTGAGGCGTTCCAACTCCAAGTGATTTAATAAGAATTATATTTCTATCTTCGTGCTATGCACACAAGGCTAGATAAATGGTGAGGGCTTATTGATAAGTGGAAAGTTAATTTATAAAAACTATCTGCGCATGCATGTAACTAACTGATAGTAAATTTTACTCTATTAATTTAGCAGCTAAACCTAATGAGCTTCATCCCAATTAGCACCAATGGCTGCATCTACAACTAATGGCACAGATAATTCTGCGGCGGATTCCATCTTTTCTACTACCTTAACTTGTATCGTATCCACTATCGCTTCTTTCACTTCAAACACCAGTTCATCATGCACCTGCATAATCATTACGCATTCTGCCTGAGTGGTCTGATGTTTAGACTTTTGCTTTGAGGGTGTAGCGCTATTCAACCAAGCATCAATATTAATCATTGCACGTTTAATAATATCCGCAGCAGTTCCTTGCATCGGTGCATTAATGGCTGTGCGTTCTGCATACTGTCGACGCTGTACATTTTTATTATTGATGTCTGGTAAATAAAGCCTTCTGCCAAACAGCGTTTCCACATAGCCCTGATCCCGTGCTTTTTCACGAATACCATCCATATATTTTTTGACGCCTGGATAACGTTCAAAATACAAACTTACATATTGTTGTGCTTCAGTACGTGTAATACCTAATTGCTTGGCTAATCCAAACGCAGACATACCATAGATCAAACCAAAATTAATCGCTTTAGCTGCTCGACGTTGTTCTGACTCCACTTGGTCTAATCCAAGTCCAAATACTTCTGCTGCAGTGGCACGATGAATATCTTCACCTTGTGCAAAAGCTTCACAAAGCCTTTGATCCTGAGAAAGATGCGCCATGATCCGTAATTCAATTTGTGAATAATCCGCTGCAAGAACCTTATACCCTTTTGAAGCAATAAATGCTTTTCGTACGCGTCGCCCTTCTTCTGTACGAATCGGAATATTTTGTAGATTAGGATCAGAAGAGGATAACCTGCCTGTAATCGCAACTGCCTGGTGATAAGAGGTATGCACACGCCCAGTTGTAGGATGAATAAGCGTCGGTAATTTATCGACATACGTTGATTTAAGTTTGCTTAATGTACGATGCTCCAAAATTATTTTGGGCAGTGGATAATCCACGGCCAGTTCTTGCAATACATCTTCCGCGGTTGAAGGCTGGCCTTTTGGTGTCTTACGTATAACCGGTATTCCTTGTTTTTCAAATAAAATTTCTTGAATCTGCTTTGGTGAACTCAAATTAAACGGACCATCTGCCAATTCAAATGCTTCTTTCTCTACTTCAGCAATTCTTTTTGTTAATTGTTTCCCTTGCTTGGCAAGAATTTTGTCATCAAGCAACACTCCATTACGCTCAATATTAGAAAGTACCTTCAACATTGGTAGCTCTATAGTTTCATAAAGCTCTCTTTGTGTTTTCTTTTTAGTTAATTCAGACCAAAATTCTTGATGCAACCGCAACACCATATCGGCATCTTCTGCTGCGTAATCAAGCGCTACCGCTAAATCTACTTGATCAAACGTAATTTGCTTAACACCTTTACCCGCTACATCTTCAAAATGAATATTAGTATGTTGTAAGTGTTTTTCACATAAAGTATCTAAATCATGCCTGCTAGCAACTGAATTACAGACATAAGATTCCAACATCGTGTCATGTTGTATTCCCTCTAGCCGGATACCATGATTTAACAATACATTTCGATCATATTTTAAATTATGACCTATGATCTTAGCTTTGCCATTCAAAATTGGCTCAAGACTTGTTAACACTTCATCACGATTTAGCTGCTCCGGTGCACCAGGATAATTATGCGCAAGAGGCACATACGCAGCCTCACCTGCTTCGACCGCAAAAGACAAACCCACCACATTTGCCTGCATATAATCCAAGCTATCCGTTTCTGTATCAAAAGCAATTAGATCAGCTTTTTGAAGTTTCTTTAGCCAACGGTTGAAATCTTTTTTAGTTAAAATCAGTTCATAAGAAATTTTGTCGATGTAGGTTGGCTTTTCACTTTCCTCAATAATTTCACTATCACTCTCCTCTTCACCGTGCTGTTCATTTATTTTTTTCAGCCAAGTTTTAAATTCAAGATGGGAATACAGTTGCCTCAGCTTTGGTAGATCCTGAGTTTGTATTTCCAACTCGTCAATTGTGGTAGGTAATTCCAAGTCACAACGAATTGTGGTTAGGTCAACAGACATTGGTAACAAATCAACATGTGCGCGAAATTTTTCACCTACCTTGCCTTTGATCGCATCGGCATTTTTTATAATTTCATCTAACGTTTCATATTCATTTAACCATTTCGCAGCTGTTTTGGGACCTACACTAGGCACTCCGGGAATATTGTCAGATTTGTCACCCATTAATGCCAAATATTCAATGATTTGATGTGGTGCGACACCAAACTTCTCCATCACCCCATCAACATCCATTTTCGTATCCGTCATAGTGTTTACTAAGGTAACTTGGTCGTTAACCAGTTGCGCCATGTCTTTATCACCTGTCGATATCAGCACCTTGTGACCTTGTTCTACAGCTTGTTTAGCAAGCGTTCCAATCACATCATCCGCCTCAACTCCACTGACAGAAATCAGCGGTAAACCTAGTGCACGCACGGTGTCGTGTAGTGGCTCTATTTGAACGCGCAATTCATCCGGCATGGGTGGACGATTGGCTTTGTATTCTTTGTACATTTCATGTCGAAATGTCTTACCTTTAGCATCAAATACAACGGCAATATGACTGGGATTTTCATTACCTAGTAATCGATTCAACATACTGACTACGCCACGAATTGCGCCAGTCGGCATACCTTCAGAATTATGCAAGTTCTGTAAATTTGGGATGTGAAAAGCACGATACAAGTATGAAGAACCATCGACCAAAACTATGGGTGAAGCTGATTTCGCCTTAGCATTTACTTTTGATTTGGTTTGTTTATTTTTCGGCATTGTTTAAGAAGTTATTACTAGTGATCAGTGAGCTGGAACGTTATCATGTCGCTAAATTTGAAGCATGAAAGTGGTTAAATATTTTCCACATCTTGCACCCGGTTTCTAACGGGTTACAGCCAT
>CALAJL010000054.1 GCA_937922735.1 uncultured Gammaproteobacteria bacterium | reverse complement strand
TGAAGCTGTCTGCTAGTCTGCTCTTTTTGTATCAATGTATTCGCAAGCGTAACTTCTGCTTTACTTTTTTGTATCTCTGACTCTGCAGCAGCATTAACACGCTTATTCACACTATTTAATATAGTTTCAGCCAACTGTTGTTGCTCTACAGCTAGATCAACTGATTCGGTTTCGACTAATACAGTAAGATATGCTGAATGGACATCACGGATGATATTCAATCGCTCAATAGACACATCTTCCTGGGCAACAGCGAACGATGCTTGCGCTACTTTTATACGTGCATCGCGCTTACCCCCTAATTCTATTTTTTGATTTAAACTCAAGGTGTATTCAGCTGAATTGGTTCCACCGAATTGATCGTTGCCAGCAAAATCTTCTGCTTCTAGTGAAAGTTCTGGATTGGGTCGAAAACTTGCTTGTTGTTCTTCACCTTTCGCAACATCAATACCTTTTACAACAGATTGAAATCGTGGAGAAGCATCTATGACTCGTACAATGGCAGCATCAATTGACAAGTATTCAACATTAGGACTTTGTTCTTGTGGTGATTCAAAGTTGTTTGAGTCACTTGCAAGAACTACATGAAAATAAAATAGATTAACAAACACAAGCGATAATATAGCTCGAATGTTTTTAAATATTATGAGACGCATAAATATATCCTCAGTAAGCACTTAATCGTTCAATGCACAACTTGAATTAATGTGTAATGTAATTTTTTTAAATTAATTCAGATGTGTGCTCTGCGGTGGTAAACAAGTTCAACCGTGCTATTTTCAGGAAGCACAACTGGCGCTTCAGCATGAAAGTGATATACACGTGAATTATGTTTGAGTCTGTGAATATCTGCAGAGAGTTCATGAAGCACATCACCTTCTGGTGACAAAAATGTGATGTCTACATGCCCAGGAATAGTGCTTCGAACTACAGCCCTCAAGCTTCCTTTCACAGTGATAGTTGAATCAATGCTAGCTACTCTGACATTTTCAAATCTTAGTATCGGTGACGAATCTTCTGTCTCGATATTTACATTCATTTTTCTTGATTCAACAGTGGCGCAACTAAATAGAAACACACACATGATGAATGCGTAAAAAACTAAATTAATTTTCATTGCAAATCTCCTGCATATAAAGTGCTGATCAAGCACAATCAATACGCCGCCACATGGTGTGACGAACCCTAGTTATAGGCTAAAGAGATTAGAGAATGGGTGGTCTAAATAAAGGCGGAGGTAAGTTAGAACGATAAGAATGTGTGTCGATATATTTTACGATTACACATGTCTGAAGTGATTTAATGTTGGGAGGAAATACCAGTCCTAATTGACCAGCGCAGTGACAATGATTATCACATTCATCTTCATGATTACTGTTTGAATCATCATGATCATGGTTATGATGCTCTGAGCTATGATCATGATTGATGTCCATTAATACTGTATCTACCGACGCTTCAACACTTCCAAAAAGGAACGCAATTAACAGCATATTGATTACTAATCGTGACATATATATATTGTTACAGAAATTACGAACTTATGCATAATTAGCTGACAAATGGCGTATAACTAAAGTTCAATTGAAAAAACGCTTATTAGCAAACTGCATTAACTTATAACGGACTTTTGTCGGACTTATAGTGCTTTAAATTAAAATAGTAGGTTTTAACCCTTAATATTTTAATAAGTATTTGATTAAAAGTGGGAAAATATCTAATTTGTTTAAGCTCATACATTGCCACTAAAATTGACATACATCAGATATTGAACTAATTTGTCCGTATATAATCTACTTAGTTAAGCATTGAGTATTAATTACATCTAGATACCTATATTGAAATGAAACGCTGGCGAAAAATAGTAATTGTTACCTTGATATTGGCATTCCAATTATCATTGTGGGCCAGTGCATCTATGGCATCCCATTGCCAAATGTCTGATTTATCTACCCATTCCTCTCACGCACAAATGGATGAAAATGAATCGATGCATGGAGATGATCATGAGACATCTGAAGATTCAAAGAACCAGTCAAATTGTGAGTGTGATGGAAATATAAATTGCTCTGTTTCAAGCTGTGGAGCTATCGCTTTACTAAACAAAACTGTAATAGATTTAACCTATACAACACATTCTGTTTACCAAAGAATACATTCTCTAGTGGATCCAGCGGATCCAGATCTACTTTTCCGCCCCCCTATTTCAATCTCCTAAATCCGCTTCCGCGGGTATTGCTTCTAGCTTTGATGTGAACACATCTAGCTGCACGCAATTATTTTAAATTTATTAAAACGTTACGTTTATACGTAGCAGATTTTAAAATCTTTACTTAATTTTTTGGAGATACACATGAAAACAATAGCATTAGTAACAACAATTTTACTTTTAACATCTAGTTATACGTATGCAGGACATACAAAGATTGATGACATTGAAATAGATAAAGGAACTAATGAAGTTACTGTATCTGAAAGCATTCAATCTGAGAGTGTTAGACATGTAACTACTGACAAAAATGATACGGCTACCATTGGTAGAGACTCAGATCTAATTGATCAGTACAACGACGTATACGAAGCATATAGGGATCTTGATATTAATCTTGGTTCTTAATTAAACATTAATTAAACAGCGGTGAACGAAAAATGTTTGCCGCTGTAACTTAAAATTTAGGAGATTATTATGAAAATATTAACAACTGCATTACTTCTGCTCGTTATGAGCATGGCTTGGATAGCTACAACGGTATCTGCATCAGAAAAAGAGCACGAACATAAAAGCATGTCTAGCTCTGAATCTCACGGAGGGCATATGGATATGCAAAATATGCACGATCATATGAAACTTATGCAAGTGCAAATGGAAGCTATCCGAAGTGAAACAGATCTAGATAGGCGCAAACAACTCATGCAAGGACATCGTCAGAGTATACGAGAAGGTATGAAAATGATGATGCAGGATGACAGCAATAAAGGAGCGATGGGTCAGAAAAAGGAAGAAATACATGCTGCCTTGAAACATGAAGGAAGAATGGGCTCAAATGTTCGTGCTGAAAACATGGAGGAGCATTTGGACTTGATGCAACAGATGATGGAGCAAATGATGCATCATCAAAACGAAGCTTACGAATTATACGAAGAGTATAGGGATCTAGGCACGGATCTTGGTTCATAGCTAATGTTAAATACACAGCGGTAAACAAAGGAAAGTTTGCCGCTGTTACCAAAATAGATGAGAGATAATAATGAGCACACTAATAATAAAGCCCGCGATAGCGTTAATGGATTTATTACCAATAACAGCAGGATGTTTAAGTCATCTAAAAAATTAAAAGTATTTATAGCTCATATTCAGTCACAATATTTGCAAATTGCATAAAATCGAGTTACCTTAAATTTGATATGAAACGTTGGCGTAAAATAGTTATTTTCATAATGATATTGGTATTTCCAGTATCTATGTGGGCTAGTGTTTCTATGTCTTCACATTGTCAATCATCGGATGACACATCTCATTCCGAGCATATGCAAATGGATGACGGTGATACACATAACCATATGCACGATCAAACACCTTCACAAGATTCTAACGATCATACGGATTGTGATTGTGGATGTGATGGCACTCTAGATTGTTCAGTTTCGGGTTGTAGTGCCTCAGTGATATCAAATACGTTAAAGTTTGATATTCAGTATTTAACTCAATCAACGTTTCAACAATCTCAAGTGCAAACCGAACCTTCAGAGCCAACCCCCCTGTTCCGACCTCCAATTTTATCTTCCTAATTCCGCAATAGCGGAGCTGAACCTTTTGTTATAGACGATTCGTTCGTCTTATTAATCGGTTAACTATTTAAATTTGTTGCGCAACTTAAGCGTGACGGAATTTCGAATATGTATTTAGGAAGAAATTATGACAACACATACTAGCCCTATTATCGTAGCCGTTTTATTTGGGCTACTTTCAGGATGTACTTCTATCCCTGATGATTTGGGGAAAAGTGATGTAGATGCCTTACTTAATGATCGAGGCATTCAAACACCAGAAGAATCTCAAGTTAATAACACAGAGTATATTGAATCATTAAGCACTGAAGCTTTAACTGCCGATACTGCCGTACGAATCGCTTTAGCAAATAATTCAAAACTTAAAACAACGTATGCTGAACTAGGTATTGCAGCAGCTGATGTTTATGAAGCTGGACGTATACAGAACCCAATATTCCATTATTCTAACTTAGACTCAGATGAGTCAGGCGAAAGTAATCTTGAAACATTCGGATTAGTCACTTCATTTACAAGCTTGATTACTCTTCCTTCAAGAAAACGATACGCAGAAGGTGAATTTGAAAGAGTTAAAGAGTTAGTAGCAGCTGATGTTTTGGAAATTGTTACCGAAACGGAAAATGCTTACTACGACTATGTAGCAGCAGAACAAATGGCTTCTGTGCAATCACAAATTGCAAAAGCTGGCTATTTGTCATTTGAACTTGCAAAACGCTATGACAAAGCAGGAAATTTATCGCCTAGGGAATTCTTAGAAGAACAAATCACTGCATCAGAAACTAAACTTGAGTCACTTGATGCAACGGCCGAGGCATATGAAAAATGTGCTGAGCTGATGAATCTTTTAGGTTTTTCATTAGGACAAGACATTGATGTGTTTACCCAACTGCCTGTGCCAGTAACAGAGGAAGATGATCTAGATAGATTAATTGAATTAGCTCGTAATTCACGACTGGATTACAGCGCAGCTCATAAAAATGCCGATTTGCTTGCAAACAAACTTGGCGTCACGAATTGGACGCGTTGGTTAGGTGACCTTGATATTGGTATTGAACACGAACAAGAAACAGATGGTGCTGAATTAACTGGTCCAACATTCGAATGGGAGATTCCAATATTTTCACAAAACCGAGATTCGAAGTTGCGTGCAAATGCAGAGTTACAAATGGCGATTGCAGATGTAAAACGTCTTGATGTAGAAGTTGAAAATGATGTGCGCCTCGCTCATGCGGCAGTATTAAATGCAAAAGAGCGAATTAACGAGTATGAAAAAGGATTGTTGCCTGCTCGTATTGACGATGTAGCACGCGCTCAAGAAGAAGAAAACTTTATGCTAATCGGTACCTTTGAATTACTTGAGATAAAACGAGAAGAGTATGAAGCATATCTTGGTTATCTAGGTGCAGTAAAAGATTACTGGCATGGGCGTGTTGAATTAAGTCGTGCAGTTGGAAATACATTACCGAGTTCAAGCTTGGTTGGTGATAGTCATATCAATATAGAAGACTACCTCGTTTCGAAATCAGAAGGCATGGATCACTCCGGTCATCATATGGATCATTCTGAACACAACATGGATCACTCTGGTCACCAGATGGATCATTCTGAACATAACATGGATCATTCAGAGCAAGAGATGGATCACTCGGATCACCAAATGGATCATTCGAGTCATCAGATGGGTCAACCTAATGAAGAAATGGATCATTCCGAACATCAAGTGGAAAGCGATTCAACTTCATCATCTGAAAGAGATGAGCATGACGCACATCAGCATCACTAACAGATTTAAAACATAGGAGTAAGAAAATGACTTCAAGAAGAGAATTTTTATCATATACCGGCGCAGGTGCGCTAGCAGCGAGTTTGGCGCCAACTAAAACTGCGATGTCAGTAGAGACATCATTGGCAAATGCAGCATCAGCAAGCCAATCTAAAAGTAATCAACCCTACCTTCCTTGCCAAACACTTAATGGCTGGACTCTTCCATACAAAATGAAAAATGGTGTGAAGGAATTTCATTTAGTTGCAGAAGAAGTTGAACATGAGTTTGCACCAGGCACAACTGCAAAGTGTTGGGGTTATAACGGTACAACCCCCGGGCCAACGATTGAAGCAGTTGAAGGAGATCGTGTTCGAATATTAGTTACTAATCGCTTAAAAGAACATACAACAATTCATTGGCATGGCCTTTTATTACCAAGTGGTATGGATGGTGTAGGTGGATTAAATCAACCACAAATTAAACCAAACGAGACGTTTGCTTATGAATTCACGTTAAAGCAACACGGTAGTCATATGTATCATCCGCATGCAGATGAGATGACTCAGATGGCAGTAGGCATGATGGGAATGTTCATCATTCATCCTAAAAATGGAGAGGCGGTTCCAATTGATCGCGATTATTGTTTCCTTTTACACAACTGGGGAATTCACCCAGGAACATATCGTCCTGATCCATCTATATTACAAGACTTTGACTTATGGACAATGAATAGCAAAGTATTTCCTTACATAGACCCAGTTGTTGCAAGAACTGGCGAACGTGTTCGTGTACGCATGGCAAATCTCTCTATGTGGAATCATCCATTACACATGCACGGTGTTCAATATTGGGTAACGGGATCAGATGGTGGTCGCTGGCCACAATCACGTTGGCGTAATGATACGACAGAAATTGTAGCTGTAGGACAAATACGTGATATTGAATTTATTGCTGTCCCGGGAGATTGGGCATTTCATTGTCACATGGCACATCACACTATGAATGCAATGGGTCATGAAATTCCAAACACCCTTGGTGTAGACCAATCTGGAATTGATAAAGAAATTCAAAAAATGTTACCAGGCTTTATGGCGATGGGTGAACATGGAATGGCAGAGCATCAAGAACATACCGATATGGGTCACCATCCAGGACCACGAAACACTTTAGCAATGATGACTGGAAAAGGTCCTTATGGAAATATTGAAATGGGTGGAATGTTTACTACAGTCAAAGTTCGCGACAACTTAGCGAAGGGTGATTACAGCGATCCAGGTTGGTACAACGCCCCAGTGGGAACTGTTGCTGCACGTATAAGCAATAATCCAGATTTTGGTAATCCCATTCGACGAAAAATCACATAAACAAAATGCTAAAAATGTGTAGAAATTAATTGCTCACAAATAGGAGATATAATATGGAATATAAACTTAAGGTTGATAACATCAAGTGTAGTGGATGCACTAACACCATTATCACAAAGTTGCGTGAAATAGATGGTGTTAAGGATGTGCATGTAAATATTGTTGATAAAGAAGTCAATGTCACTACTGATTCAGAAATTCATGCCGATACACGTCAATTGATAACCAAAAAACTTACCAAATTAGGTTACCCAGAAATAGGAACAGCGGATTCAGATCGACTTACGGTCAAAGCAGCTTCTTATGTCAGTTGTGCACTAGGTAAAGTATCGGGAAAGAATTAGTTGATAGCTAATTTAAATTTAATAACACCCCTACATACTTATGTTCAGTAATGAAATATAAATCTATAAGGATAGGTTAGTTTATGCGAGTATTAAATTGTGCCCTCATAATGTTTCTACTATTAAGCGCGGTAATAGCTTGTTCTGATAGCGCTGGTACGAAACTATCTGTATATAAAAACCCTCAGTGCGGGTGTTGTGACAAATGGATTACACATTTAGAAAAATCAGGTTATAGCATTGATACACATTATCTGGATGCTCCCGAAGTTAACGCATTAAAGAATAAGATTACAAATATCTCTCAATATCTGTCTTGTCATACTGGCGTTTACCAAGATAAATATATTTTTGAGGGCCATATCCCAGCAAAATTCATTACACAATTTCTGCAAGAAACACCAGAAGGTGCTCTTGGCCTAGCAGTACCTGGTATGCCTGTTGGCAGCCCGGGCATGGAAGTCGAAAACAAATTTTCTCCTTACGATATTTTATTAATTAAAAATAATGGTGCTAACGAAATTTATGCACACATCGACAATTATGAGGAGCAGTTTTGACATACTCCAAATGCCCGCTTTGGGTTGTTAGCAGTCCTTACAAATAATTATTGACGGACTTATGACGGACTTGTTGTGCTTAGTTGAGCACAAAAAAGAAATTAAGCGTTGCGATCGCCCAATGCGTTTGAATAAAAACAATTACTTAGTTTCGAAAATGGTGGCTATGGGTGGACTTGAACCACCGTCCCCAGCATTATGAATGCTGTGCTCTAACCAGCTGAGCTACATAGCCATATTTAATTTTTGGATGGCGGACCTTATAAAACACTTGGCCGAGTGTCAATTCTACCGAACTTAAGCCTACTAAACACAGATCCAGATCTGGGTATTTAATCAAAATAATTCAAATATAGGTGCTTTTTGACTCAGCCACGCTAAACATTGAATCTAAAGTGGACAACATCACCCTCATTCATTAAGTAGTCCTTACCCTCAAGGCGCCATTTCCCTGCATCCTTAGCCCCTAACTCACCATTACCATCGATAAAATCCTGATAGGCTACTACTTCAGCTCTTATAAAGCCTTTTTCGAAATCAGTGTGGATTTTACCGGCACCTTGCGGAGCGGTTGCACCTTTAGTTACTGTCCAGGCTCTCGCCTCTTTTGGACCAACCGTGAAAAATGTTTGCAATCCTAGCAACTCATAACCTGCTCGAATAACGCGGTTCAAACCTGGTTCTTTTAAGCCCAACTCAGATAAATATTCTTGTTGTTCATCTGCATCCAGTTGTGCCACTTCGGCTTCAATTTGTGCACACACAGGAATTACTTGTATGGATCGTTTGTTAGCAAGTTCTTCGAGCTTATTTAAATGCTCATTATTTTCAAAACCGTCTTCTGCTACATTGGCAATATAAAAAGCGGGCTTTCCAGTAATTAATTGCAATTCGCGTATTAATGGTGATTGCTCTTTGCTTACCTCAAAAGTAAATGCAAGCTCTTCATTCTCTAAATGTTCTTTTAAGCTCTTATATAAATTGAGCTGTGCTACCAATTCTTTATTCCCAGATTTTGCAACGCGCTCTATTCTTGCAATCGCTTTATCAACGGCCTCTAGATCTGACAATATCAGTTCAGTATAGATTGTTTCTAAATCAGATAATGGATCAACCTTTCCATCTACGTGAATGATATTTTCATCATCAAAACATCTGACTACATGAGCAATCGCATCGGTTTCACGTATGTGACCCAAAAACTGATTACCTAGACCTTCACCTTTTGAGGCACCAGCAACTAATCCTGCGATATCTACAAACTCCATTGTTGTAGGGATGATTTCTTGTGAGTTCTCTATGCTTGCAAGTTTATGCAAACGATCATCTGGTACGGGAACAATGCCAACATTAGGATCAATCGTACAAAACGGGTAGTTCTCTGCTGCAATCTCTGTAGCGGTTAACGCATTAAATAGGGTCGACTTACCAACATTTGGCAAACCTACAATTCCACATTTAAATCCCATAGTTGTTACTTACCCTAAATCTTTGAATGTGCGTTACTTAGTATGTAGTCGACGCATAGCGGCTTCTATATCACCTTCAACACATTCATCTAACGTGTTCATCGCATCGATAATTGCATCATCCACCGCAGCACGATCACTTTTACTAACTTGTTTTAGCACATGGCTTACTACTTGGTCTTTATGGCCGGGATGACCCACCCCTAATCGTAAGCGCCAAATATCTTTACTAAAATGAGAAAAAATACTGCGCAAGCCATTATGGCCGCCATGACCTCCAGCCCATTTAATTTTTACTTCACCATTAGGTAAATCAATTTCATCATGCGCTACTAATACTTGCTCGGATGGAATTTTATAAAAATCACAGAATGGACGTAATGACTCGCCACTATCATTCATATAAGTTTGAGGTTTCAACAACCAAATTTTCTCGCCCTTACATAAAAAATGCGCCACTTCGCCTTTAAACTTTGTTTCTAGTTTAAATCTTGCGTTTTCTCTTGCGGCAAGTGTATCCACAAACCAAAACCCGGCGTTATGCCGGGTTTGTTCATGCTTTTCACCTGGATTACCAAGACCGGCAATTAGGCGTATGCCTTTATGTTTAGACATATGTGTGTGTAAACACTAACAGGAATAATTTATGAATCATCTCCAGATGATTTTTCTTCACCTTCTGCTGCATCACCTTCTGCTGCTGCATCACCTTCTACAGCTTCATCGCTAGCGACCGTCTCTTCTTCTACTGCACGCTTAGCATGTATAGAAACGACAACGTGATCATGATCTTCACCATGCGATAGCTCAACAATGGTGACACCTTCTGCAACTTTGATATCACTAAGATGTAATGAATCATTTAATTTTAGTTCAGCCACATCTACTTCAATAAATTCTGGTAAATCTTTTGGTAAACATGAGATCTCAATTTCTACAATGTTATGACTGGCCACACCACCATCCAGTTTTACTCCTGGACATGTATCTTCATTTAAGAAGTGCAATGGAACATGAACATTAATAGCCACATCTTCGCGAACACGCAATAGATCCATATGCAAAATAGTTGGCTTATATGGATGGCGCTGCAAATCACGCAAAATTGCACGCTGCGATTTTCCTGCAACATCAACTGTTAGAATATGTGAGTAAATAGCTTCTTGCTCAAGACTATGTAGAAGCTTGTTATGATCCAACGTGATGGACACTGGCTCTTCTCCACCACCATACATAACAGCAGGGACTTTACCCATCTTGCGCAATCTTCTGCTAAAAGCTTTTCCTAGCTCTTGCTCATTTCGTAACTCGGCATTTAATGTGAAATCGACACTCATTCTATTACTCCAAACTTTCCCTTATTCTCTGCTACTAACTACTCGTTAGCCCATATACCTTAATCCATATATAAGGTACTAACAGACTCTTCATTATTGATTCTACGCATTGATTCTGCGACTAGCCCCGATACCTCAACTTGACGGATTCGAGAACAGTTAGATGCTTCCTCGCGGAGCGGAATTGTATCAGTTACTACCAATTCATCCAGCACAGAATTCTCAAGGTTTTCAATAGCCTTGCCTGAAAGCACAGGATGAGTGGCATAGGCTCTCACACTGGTCGCACCATGCGCTTTTAACGCAGTGGCTGCAGCGCATAAAGTACCTGCTGTATCGACCAAATCATCAATGATGTAGCAAGATTTACCCTCTACTTCACCAATAATATGCATCACTTCAGATTTATTCGCTTCAGGACGACGTTTATCGATAATGGCGAGATCGGCATCATCCAATCTTTTGGCTAGCGCTCGCGCACGCACAACACCACCCACGTCGGGTGATACCACTATTAAATTAGGGTCTTTACGCTTGTAGACATCACCCAACAAAATGGGTGAGGCATAAATATTATCCACTGGAATATCAAAAAAGCCTTGAATTTGATCCGCGTGCAGATCAACCGTTAAGACACGATCAGCTCCTGCTACTTGAAGTAAATTAGCAATGACTTTTGCAGAAATCGGCACACGAATGGAACGCACACGGCGATCTTGTCTTGAATACCCAAAATAAGGCATTACAGCAGTGATACGCTCAGCCGAAGAACGCTTGAGTGCATCAATCATAATCAGCAGCTCCATGACATTATCATTGGTAGGCATGCATGTTGGTTGCACTACAAAGACATCTTTACCCCTTACATTTTCTTGAATTTCAACCTGCACTTCGCCATCACTAAATTGGCTGACGAATGCTTTTCCTATCGGGATGTTTAAGTCATCACAAACATCTTGTGCGAGCTTAGGATGCGCATTTCCAGAAAACACCATTAAGTTACTATCAGCGGGCAAGGATCGTTGACGAAGCATAGAGTTAAGGTCTTTAGTTTTAATACGTCATTTTTAATGACGATAAATTGGCTGGGCCGGCAGGATTCGAACCTGCGAATGCCGGGATCAAAACCCGGTGCCTTACCACTTGGCGACGGCCCAATTTTTTAGTATCTATAGTTGCTATAACTATGGACTATTATACTCATTTAACGAAATTACAGGTGACACATTTATGCGTTTCGTTACGTAAGCGGTAAAGTTTTTTGCGCAACTTGCCGTTATTTCTTCAGCTTGCTGCTTTGATGCACAAGTAATAAACAATGCACTTCCAGAGCCTGTTAATCGAGCTGACGAAAACTTACCCAAATATTGAAAAGCACGCTCTATTTCAGGATGACGGCGAGCTATTGGCTCAAACGCATTCTGAGTATTTTCCAGATAAGATAACTTACCTGAATCCATCGGCCTATCACACATTTGCAAGAAGTCGCGTATTTTGATCGGCGCGCTATTGCGTGTCAACTCGCGATCCGCAAACATTTGCCGAGTATTTAAATGCACTTCGGGAAATACCACAACAGCCCATGGCTCATCTAAAGTGATAGGTGTGAGTTTTTCACCTATCCCCTCTACCCAGCTCGCTTGGCCGCGGATAAATATCGGCACATCGGCACCTAAGGCAACACCCATCCGCTCAAGCTCTTGCTGCGTTAAGCCACAACCCCACATTTGATTCAAAGCCAACAATGTAGTCGCTGCATCTGAACTACCACCGCCCAAACCTGCACCAATAGGTATTTTCTTGTTTATATGAATCTCAATGCCTTGTTTCTCAAGCGACTTTTCTAACATGCACTCTTGCAATAGCGATGCAGCTTTTGCACAAAGATCTTCTTGTTGAGAAATATTATGATTAGAGTTTATGCAAATAATATTCGTATCACTACGAGGTACAAACGTTAGCTCATCACAAAGATCAATAAATTGAATAGCACTTTGCAATAAATGATAACCATCATCACGCTGCCCAACAATGTGCAAAAATAGATTTAACTTTGCAGGCGCGGGCCATGTTTGCATAGCAAGATCGATTGGTTTAATTATTAAAAAATACTAAAAGACAAGCGGTTAATTTTCTTTTGCACCCAATGTCCAACGATCTATCTTAATAGTGGCATCCAAGGTGGGATTAGAAATTTTAATCAATGCTGGCAACACCGGGTTACTTTCATGATAGCGAGAATAATTAATTAACCAACCCGCTTGATCAAGTTGCATTAACTTCCCGTGCTCGTCCAATAATAATGAGTTTTGAGGTTGGTTTGGATCAGGTAGTCCTAACAACCAATAGCGCAAGCCATTCACAGGCAGTGAATAACCAAACAAGTTTTGCATTAAGTTTTCAGCATTATCCGCTTCAAAACTTTCTCCTTTGGAGGTCTTCAACTGGACATTTCCAGGTGCACCTGAGATCACAGCAACCTTTCGGCCAAGCGGCCCATGCAAATCGATCACATAATTAGTTTGCAATTGATTCCACTGAACTCCAGCACGAAAACCTTGATTATTTGATTTGCCCGCAACTCGACCTTTTAATTTCCAAACATTCAGACTTTTGATGTTGGCTTGATGCACTTCCCATGCTGCCTGTTTAGTTATTTCTGAACCAGGGGGTAGTTGATGTTTCTCGACTGTGACACAAGCAGTCAACACTAAGGTGAGTGCAAAAAAACCAACAACGTTAGATAATTCACGAAAGTGTAAGCACCTTCGCAATAGGAAGGACTTCATTATTTGAGTCTTTGTTTTAACTCTAATATGTATTCATCATCAGGATAGCGCTCTATCATGGTATCCATGACTTCTCTTGCTTCATCATAATTACCCTGCGCCCATAATAATTCCACAAGATGACCTGCAATTTCCGCATCTTCTAAAATGCCAAACGCTTTGCGTAGATACGTTTCAGCTTCCGCATAGTTTCCTAATCTAAAATGCACCCAACCCATGCTATCCATCACAGCCGGATCATCAGGGCGAATCTCTAATGCTTTCTTAATGTAACCATAGGCTTCATCAACCCGTGTATTGTGATCCGCAAGCGTATACCCCAAAGCATTTAATGCAGACGCATTTTCTGGATCTTCAGAAAGAATTAACCTCAAGTCTGCTTCTAACAAGTCAATTCGATCAATTTCTTCTGCCATTAACGCGCGCGCATATAACAAGTCACTATGACCTGGGAATTCCTGCAAACCTTCGCTATATAGATCCATTGCCGCGACATATAACTCTTCATCATGCAACAACTGACCTTCAATTAAATACACTTCTATGATCGCCTCAGGTGCACTCAAGCCACTGCGCAATTCTCTTAGGTAATCTTGTGACTTATCTATACCATCACGCTCAGCATAAATTGATGCAATTCTTGCTTTCGCATCGATGTAATATTCACCTTGCTTAACTTTTTCAAACTCTGCGATAGCCTCAGCATAATTCTTTTGCTCTTCATCCGTTCGACCGATGTAATAATGACTTTCATCAACACGCTGTTTACGATCGACCAACCGTTTAAACTTAACTCTAGCCTTAGCAAATTCTTCTTCCTGTAAATACAACAACCCTAAACGATAAATTAGCTCACCATCATTTGGATTTTCAATAAGCAAGACTTCGAATTCTTGAATAGCCTCATCGTATCGCTCTGCACCAATGAGCATGCGTGAATATGCAGTTCGCATCTCACGATTACTAGGCTCCTCATTGGTAATAATTTTCATTTCTGAAAGTGCTTGATCGGTCTCACCAAGATTCATTAACGCTTGTGCTCGCATTGCACGCGCTTCAATCAAATCTGGTTTAAAACCAAGTGCCAATTCACTTTCGTCTATGGTGCGTTGAAATTCTTGCGATTGAAACGCAAGGCTGGCCAACGTTAAATGACCATAAGGATTTTCAAAATTCTTATTAACTAATATTTCTAGTAGTTTCAGAGACGACTCAGAATCGGGTTCCCGTGAAAGTACCGCACCGATAATACTATAGCCTTTTGCAGGAGAGTCATCTGCTGCCAACATGATTTTTTCGAAATGTGGAACTGCAGCTTCAATATTTCCACTACGTAATTCCAATACACCTAATATTTGGCTGATCTCTAAATTATCTCCCACTAATTCAGACCACCGACTTGCTGCCTGAATACCTGCAGGCCAATTTTTAGCAAACATTGCGATTCGTGTTGCACGCTCCGCTACCGAAGGATCGTCGGTAAGTTGGGCAGCTTTCACATAATGTTCAAGGGCGAGATCTACCTCGCCATATTGTCCTGATAATTCACCCACCAGCACTTCATACATAAGCTCGGATTGGGCATCATATTTCTCGGGATTTGGCTTGCGAATCTGAAGTGAGTCATTCGAAGATGTCGTTCTACCAGATCCGGTCTGTATCGATGAACAGCTGACTAGCCCAAATGCCAGCAAAATAACTACCAAATACACCCTTGGTAGGTAGAGAATCCGTGGAATTGTTACGTTGATCTTCAATATACTGTGTTGCGTAGTGGGGTCTATTAGACTATACCTAATACTACTGTAGTTATCTGTGGATTGCATACGCATTTTGACAGAATTTACGGGCACTTAGGCCAGTTTTATGAATCCATTCAATCATTTAAACTCAATCATATTTATACTACTGCACATTACAAAAACCTCGTAATTTCATGCCCTTACTTACTCTAGGTATTAACCACACCACAGCCCCTGTTGAGGTGCGTGAGCGCGTGGCTATAAACGAACAAAACCTAGGCCATGCACTTAAAAAACTCATCACCGTGCCGCAAGTCGATGAAGCGGCTATTATTTCTACTTGTAACCGCACAGAATTGTATTGCGAAGTAAATCAGTTAGACCAAGGAAGGCAAGAAATTCTTACTTGGCTTAACAGCTTTCACAACTTAAGTACTGACGATACTAAACCATATATCTATGACCACTTAGATGATTCAGTAGTTCGACATATTTTTCGTGTTGCGTGTGGACTGGATTCCATGGTGCTTGGCGAACCACAAATATTGGGGCAATTAAAATCAGCATATCAAGATGCTGTACAAGCTGACACACTCGGCAGAAATCTAAATCAACTTTTTCAACGTTCATTTAACGTTGCAAAAAAAGTGCGCACCAATACTGAAATTGGCACTAATCCCGTATCAGTAGCTTCGGCTGCAGTCTCTTTATCTAAGAATATTTTTGGTGATTTTGAAAATCTTACCGCACTTTTAATTGGCGCTGGTGAAACCATTGAGCTTGCAGTGGAACACTTAAAAAGCGCCGGTGTTAACAATATTATTGTTGCAAACCGTAGCGTTGAACGCGCACAAAGTGTTGCAGACAAAGTTGAAGGACGTGGTGTAGGCTTAAGTTATATTAGTGAAGCCTTACCTCAATCTGATATTGTAATGACCGCAACTGCAAGCCCACTACCTATTCTAGGAAAGGGTCTGGTAGAAAGTGCAATCAAACAACGCAAACGCAAACCCATTTTTATGGTTGACCTTGCAGTCCCAAGAGACATTGAACCTGAAGTATCAACGCTCTCTGACGTATACTTATACACCATAGATGACTTACAGAATGTCATTGAACACAATATTTCTTCTCGACAACAAGCAGCCGATGAAGCAGAAATTATAATTGACCATGAAGTGCTAGAGTACTCTCAATGGTTAAGAGGCCAGGGTATCGTTAATACAGTACGTGCGTATCGCAACAAGGCTGAAACCCAACGCGACGAAATATTAGAAAAGGCCCATAAAATGCTTGAGCAAGGTAAATCGACTGAAGAGACTTTGCAATTTATCGCGCACACTCTCACTAACAAACTCACTCATGAACCTACCGAAGCGCTGCGTACTGCAGGCAAACAAGGAAAAAATGAGTTGATTGATGCGGCGCGCATCCTGTTAAATATACCTAACGATGAATAAGCATCTCATAATTATACTACCTTCCTATACGCGTACTGCTGAAGAACTCATTACGCCTCAATTCTATTAGCTCGAAAAAATATACTCCCTATATATGCTCTGTATGTAATAGAGCATATATAAAAATAATTATTTTTTTAAACCTGAGTATTTGTAATGAAAGATTCTATCCTATTAAAACTTGAGAGCATTAAAGAACGGCACGAAGAAATTTCTGCTGAGCTTTCCGATCCTGATGTAATTAACAATCAAAACGAATACACCAAGCTTTCTAAAGAGTATGCGAACTTAAGTCCCATAGTTTCTAAATTCAATGAACACCTGCAAGCAGTAGAAGATTTAGAAACCGCACAAGAAATGGCAAACGATTCTGATAAAGAAATGAAAGCCATGGCCCAAGAAGAAATAAAGAGTGCTGAAAAAGCATTAGCTCAGCTTGAGCTAGACCTACAAACATTATTGCTACCCAAAGATCCTCATGACGAAAGTAATGTTTTTTTAGAAATTCGAGCAGGAACAGGGGGCGATGAAGCGGCAATTTTTGCAGGAGATTTACATCGCATGTACACGCGCTTTGCTGAAAACAAAGGCTGGAAGGTTGAGGTCATGAATGAAAATGAAGGTGATCATGGCGGCTATAAAGAAATAATTGTAAAAATTATTGGCAAACAAGTATTTTCTAATTTGAAATTTGAATCGGGCGCACATCGCGTGCAACGCGTGCCTGAAACAGAGTCTCAAGGACGTGTTCATACCTCAGCTGCAACGGTCGCCGTCATGCCCGAAGTTGATGAAGTAGGTGAAATTGAAATCGACACCTCTGACCTGCGCATCGACACTTTCCGTGCATCGGGTGCTGGCGGGCAACACGTCAACAAAACAGACTCTGCCATTCGCCTGACTCACTTGCCTACTGGCGTGGTGGTTGAATGTCAGGATGAACGCTCTCAACACAAAAACAAAGCTCGTGCCATGTCACTTCTAAGTGCGAAATTATTAGACCAGGAACGACAAAAACAATTTGACGAACAAGCAGAAACACGTCGCAACCTAGTTGGAAGCGGTGATCGTTCGGAGCGCATCCGTACCTATAACTTTCCCCAAGGTCGGGTAACAGATCATCGCATCAACCTAACGCTCTATAAACTGGACGATATGATGCAAGGTAATGTAGATCAAGTTATTGAACCCTTACGAAGCGAGCACCAAGCAGACTTACTCGCAACGATGGGCGAATAATGAAACAGGCAAAATGACACTTA
>CALAJL010000053.1 GCA_937922735.1 uncultured Gammaproteobacteria bacterium | reverse complement strand
GGCCAGCTTATTGTGCATAAAAAGTTTAACTATCGTGGTGTTATTTATGATGTAGATGCTGAATATACTGGTTCTGAAGAATGGTCTGAGAAGGTTGCGAAATCTAAACCTCCAAAAAATAAGCCTTGGTATCATGTACTAGTGGATGGTCAGTTGATGACCACTTATGTGGCGGAAAGGCACTTGGGTATTGACTCAAGTATTGAGCCGATTACACATCCTTTAACGGAAGATTTTTTTGACAGTTTCGAGAATGGCGCTTACCAAAATTACCGTATCAATAATTAGTAATGTTTAAATCTATTTCAAATTTCGTACAAGAAAAAATTCGCAAAGAAAATGATGAAGTTGACGAGACGCATATTATGCACTTGGCCTCGGCAGCATTGTTGCTTGAAGTAAGTCTTGCTGACTTTAATATTCAAGAAGAAGAACTTGAGTCAATTGCTAATTCATTAACGAAAAGATTTAATTTCTCCACACAAGAGGTAGAAAATCTTATTGAGATGGCTAAGCAGGAACAAGAAAAGCATGTGTCGATCCACCCATTTGTAAAAATAATTAATGATGGGTGTTCAGCGGATGAAAAAAAGTTACTACTTGAAGACTTATGGCGTGTAGCTTATGCCGATGACAAGCTTGATAAATATGAAGAATATCAATTACGTAAAATAGCAGATCTATTGTACATACCACATAGTGTATTTATACAAACGAAACTGAAAGTTACTGAGTCTTAGATAGAGATGACAGTGTTGAGATTCACTGTTACGTGTGGTGAAAAAATTATATGAAAATAATAGAGGGTGCTTTAATTTTTGAAAAAAGCACCCTTAATTATTTAAACCATGCTTTTCAGACCTTTAAGCGGAAGTACTTTGATACCTTTGCTTGCTGGTTTTGCTTTAAACATCATTTCTTCGCCCGTGAACGGGTTAGTGCCTTTGCGTGCTTTTCTAGCAGGCTTCTTGACAACTTTGATCTTTAGTAAACCAGGTAGATTGAAATATCCCGCGCCGCGAGGCTTAAGTTCTTTTGAAATTAAACCTTCAAGAGATTCAAGCACTGATGCAACTTCTTTGCGAGAAAGATCAGTCTCAGCAGCGATGCTATTTAGGATCTCTGACTTTGTAGGTGGTTTCTTTACAGATGTGCTTTTTGTAGCGGCCATGCATAATTCCTCTAAATCGATAATGAACAATTAATTAAGTGCGGCGGTATGATCAATCACTATGAATATAAATACAATAGCAATAATAAAAAAAGTGCGAGGAAGTTAGCACTTTTTACATAATTTGCTTTTGGTTGGTCAAAATAATTATTAAAGAAGAAGTATATTAAAAATAATATTCAACTATTTGCTTAGACAGAGTTTTTGCAAAAGCGATATAAAGCGATTTCACCTAGTAGATTTGGAAATAATTTGCTACCCAAACTATAGCGATGAGCATGATCTACTGCTGCGCGTTGTATGATTTTTATACTGTTATCTGCGCATAATGCTTCAAAATCATGCAAAGAGCATAAATGAATATTCGGCGTGTCATGCCAATTGTCCGGTAATGTACGTGTAACAGGCATATGGCCACCCAATGCTAACTGTATTCGGTTTTTCCAAAAGGCCATATTTGGGAACGTCACAATTCCTTCTTTACCAATCCTCATCATTTGTCGCAGCAATTTTTCGGGGTGCTGTATTGCTTGTAGCGTTTGCGTCATGACTACATAGTCGAATGAGTTTTCATCAAAAAATTCTGTAATGCCTTCGTCTAAATTCGTCTGAATAACCTGTACGCCTTTCACCACACACTTAATAATATTTTCATTATCAATTTCTAAGCCATAGCCAGTCACGTTGCGTGTTTTATGTAGATGATTAAGGAGTGCACCATCACCACAACCTAAATCAAGGATGCGTGTATCTGGCTTTATCCATTCACAAATTAGCTCTAAGTCTGGACGTAGCTTATTATCAAGAAAATTTTGCATCATATGTATGGACTTGGTTTTACTCTATTGTGTCCATGTATGCATTAAGTACACCATGATATTCGGGTATCGGTGTTAGAAATGCATCATGGCCAAGTTCTGCATCAATTTCTGCATAGCTAACTTTTTTGTTAGCTGCGACTAAAGCACGAACTATTTCGCGAGAGCGTGCAGGGGTGAATCTCCAATCGCCTGTAAAAGAAACAACCAAGAAATTCGCATTCGTTTTTTCAAATGCTTTATGTAATTTATTTTCAAATTGTAAAGCCGGATCGAAATAATCTAGAACTTTTGTCATTAGTAGATAGGTATTAGCATCAAATCGATCTACAAATGATTTGCCTTGGTAGCGTAAATAACTTTCAACTTGAAATTCAACATCAAAACCAAAACTAAGTTTGCCTTCACGTAAATCACGACCGAATTTTTCACGCATGGCATCATCGGATAAGTATGTGATGTGCCCAAGCATGCGTGCCAACATTAAGCCTTGTCGTGGGATTGTATCGTGTTCATAAAATCGACCTGCATGAAAGTCAGGGTCAGAGAAGATGGATTGGCGCGCGACTTCGTTGAAAGCGATATTTTGAGCTGTTAGTTTTGGCGTTGCAGCAATGACTAAGGCATGGCGCAAGCGATCAGGAAAATCAATTGCCCATTGCATGACTTGCATGCCACCGAGACTACCTCCGATTATAGCTGCCCACTGCTGTATGCCTAACTCGTCAGCAAGATAACTTTGACTGATAACCCAGTCATGGACTGTGAGTAATGGGAAGTCTGGACCATAGGGTTTGCCTGTTTCAGGATTGTTAGTACTAGGACCGCTACTGCCTTTGCAGCCGCCTAAATTGTTTGGGCAAACAATGAAAAATCGATTGGTATCGAAGGGTTTGCCTGGTCCAATGCAATTATCCCACCAGCCCGGCTTACGATCATCTACACTATTGTAACCTGCAACATGCTGGTCTCCAGAAAGTGCGTGACAAATTAAAACCGCATTGCTTCTGTCAGCATTGAGTGTTCCATAGGTTTCATAGGCAAGTGTGAACGCTGGTAATGATCGGCCACAATCAAGCTGTAACGGTTTGTTTACCGTTAAGTATTGTGTCTCAACGAGACCAACTGAATCCGCCGCAAAGGTTTCTGGCACGTTTAAATTATTAAAGTCTGCATATTGGGCATGGAGTGTAATGAGTGCGTGTTGCGCACGCAATCCATTTAGAATGAATGCAGGATGATTTTTATGCAGTATAAGCCGAGTAACACTGCAAAAGTTGAGAGATCAAAAATCCCAATAGGAGGAATTAGCTTTCGTGCGGGGCGTATTAAGGGCTCGGTGATTGATCGTAAGATTGGTGTTATCGGGTTGCTTTGGCCATGCACCTGGGGGGCCACCCAACTAATGATAACTAAAATAATGATCGCAAAAATAAATATATTCACCACTTGGTTTAAAACTCCCAATACTGAAGGAAGGATAAGCGAGCTAAGTAGTACTTGTTTGCCAACTAAGAAGCTACGGGTCGCGAGTTCAATAAACTTAAGCACTAGAATTAATGCTATAGCAGAGGTATCTATGTTGCCTACACTCGGGATCAATTTTCTAAGGGGTGTTAGAACAGGATTGGTGATGGTTAAAATAAATTGAGAAAACGGATTGTAAAAGTCGGCACGTGTTATTCCTAACAGCATACGGATGATGACTGCGTATATATACGAAGTAAATAAAACATGAATTAAAAAATCTAAAACGTTACTTATTGGCGTCATTTTATATGTGCTCTTTTATTTTATTTGTTACTTGTTTGGTTTTGAAAGCTGCTGTGATCTTTTTGCTGCATTCTTAATCGCAGATTCAATTATATTCTTCATATCATGTTGTTGTAAGGTGTTGATGGC
>CALAJL010000052.1 GCA_937922735.1 uncultured Gammaproteobacteria bacterium | reverse complement strand
GCTGGAATTGATACACTTATTTTTATTACTGGTAGACATAAGCGTTCCATTGAGGATCATTTCGATAAGGCATATGAGCTAGAGTCAGAACTTCAAGCAGATGGTAAAGAGACTATGCTTGAAATAGTGCAAAACATTTTGCCGAGTTATGTTAATTGTATTTACATACGTCAATCTGAACCTTTGGGGTTGGGTCATGCAGTGTTATGTGCAAAACCAGTTGTTGGTGATGAGCCTTTTGCGGTAATACTTGCAGATGATCTTATTGATGATGGATCGACAGGTTGTCTTTCTCAAATGGTAGGCATGTATGAGAATGAGCAATGTGGTGTTGTGGGCGTTCAGCAAGTAAAAAAAGATGAAGTTAAAAGTTATGGTGTAATTGATGGGAAGCAAGTAAGTGATGAATTGTGGGATGTAAGCACATTTGTTGAAAAGCCTGATCCTAAAGATGCTCCATCAAACGTCGCAGTAGTCGGTCGCTATATATTAGAGTCATCTATATTTAATATTCTTGAGCATACGGGTGAGGGCGCGGGTGGTGAAATTCAACTTACCGACGCATTAGCTACTCAAGCGAAATCTGAAAAATTGTTGGCGTATAAGTTTAAGGGCAAGCGTTATGATTGTGGTAGTAAGTTAGGTTACCTAGAGGCAACTGTAGAACTAGCAATGAAGCACCCGAATGTGGGACAGAGATTTACTAGTTACATCTCTAGTTTAAATGGAAAAAAATAGAAATTTCATCTAGCTATCTTGGGTGATGAAAAGATTAAATTGTTAACTTTCAGTTTGATAGGTAAGTAATTTTGAAAGTATGGAAATACTGATTTTGCATATAATATTTACAGCAATGCAATCTAGAGTGGCGCTTCGTAATAGTTTGATTTAATGGCTCCCTGGGACGGGCTCGAACCGCCGACCTAGTGATTAACAGTCACCCGCTCTACCAACTGAGCTACCAGGGAATAATGGAAGCGTGAGAGGATAGCGATCCGCTTCATGTTGGTCAACATAGATTCGGTGGTATTCCTAATTTGTTTTCTCAAAAGGTGTTATCAGCTACCAAGTTTTTATTTTTAGTCGTGTCTATAGCTGTAATGGTTTTTAAATTGCCTCTTTGCGTTCTTAAAGCGTGTCAAATCCAATATATATCAAATTTCATTGGTCGGTCGATTATGCCTTTGGGTTTTTAGGGCTTAATTTGTCATTCAGGTCATCTGGCTGATAGTACCAATAAGCGGCAATCATCGTCTGTAGGTCTTTGATCGTTCTATAAATATTCCCAGTACAGCGACATCTGTCGCGAATGAATATTGTGTGAAGACAAGGAGTGACACAAAGTGAGTAACGTAACGCTATTTGAATATAGTGGCCATCAGATTCGGATCGTCAAGGAAGAGACCGGTGAGCCATGGTTTGTTGCAGCAGATATTTGCAGGTGCTTGGGTTTAGCGATCAATAAGCGAACTGGTAAGCCTAATGTCACCGTTGCAACACGAAATTTAAGTGATGATCAAAAACGTAAGTTTCGAATTGATACTCCGGAAAATCCTAAAAATCCGTGGATAGATATGATGATTTTGTCTGAAGAGGGGTTATATAAGATGCTCCGTATCTCGGATAGTCTTGATGTTCAGCGTTTTAAACAACATGTTCAGCGAGAAGTATTACCACAGCATCTTAGTGGTGCTTCAGCAGCAAAATTTGCCAACCAAGCCTAAGAAACATATTCTGAATATACATTGAATCGAATAGATGCAAGTCAGGTCTAATAGGCTTGGCTTGAATAGTTTGGTTCGATGGATGAATTCTGCGTTAATCTGCTAAGCAAGGTTAAGCTACATTACAACTCTTTCAGGCGTCCCATAGCTTGTTCTAACACTTCCATGCTTGTGGCATAAGAAAAGCGTATATGTCCTGGTGATCCAAATGCTGTGCCTGGTACACCTGCGATCCCAGATTTCACAAGTAAGTGCTCTGCAAATTCTATATCATCAGTAACGCCTTCTGTTCTATCGATGAGTCCTTGTATGTTCGGGAAGCAGTAAAATGTTCCATCGCAATGCATGCAGTCTATTCCATTAATTTCATTTAATGCCTTAATAATGTATGCATGACGTTCTTCAAATGCATTGCACATGGTAGCTACACAGCTTTGATCACCAGTCAGAGCGGCTTCTGCAGCAGCTTGCGAGATAGAGCTTGGATTTGAAGTGCTTTGAGACTGAATGTTTGTCATAGCTTTAATGATACTTGCAGGGCCAGCAGCAAAACCAATTCGCCAACCCGTCATCGAGTACACTTTGGAAACGCCATTTAGAATTATGGTGCGATCTTTCAGTGAAGGCGTGGTATTTAATATGTTGGTAAATTTTTGTTCCCCAAACATAATGTGTTCATAAATGTCATCAGTAACCACAACAATGTTTTTGTGTTTTTCTAATACTTTCCCAAGCTCCGCCAATTCTTCTTTTGTATAGGCAATTCCAGAAGGATTTGATGGACTATTAATTACAAACAACTTTGATTTTGGTGTGATATGTTTTTCTAAATCGCTAGCAGTAATTTTGCAACGGTTTGCATCATCACTTGGGATTATTACTGGCTCACCACCCGCTAATAAGGCCATGTCTGGGTAAGATACCCAGTACGGTGCGGGAATGAGTACTTCGTCGCCATCGTTTAAAATAGCCTGGCACACGTTATAAAATATTTGTTTGCCACCATTTGATACCATCACTTCGTTGGCTTCGTAGCTCAGATTGTTTTCGCGATCAAATTTATCAATTACAGCATTTTTTAAAGATATGGTTCCAGGAACGGGCGTGTACTTAGTTTTGCCATCTTGCATAGCCTGAATTGCAGCTGCTTTGATATGCTCTGGCGTATCAAAGTCAGGCTCACCGGCGGCAAGGTTCAAAATGTCTCCACCATCAGCACGAATTTGATTTGCCCTAGCCGTTATGGCTAAAGTGACAGATGGCTGGATGCGAGATACGCGATTAGCTAATGGACTGGTCACAAGTGTTCCCTTGAGTATTAGATTGTCAAAGTGAGTTGTATGGTAAGCCACTTTACAGCGGCCAGACATGATACGTGAACTTTCTAAAAGAGATAAGCCAAAAGATAAGATAATAAAGTGTTTAAAACCAAATCACAGCTATGAAAAGCCATTTTCAATTAAATACGAAGTTCGATCCTGCAGGAGATCAACCTACAGCTATCGCCTCGCTAGTAGAGGGTCTTAGAGATGGCTTAGCGCATCAAACCTTGTTGGGTGTTACGGGCTCGGGTAAGACTTTTACAATTGCAAATGTGATTCAAGAGGTGCAACGACCGACCATCATACTTGCACCCAATAAAACATTGGCCGCGCAATTGTATGGAGAGATGAGCGAATTCTTCCCTAAGAATGCTGTGGAATATTTTGTCTCTTATTATGATTATTACCAGCCTGAAGCGTATGTACCATCCAGTGATACGTTTATAGAGAAAGATGCGTCAGTTAATGACCATATCGAACAAATGCGCCTGTCAGCGACAAAGGCCTTATTCGAAAGGCCCGATACGATCATTGTAGCTACCGTATCGGCGATCTATGGTTTGGGTGACCCAAAAGCATATTTGGGCATGGTGATGCATCTGGATCGGGGTGATCGCATCGATCAACGCAAATTATTACAAAAACTTGCTGAACTACAGTACACCCGAAATGATGTAGAGCTACGCCGCGGTACGTTTCGTGTGCATGGAGATGTGATTGATGTGCATCCTGCAGAATCGGAGCGTGAAGCGATACGCGTTGAATTGTTCGATGAAGAAATTGAAAACCTCAGTTACTTCGATCCATTAACAGGTGAGTTGATTCGTAAAGTTCCGCGATTAACTATTTATCCCAAAACACACTATGTAACACCGCGCGAAATTTTACTCAACGCGGTTGATCAAATTAAAGATGAATTAAAGGATCGTTTAAAGGAACTAAAAGAAAAAAATCTTTTAGTTGAAGAACAGCGTCTAGATCAACGCACGCGTTTTGATTTAGAAATGATTCAAGAAATAGGGTATTGCAACGGTATTGAAAACTATTC
>CALAJL010000051.1 GCA_937922735.1 uncultured Gammaproteobacteria bacterium | reverse complement strand
CATTCATTGCCGCTCGAACGCTGTGATCACGAATACCTGGATTTGCAATTGCAACGGCAATAGATTCAAGCAACTGAGCTTGTTCTTTGGTGGGTTTTTCTAATTTGAAAAGCAGGTATAAATATTCAATCCAACTTACTTTTCCTAACAAATCACCATAAACATCATATCCTGCACAAAAACACTTTTGTGCTGCAAAAGGATTATCTGGCTCAGGTTCTTCTCTCCAGATTTTTGTGTGGATGACTTCTTGTTTTTTTTCTTCTGATGACATAATCAGTCATGTTTGGTTGTAGAATTTTAATATTTTCAATACATGTATTTTCAAGCTCAAGACACCGAGCCATGATTGTAAGCAGCAGCTATTATTATTTTATATGTTATTGCTTAAGTGTACCCAGTGCTTTTAATCTACTTGCCATGGGAGGCACTTCATCTTTATCAATGCGGACATCCAGTATAACTGGTCCATTAGCCATTAACTCTTTCACATTTAATTTTTCTATATCTTCAATAGATTGAATCAAAATACCGGTTATGCCCATTGATTCAGCATATTTAACAAAATCGATTTTTGGTAACTCAAACCCTACAGGCTCACCGCCTCCTAAATTTTGCCCATGCTTCACCATGCCGTATTCTGAATCATTAAGAATAATAAAAAACACGGGTAACTTTTCTTGCAGCGCTGTGGTTACATCACCCCCATACATCAACATGGAACCGTCACCTGTAAGACAGACTACTGGTCGGTTTTTGTTTGCTAGCGAAGTGCCTATAGAAGAGCCGATTGCCCAACCCATCGAACCGAATTCTAAACAGGTCCAAAACAATCCACCATGTTCATCTCGATTGCCGGCTACTCGCCTGTCATATGGGTGCAAGTAATGTATGGACCACACCATGCTATTACCTGAATCACATAAATATTTTGTTACGGGAGGAAATACTTTAGGAAGCATAGTCATTAATGCTTGTGGTTTGATAGGTGTACTTTTATCAGTGCATTTTTTTTCTTCCAACACTTTAAATGAATGCTTTAACGCTGATTCATTAATATCATTTATTTGACTTTTATTAGGAGACCTATCACTGGAATTTGCAATTTTATTAATATCAAAACTCTTCTCAACTTCTTCAAACACTTTTGCGATATCACCTCTTACATGCAAACGCGCCATGGGGGAGTGCATTAGATTTGCTTCACTCGAATCAACATGAATTAATCTTTGGTTTAACACTTTATGATCCAATGTATTACTTGCTGTTTCGCTTAACGTGGTACCTATCGCAACAATAGTATCCACTTCATCATCAATGGCTTCGACCGCAGTTTCATGACCCGCAAAACCTAATACACCGCAAAAAAGTGGATGATATGGGCTTACCAACCCTTTGGCATGAGGGGTGGCAACTACTTTAGCATTCACTCTCATTGCAACATTTAGGATTGACCCAATTCCTTGCAAACAACCTTCTCCTATTATGAAAACTATTTTCTTGGAAGATGAAAGTTCTTTTGCAAGAATTTCTACACTGTCGTTATCAACAGGCTGCGGCGCCCAAAGTAAATTAGCGAGATCATTGGTTGGATACTTGACCGGACTCGCTGCTCTAAATACATCTAGAGGAATACTTAAATGTGCCGGACCTTTGGGCGAGCGAAATGCAGTCATGATTGCAGATGCTAATTTCTGCTCAAATTGATTTACATGAGAAACCAGGGTGTTGTAATGCGTGCAAGGCTCAAACATTGCAACGGTATTAATTCCAGTATCTCCCGATTCTTGTGCCGCATTACGACCAAAATTTTCTAGCGAAGTTTGCGCGGTGATGACCAATAGCGGGGAATGATTATCATACGCAGAAGCTACACCTGTCACTAAATTGGTTGCACCTGGACCCGCTGTTGCGCAACAAACACCTAAGTTACCACTATTTCGCGCATACCCATCAGCCATAAATGCTGCACTCGTTTCATGCCGGGCAACGACGGCACGTGGACCACCATTTTTTTCACTGCGTGACAATGCATTATATAAAGGTTCTATTGATCCACCAGGTATGCCAAACACATACTCAACACCGATGTACGCTAAATAAGATACCAGTAGATCACCAACTTCATAGTCTTGGTTCGCTTCATTCTTTGACTGATTAAAAACTTGAGAATCATTTGCGGTGGGCAGGCCTAAAACGCCATCATCACCCAATTTTAATGATTTGGTTTTATCTGAATCAGCATCCGCCAACGCAGTTATCCCAGCATCATTCCTGTTTGCAGCCATCTCTCTACTCAACCTGTATAAAATGATCACATTAATTACACGTATTTTATATACGTGTAATTAATGTACCTGATTTAGTAATTGAATGTGTCTTGTAATAGTTTGTATTAACAACTATTAACAATGTATTCATATTTATTTATAGGTGTTATATAGGAAAATACAACACTTTACGTGTGTTTAACATGCATTTATTTACTATTTTTCATGTGGTTTCGTAACTAAATGATTCATCGAGAATTTAAAGAGCCAAACAATTGCCTATTCAACCACCCCCCTTATAAACATTAGTCATTCGCTCAAAATATTTTTTAAAAATCACTCGCCCCAAAAGCTAGTAATTGCATTAGTTGTTTACACACTCGTACTTGATGAAAACAAATATGTAAATGGTAAATTCAATTACCAATTTAACAAGATATCTCATGACACCAAATTTTCTAAATGTGCATACAACATGATTTTTATAAACGTTATACAACTGATTCATATCTTAATAAATTGCAATCAATTTTATTTTACAAGCCGCTTTCAAATTAATAATTATTAGAAATATAATTTATGTTTCCCGATAATTTATTTAAAAAATAATACTGCAAAAAAATACAGCATTACACCGATTTCCACTTGTACAGATCAACGAATATCGAAGGTATTTTACAACGATCACACAAGTTACTATTCAGAAATAGAAACACCTATTTCAAATTGCATAGTTAAATCAACGGTTCTATCACTTACTTAATAATTGAATGATAAAAACATTTAAGAATAGTCACTTAGCACTTTTGCTTAATTTACTACTCTAAATTCATCAATTTTATCTGTAGAAAACTTAACCAAATATACTTAATTAATTGCAATATTTGAGTGGTATTTGTTACATTTTTTTTGAGAATTCGTGCACACTTAGATCTGGTATTACAGCTCGCTGTCTTACTTTAGATTAATGTAAATTTGAACTCTTATTAGAGAAACACAGCCTAATCAAAGTATTCAATTAATTATCTCTCATGAAATCTTCATTTCTAAAATTTATAATAATAATACTTGCCTTTTTTATGGCGGCTACACTTGTTATTGTAAACAAAAATTATTCTTCATCTTTATTACATGAGATTAAAAGTAATAATAAATTAACCATTATTACGCGCAACAGTCCGACTACATATTACATTGGCCCGAATGGTCCAACCGGTTTTGAGTATGAACTTGCAAAACAATTTGCAACGTACTTGGGTGTTGAACTAGACATCGTTGTGAAAAACGAATTTCACCAAATATTACCAAGCGTAGTGAATGGTGAAGCGCATATTGGTGCCGCAGGCATAACCCACACCAAGCAACGCGAAGCCTATGTAAATTTTGGTCCAGAATATACCAAGGTAATCCCACAATTTGCCTATAAAACCGGCCAGAAGGCACCCAAATCTATAACCGATTTATATGGCAAGCGTATAGCCGTCGTCAAAGGTAGCTCTCATGCTCAAATGTTATTGGATCACAAAGAATTTTTTCCAGATTTAGAGTGGAAAGAATATCCAGACCTAACCTCTGAAGAACTAATGCTTTTAACTTCAGACAACTTAATTGATTACACCATAGCAGATTCAAACGAGCTAGCGGTAACACGCCGATATTACCCTAACATTAGAGTTGGCTTTAACCTTGGACCTGAACAGCCACTTGCCTGGGCTTTAAAAAAATCAGAAGACAAGTCTCTGCAAAAAGCCGTTAATAAATTTTTTGCTGTGATAGAAAGTGATGGAACACTTACCCATTTAAGGGAAAAATATTTTGGCCATGTAAACGATATCACTCCTATTGATAGCCATACATTTCTAAAACATGTACGTGAACGATTACCAAAATATGAAAATTTATTCAAAGAGGCTGCAATAGAATATGACCAAGATTGGCGTTTCATTGCTGCAGTGAGTTATCAAGAATCTTTATGGAATTCTAAAGCCGTTTCACCAACCGGTGTTAAAGGCTTAATGATGTTAACTCGCGATACCGCAAGCGATCTTAATATAAGTAACCGAGTGGATCCTCACAAAAGTGTTAACGGTGGAACAAAATACTTTTTATCGATGCATGATAAAATTCCTGCGCGAATAGCCGAACCTGATCGCACATGGATGGCACTAGCCTCCTACAACGTCGGCTTTGGTCATTTGGAAGATGCCCGTATCCTCACACAGAATGCGGGTGACAATCCTGACCTCTGGATGGATGTAAGAAAATATTTACCCTTGCTAAGTAATAAAAAATGGTACGAAAAAACGCGCCATGGATATGCGCGAGGCAAAGAACCTGTTGTTTACGTTCAAAACATACGAAATTATTTTGATCTGCTCGTATGGCTTGAGAACAAAGGCGAACTCTATAAAATGGTTGCTCAAAACTAAACCACTTAGTCTATCTACGTTGACGAAAGAACTTTTGCAACATCTCTACACTTGGCTTTTCTAATATACCGCCCTGCACCTCTACTGAGTGATTATGTCGTGTATCACTTAGCACATCAAACATTGAACCCGCTGCACCGGTTTTAGAGTCATAGGCTCCAAATACCAAGCGTTTTATTCGCGCATGTAAAACTGCTCCTGCGCACATTGTGCAAGGCTCTAACGTTACATACATGGTTGTATTGGGGAGACGGTAATTGCCTAGTGTATTTGCCGC
>CALAJL010000050.1 GCA_937922735.1 uncultured Gammaproteobacteria bacterium | reverse complement strand
GTTAAAGTCACTTTCAAAGGTGAAATGAAAAGTTACATGGACTTTCGCGATATCGTCCATGCAACGCAATTGCAAATGCTTGAAGAATTTAATGGCGAAAATGTTTTCCAAAGTCGTGTGATTGAGGTGCATATCGGCACTTTGTTAGCTGACCAGGCTTTCACGTTTACCGATTGGACCGCCGAGATGAAAGCCAAAGCTTCCATTTGCATTTCCGAAGACGAAACATTAATTGAGTCATTAGAAATTGCTAAGAGTCGCATTCAAGTGATGATCGACAAAGGCATGGAAAACCCAGCAGGAACGCTTGCAGGTTTAATTAAACTAGCCAACGATCGTATCGAGGGCATCAAGTCGGGTGAACAACCTACATTAAAGCCTGACAATAATGCCAAGTACTATGCAGAAGTAGTCATCGACCTGGATAAAATTGACGAGCCGATGATCGCCGATCCTGATATAGAAAACGACGATATCTCTAAACGGTATACGCATGATGTTATTCGCCCACTCTCATACTATAAAGACAAACCAGTAGACTTAGGTTTTGTCGGTTCTTGTATGATTCATAAAGGCGATATGCAAATCATCGCGCAAATGTTACGTAATATAGAAAAGCAACAAGGCAAGGTAGAATACAATGCGCCACTTGTGGTTGCTCCACCAACGTACAATATTGTTGATGAACTTAAAGCCGAAGGTGATTGGGAAATTTTGCAAAAACATTCTGGCTTTGTTTTTGACGACAACGACCCTAAAGCTGACGCACGTACCAGTTACGATAATGTTTTATACCTAGAACGCCCCGGCTGCAACTTATGTATGGGTAATCAGGAAAAAGCAGAGCCGGGTGATACCGTTCTTGCTACCTCAACACGTCTATTCCAAGGTCGTGTCGTGGGTGATGCTAAAGACAAAAAAGGCGAATCACTGTTGGCCTCTACTCCACTTGTAGTGCTTTCTACCATACTCGGCCGCTTCCCAACACTTGATGAGTATAAAGATGCAGTAACGGGAATAAAACTGACAGATTTCGAACCACCCAAAAAAGAACTCAGTAGTGAGCCATCCGTTCAACCTATCAAAAGAATGGCGATCGGTTGAGCCTAGGGATGGGCGAATAAGAGTTACAACATGGATGTTGTAACATATTAACGTTAAAGATTTCGAAACGACCGCTTTCGGCCAATAGCGGTCATTTTCTATCTCTCGTATACAAACAATGCATGAGGTTTTCCATAAGGAATTGACTCATCATCAGCAGCTTTACCTAAAATTGTTTCGAAGTTAATTTCATCTCCCTTTTTAAGTAGAGCATGTTCTAGCAATTCGCATGGGGCATTTGTATAGATTTTCCCAGCACCTTCAGCACCGTGCAGCACTGCGAGAGGTACACTTTCTGAATGATACTCACCCCATGCATCTTTAATCCATGATTGGAAAACAATTTTTTCATCAGGCTTAACTGATTCACCTAATTTAAATTCATATGTAAATGGCATTTGTTAATTTATTGGTCTGATGTCCACTTCGGGTCGTAAGCAGTCACTAAATTATAAATTGTCAAACAACCAAAGATATAGATCGATATTTATAAAAATAACCAATTATGCAACATTCGCCCAGGCATGAATGCAAACGAACCAGCAATAAGAATACCCCCAACATATACTCCCACCATATTACTTTTATGTGCTCTTACATTTCCACGTCTAATAGCGTAATAAGCCGATGGCACAGAATAAAGTACTAACAAGCTAAATAAATGAATAAACCCAAAGTGATGTAAAAATTTTATGTCAACTACAGCAGGCATAAATAGGGTAATAACTACTGTAACTCACATTAATACCATATACACGCGCCCGAATACTTTATGCAGTGGTGTGCCTTTTTTAGTAGCAAGTAGGCAGGTTCCTATTAGAAATGCAGGAATGATTGTTGCTAAGTGCAAATAAGCTAATTCGATGTAGGCCATATCAAAAATTAAAAATTCTGCTTAGGGTCGTTAGCGTTCATTACTATCCTGTTGTTTGAGATTCTATCGCGACCCTACCCTTATGGTATGTCTAAAACATACACCAACCATTCATTAGCTGATTAATATTTAATCTATTATTCCACCTGTATGTGAGTAACTTCACACTTATCTAATGACGGGATTTACATTGATTGCTTTTTCTATATGCTGCAACTCTCTATAAATTAGTCAGTTACCACTGGAGTTCGTTATGGAAGACGATGAAGTATGCGAAATTAGCCTTAAGGATGTCATTTTATTTAGTAAATTATTTACCCTGATGGGAGTAGTACTTGTTGCTCTTATTTTGGTTGCGCCAGCAAATGCTTTACCTCTCTAAGCAAAATCATATTTAGCCAGAATCGGTCCGAGTTTTAAAACTCTCATTTCAAAAACATGGTGTTAAGCCATTCGAAATAATGATTATATCGAGGCTTGTACACAACGTAAGAAACCATAGTCATACGCACCACCCAACGCTTCAAACACAGGTTTTAGCCGTCTTTCTTCATCATCTCCGAAAGATTCAATGGCCAGTACAATTTCATCATATTTTTGCTCATCCAAACCAAGAACTTCTTTAACATCTAACAATCCCATTTCAATTGCAGATGATAGATGGGTATATACCGTCGTACTGGTTAATTCTCGTTCCTTAGTGATCTGTTCAATTGATTTACCTTGTTGATAGAGCATTAATGTTTCATTGATAGTTTTAGATAGTGTGTTATCTAATAATTCTGTTAATGGATGTTTTTTAATTTCGTTAATGAATTGCTTCCCAAAGCGCACTAATTTCTGCTCTCCCACTCCCGTAATATTACTCATTGAATCTAAGGTAAGTGGGCGTTCTTTTAACATTTCTTGTAACGTAGCATCGTGGAATATCACATATGGTGGCACGCCTGCTTTCTCAGCCAGTGACAATCTGAGCGAACGTAAGGCTTCCCATAATGTTTCATCTTGTGGTCGTATCGCCCGTTTATCTTTTTTGTTAATTGAAGTTTGTTTTTCTTGCTTCTCTATTTTACGTAGTTGCAACGTTTGCTCGCCACGCAATACTGGTCTACATTTTTCAGTTAAACGTAACGCGCCATGTCGTTCAATATCAATCTCTAGAAACCCCAATGCAATCAATTGTCGCATCATCACCCGCCATTCCGCAGTAGAAAATTCTTTGCCTATACCGAACGTACTGAGTTGGTGATGCCCATTACGTTGGATTCGGTCGTCTTTTTTACCAAGCAAAATATCGACTATATAATTCACACCGAAACGTTGCTCGGTTCGATACACACAAGATAAAGCCATTTGAGCGGCTTGAGTAGCATCCCACTTCTTAGGAGGTCGCAAACAATTATCACAATTACCACATGTATCTTTAGTTTCTTCATCAAAATATTCTAATAAAGCATGTCGACGGCAACTCACAAGTTCACATAAACCTAGCATTGCTTCTAATTTATGATGTTCTACTCGTTTATGAGTTTCGTTAGCATTTGAATTCTGACTGAATTGTCGCAAGGTAATGACATCTTGCAAACCAAAAGCCATCCAAGCATTCGCGGGTAAACCATCTCTGCCTGCACGTCCCGTTTCTTGGTAATATGCCTCGATACTCTTCGGTAAATTTAAATGTGCAACAAAACGTACATCCGGCTTATCAATACCCATACCAAAAGCAATAGTAGCCACAATAATCACACCTTCTTCACGTAAAAATCGACGTTGATTTTTTTGACGCACTTCAGCAGATAAACCTGCGTTGTAGGGCAATGCTACCCAACCTTGGTCGCTCAGCCATTCTGCAACGGCATCCACTTTCTTACGTGATAAACAATAGACAATACCTGCATCAGTCGGATGATTTTGTGAAAGAAAGGTCCACAAACGTTGTTTTGAGTTTGCACCATCATTGATAGCGTAATGAATATTGGCTCGATCAAAGCTATCTATAAAAACGTTGGCTTGCTCTAGTTGTAGTTGTGAAATGATTTCTTCACGTGTACGTTGATCGGCCGTAGCGGTTAAAGCAATTCTAGGTACATCTGGATAACGTGTATGAATTGATTTCAGGCGTTGATACTCAGGACGAAAATCATGCCCCCACTGTGATACACAATGTGCTTCATCTATGGCAAATAAAGATAACCTAGCATTATCCAATAGTCTCATCATTCGCTCGGTCAATAAGCGCTCTGGCGCCACATAGAGAATATCCAAATTACCCTTGACCAATTCTTGCTCAACTGCGGATGCCTCTTGATACTCAAGGCTAGAGTTTAAAAATGCCGCTTTTACACCAAGCTGTTTAAGTGCATCAACTTGATCTTGCATTAAAGCAATCAGAGGAGACACAATAATACCCGTACCTTCACGCACTAATGCTGGTATTTGATAACAAAGTGACTTACCACCACCTGTAGGCATCAATACCAGACAATCCTGGCCTTGCAATAGCTCATCAATTATTTTTTCTTGTGAGGGACGAAATTCCTGAAAACCAAATGTTGATTTAAGAAT
>CALAJL010000049.1 GCA_937922735.1 uncultured Gammaproteobacteria bacterium | reverse complement strand
GTTAAAACGAATGCCCCTAAAGCGAAAGTAGAAGATTTGTCTTAGTAGTAAAGTTAAAAGTGGATTCCCGCTTTGAGTAAACGCATGAGTACGGGATATGCAAATTAAACGCATCAGGGATGATGCGGGCATATGAAATCGTTTCTATATGTCTGCTTACGACCCAAAGCGGACATAAAGAATTGTTGTGTGTTTATAGTGTATGAAAACAATAGTACCAAGTGTAACTAAGATGTTTATTGCATTAGGACTCCTAGTTTTAGCAACAATTTTTATACTTTTGATTGGCAATATGGTTATCAGTATTGTTGTAATACCGATACTACTGTTGGCTCATTTTGTTTATATCAATACTCTAAGCTGTCCATCTTGTAGTAAAGAAATTAATGATTCAGGATTAGGTCCGCCTTGGCTCTTCTGGTTGATATATATTCCATTCAGTTGTCCTCATTGTGGGGAAGATTTAACTGAAACTGATTTTAAGGAATGACCGCTATTGGCCGAAAGCGGACATATAGCGCAAAATCTTTAAATTGAAAGCATCATCCAAGATGCGACTCTTATTAGCACGTCCATGTGCTCACTATTGGCCGAAAGCGGACGTAAGATAAGAGCACTTTAAGTTTGAAAGTATCACTTAAAGTACAGTTTTTGCTCGATATGTTGTGAAGAAAAGTAATAATTTTATGTAAGAAACAAGCCGCATCAATATTTATGCAGCTTATTTCTTGGTTTTCTGTTTACTTGTTTTTGCTAGAAAAATTACTCCACAGAATATAAACGATAACGATGCCAATAATGACGTATGTAGGGTTATATAGTACGTGTTCTAGTTCTTCCATGTGTAATGCTCCTTCCTCAGAGCGAATTGAGCCCCGAAATTAAATAAGTGGTGGCACGTGATATGCCGTATGTAGATACCCTTTTTATGGGTTAGTCTGAAAAGTAGCGTAAGAGATGAATTTTTGAATGATAAAAATTCAGGAGATACGCCGCCCAGCAGGCGGTCCGAAATAAGATAAATAGTATGTACACTCTATAGGGTTACTATAGTGATGGCAATTAGCCTTACTTTTAAAATATGAAGATAACAAAATGAAAACCATCGCAATCTATGCAGATGTACAAAATATTTATTACACCACTCGTGACGCTTATCAACGTCAATTCAATTATCGAGAGCTTTGGAAGTTACTGAGTGCTGATGGTAAAATTGTTATTGCCAATGCTTATGCCACTCAAAAAGGCGACGATAAGCAGCACAAATTTCAAAAAGCATTGGAACATATTGGATTTCAAGTAAAGCTTAAACCATATATTCAACGTAGTGATGGTTCTGCAAAAGGTGATTGGGATGTGGGCATTACGATTGATGTAATGGAACAAGCCAAAGAGGTAGATGTTGTAGTGTTGTTATCTGGTGATGGTGATTTTGATTTATTGCTAGAGAAAATTAAAACTGATTACGATGTAGTTGCAAAAGTATATGGTGTGCCTGGATTAACTGCGAAAACGTTAATTGAATCAGCGAGCGTATATCACCCGATCGATGAAGATTTACTTCAGTAGAGAATGGTTAGTGTGCTGTTGAGCAAGCAGTGGCATGAGATGCTCTTGTGGTAAGAACATTTGTGACATGTCCTGATGCGTGAATGATGCCACCGATAACCGTTAAGACGGTTTCACCAGTGTGAGACAGTATTTGTTGTGTGATGAGTTGTTCGGCAAAGACCGCTACGATGATTAAAATTGTTAAGCCTATACCACCCAGTATGATAGGTAAGCGTTTTCTATGGCAACGGTATCCTATGGCTAAGGCAATAATACTTATTGGTATAACGAAAATCAGAATGAATTGGTGAAACCAAAATTCATGTGCAGCATTACCATGATCGACAGTCGACATTAATAGTGGGGTAACACTCGCTGCAATGGGTAATACGATGCAATGAATAGCACAAATGCTGGATAATGCGATCGCGAAGCGATCAAAGATTTCGTGTTGCATTGATTGTTCGTTATATTTTTATTATTAATTAATTTTGAGCGCACTGAGAGCAAGTGCCATGGACTTCTATGTTTACCATGTTAGGTGTGAATCCTTGTTTTTTGCTCACTTCACTTAATGTTTTATTTATTTTGGGTTCACTTAGTTCTTCTACCTGATTGCATTGTTCACAAATTAGAAATTTGCTATCTAGGTTCTCGTGATCATGGTTGCATCCAATATAAGCATTCTGACTTTCAATGCGATGTATCAAGTTATTTTCGATTAAAAACTCAAGGGCTCGATATACTGTTGGAGGTTTTTCAATAAAATCTTCTGAGCTTAGCTGTGCTAGCAAGTCATAAGCTTTGATAGGTTTGTGGCTTTTCCAAATTAACTCTAAAACTTTTTTGCGAATAGGTGTGAGACGACATTGATGGTCGATACAGACCTGTTCCGCCTTGCTGAGTGCTTCTTTGATGCACTGACTATGTTGGTGTCTTTGCCACATTAAGCAATGTTATACTATAACATTATTTGGTTCAATTGATGTGGCCACATTATTTATCTTGGACCAGGCAATAGTTGGGGCAAGTAAAGGATAAGGTAAGAAATGCTGAATAATCTGACTATTTCAGCATGGTGTTTACGAAAGTAGAAGTGTTTTGATCTCGCTAGAAGCTCAACCAGTATATGATGCGATTAATTCGCAATAAGGCTATGGGTTAACGAGTACCGTATACGACGATTGTCTTGCCATGTGCCGAGATTAATCCTTGTTGCTGTAGCTCTTTTAGTACTCGGCCTGCCATTTCGCGTGAGCAGCCAACAATCTTTGCTATTTCCTGACGGGTAATGCGAATTTGCATGCCTTCAGGATGCGTCATCGCATCAGGTTGTTTGGCTAAATCAAGTAATGTATGGGCTACGCGACCCGTTACATCTAAGTATGCAAGATCAATCACTTTTTGACTTGTATCGCGTAAGCGTTTGGCAAGCTGGCCTGCCATATGCATTAAGATATCAGGATCGGTTTGCACCAACTCACGAAACTTGGAGTATTGAATTTCTGCTACATCACATTGCTCTTTGGCAATTACTAAGGCACTGCGTTCGTTTTCAGCAAACAGTCCCATCTCCCCAAAAAAATCACCTTTGTTGAGATATGCCAAAACCATTTCATGGCCCGTATCATCTTCAAGCATAATCTTTACAGAACCATGCGTGATGTAATACAAAGTATTAGAAGGGTCTCCGGCATGGATAATGCGATTACCAGATGCATAACGCTTTGTATGGCAATGTTCTAGAAATCGGTCCACAACGGGTTCCTGTATAAGTATGGCTGG
>CALAJL010000048.1 GCA_937922735.1 uncultured Gammaproteobacteria bacterium | reverse complement strand
TTCAAATGAATTTGCGATCTTTTTAATTTTATTGGTTATGTGTATACCAGCTATTGTTTTCTCATCAACGCCAATTGATTTCTCAAATACAAGTACAGTAAATGAATTAATACTCAATAAAACTTGGGCTTGTGAAATGGTAGATAATTATGGAGAGAGTGTTGGTGTGTGGAAATTTAGATCAGTTAAAGGAAACAAGGTTAAGGGCTCTGTAGAGGTGCCACATCTACCAATTTGTAATTCAGACACATTGAAAGGTAAATTAAAGAAAAATATTTTGAAATATAATGCGCCTATTAATAATTCTTGCAGAGGGGTGAATGGAACCCTAATGTTTGATTATGATGAAAATAATCAAGTTAAAGCAATAGGTAAATACAAAATTGGCGGCACACATAAAGGCGGGAGTTATGTCTGCGAAATGCAGAATTAATGGTTACCAAAACGTCTGCTATTGGTCGTAAGCGGACATTTTAATCAATCCAAATCCGCTACCAACGAATCTCTCATCGAATTTGGCAATGCTTCAATAGCATGCTGATAGCTAGGATGATCAATGCCCACACTTAAAGCTGCACCATTTTTTAAGTCTATTACCATTTCATCAGTCAGCTCAAAACGCATGAAATGTACTGATGAAGTTTTTTCTTCGGTTTCACGTGGCAAATCTTCATTACATATTGGAGTTACTTTATCGTGGCCAGACACTTGCACATAGGTAGCAACATCAATCCCTAACAACTCTCGCAAACGAATAGCTCGCTCATCTGGATCTGGAAATTCGACCATGAATGTCACTTTCCAGTTACTGCCGTCAGGAATCATGGGATTGTAGGCATCGAGTTCTTCTTGAATACCTTCGCTTTCAAAAATCTTTTCGGCGCGCAGCATTTCCTGAATTTGATATTGCATGACCAAGCGATCTTCAAAATGCATCGTTACATTTGGGCCTACTTGTAAAACACGATTCTTTTTATGTTGAATGATTTGCGCGCGAAACTCATCACGCATTGCAGAATAATCTTCTAATGAATGTAAATCTTGTCTAGATATCTTTTGCATAATGTTAGTTTATAAACCGTAAGCCGTTTTTAATAATGTTATGGGGTGTGTGGGCGATGATTCGTTATTATCCTCTTTATTGTTTAGGCCATTTGCCAAGTGATATCCGGCCAGTGGGCAGTCGCTGGAAAAATAGTTTGGTTCATTTTTTTTGATTTTATTTACCACCGGCCTCGCAATTTTCATTGAGATTTCATGAAATTCTTCTTTTACTGCATAGGTGCCATCATGACCCGCGCATCTCTCGATGAGTTCAATCTCAGTGTCTGGCACCAGATTAAGAATATCTCTTGTTTTATTACCCATATTCTGTACACGCAAATGACAAGGTGCATGGTAAGAAACTTTGCCAAGCTTGGTTTTAAAATCCGTATTAAATAATTCTTCCTTATGACGAAGTGCTAGATACTCAAATGGATCAAAAATAGATTTCTGTACTTTCTTTAGCGCATCATCTTCTGGAAACATCAGTGGCAACTCTTGCTTAAACATAAGCACACACGAAGGAATGGGGGCAATAATATCCCAACCTTCATCAATCACATCTAGCATAATGGGAATGTTATGATTTTTATTCGCTTCAACCGACTCTAGATCACCCAACTCTAATTTTGGCATGCTGCAACATTTATCTTGCGTAATAATTTTAGTTGCGATGTTGTTATGCTCAAAAATCTTAATTAAATCTTCTATCAATTGTGGTTCGTTATGATTTCCATAGCACGTTGCATAGATCGCAACTTTCCCGGTTGTGCTGCCAACTGGCTTGGGATTGGAAACGGATGTTTGATGATTGGCAAACTGTTTTTTGGCAGACTTGCTTTGGTATTTTGGCAAATATGCATCGGGATGAATTCCCAATGACCTTTTAATTTGTTTTCGAGCAAAATTATTTTTATTCAGCGCATTTACTGTTTGAGCAACAACAGGAATGCCATAAAAACGGCCATTTTTATCTGTGTTGCTAAGCATATTATCTCGCTTAGATGCGCCCTGGTCTTTAAACTTAATGGCTTTAGCGCGGAGCATTAAATGTGGAAAGTCCACATTCCATTCATGCGGTGGCACATAGGGACACTTTGTGAGAAAACACAAATCACATAGATAACATTGATCAACCACTTTTATATAGTCATCTTTTGCAACACCATCTACTTCCATGGTTTCTGATTCATCCACCAGATCAAATAGTGTTGGAAAAGAATTACATAAACTTACACATCGTCTACATCCATGGCATATATCAAATACACGCTCTAACTCAGAATTTAGATCTTCTACATCGTAAAACTTTGAATCTTTCCAGTCGATAGGATGCCGCGTAGGTGCATCTAAGCTACCTTCTCTCATAAGTTAATCCTGTGAATGTTGAAATAATTCTGCGATGCGCAAATCATGTTAATACAATTTACGCATTCGCAAAATCTTGTTTGACAACGACTAAGTCAAATTAGTCGAGTGTGTCTAATGCTTTTTGGAAACGATTCGCATGTGATCGCTCTGCTTTTGCAAGCGTTTCAAACCAATCTGCAACTTCATCGAAACTTTCATCACGTGCAGTTTTTGCCATACCTGGGTACATATCTGTGTACTCATGAGTCTCACCTGCAATCGCTGCTTTTAAATTATCAGAGGTTGAACCAATTGGTAGACCTGTAGCCGGATCACCACACTCTTCTAAGTATTCAAGATGACCATGAGCATGTCCGGTCTCACCTTCAGCAGTTGAACGGAATACTGCTGAAACGTCGTTGTATCCTTCTACGTCGGCTTTTGCTGCGAAATATAGGTATCGGCGATTGGCCTGTGATTCACCCGCAAATGCATCTTTTAAATTTCCTTCAGTCTTACTGCCTTTTAGAGACATTATTACTTCCTCCAGCTATGATGTTTTTAGCAAAATACTAATATGTATTTGCCGTAAATGAGATGATTTAGACCAAGTCTAAACTAATTATGACTCTAGACCAGGTCTAAAATTATGTCAATATAGATTGTCCTGGACTAAGCCAGTCTATTTTAAATCCAATTACATTTTACACACACAATAGAATACATTAGGGATAAAGCAGTGGCACGCAAAACAACTAGCAAAGCAATCGATTTTGAGAAATCTCTCAAACAACTTGAAACTTTAGTCGATAAATTAGAAAAAGGTGATCTATCCCTAGAAGACTCTCTAAAGAATTTTGAAGATGGCGTAAAACTGACGCGAGAATGTCGACAAGCGTTGCAAAAAGCCGAGCAGAAAATTTCCGTTTTAAGCAAGCAAGACAATAACTGGGTAGAGAAGGATCTCGACAATGACTCAACAACTGACGACTGAAAAATTGGATGCTGTAGTAGCAACCGTTGAAGATTTACTCGACCAATATGCTGATCGAGTCAATTCTCAACTTTCTAACCATCTGCCAAAAGAAACTGATTCTCCAATAACCTTACATAAAGCGATTCGTTATTCAGTATTAGGGGGAGGTAAACGAATTCGCCCTGCTCTTGTTTATGCAACCGGTGAAGCACTTAGCACAAATGTCGAAGCGCTAGATAATGCTGCATGCGCAGTCGAGTTGATGCATTGTTATTCACTGATTCATGACGACCTCCCGGCGATGGACGATGACGACTTGAGACGTGGTCGCCCAACTTGTCATAAAGCATTTGATGAAGCCACCGCCATTCTTGCTGGCGATGCGATTCAAGCCCAAGCCTTTGCCATGCTAGCCAGTGACCAGGCAACACATGAAAAACGCGTAGATATGATTCAACAGCTGGCAATGTCTTCAGGTTCGTTAGGTATGGCGGGCGGCCAAGCCATTGATTTAGCTTCGGTCAATAAACAGCTAAATGAAGAAGAAATTATTACCATGCACACACTGAAAACCGCGGCATTAATCCAAGCAAGTGTTCTTATGGCGGTCATTGCAAGTGATATGAATAACCCAGAAACTTATGCCCATTTTGCGCATTTTTCTGAAAAAGTAGGTTTAGCCTTTCAGATTCGCGATGACATCCTTGATATACAGGCGGACACCGAGACTTTAGGTAAGCCACAGGGTTCTGATGCTGCACAAAATAAACCCACCTACCCTAGCATTGTGGGGGTGGAACAAGCCGAAAATACGGCGAATAATTTGTTACAGGAAGCATTGAGTGAATTGGAACATTTGAATGGTCGAGCCGAGAATCTGCGCTCAATTAGCAAATACATGGTTACCAGAAATTCTTAAAATTAAAAAATGAATCACAAGTATCCATTACTCGACAACATTGTATATCCCGCAGATTTACGTGCACTGGATGAGCAACATTTACCTGCTGTTTCACAAGAGTTGCGCGCTTATTTACTTGATTCTGTTGCAACCAGTGGCGGACACTTTGCTGCAGGCTTAGGTGCTATCGAATTAACCACAGCATTACATTATGTATTTAACACACCTCATGATCGAATCATCTGGGATGTAGGTCATCAATGTTACCCACATAAAATTCTTACTGGCCGCAAAGATCAAATAACATCTATACGCACTAAAGATGGACTTGCCCCGTTCCCTAAACGAAGTGAAAGTGAATACGACCATTTTGGTGTAGGCCATTCAAGCACTTCAATTAGCGCGGCTTTAGGGATGGCCATTGCATGCGGCAATAAGCGTAAAGTAGTTGCAGTAATTGGTGATGGTGGGCTTACTGCGGGCTTAGCTTATGAAGCACTTAATCATTTAGGTGATTGCAAAGAAGACTTACTAGTCATACTGAATGATAACGAAATGTCGATTTCACCCAATGTTGGTGCGATGACTAATTACTTAACGCGCATATTATCTGGACGTGTCCTTTCCAGCATGCGAGAAAGCAGTAAAAAGTTATTAGAACCCATTCCGCCTATTCGTGAATTGGCCAAGCGCGCTGAAGAACACGTAAAAGGCATGATTGCACCTGGCACTCTATTCGAAGAAATGGGCCTCAATTATTTTGGGCCGGTTGATGGGCACGATGTTTCCGGTTTAGTTAAAACATTACAAAATTTAAAACGCTTGGATGGCCCACGTTTGCTGCATATCGTCACTCGCAAAGGCAAGGGGTACGAAAAAGCAGAAAGTGATCCAGTTGGATATCACGCCGTTCCTTCCTTTGACCCAAATGTGGGAGTAGTGAAGTCCAGCAAAAAACCAAAAATCACCTATACCAATGTATTTAGTGACTGGATTTGCGACATCGCTGAACAAGACAAACGTGTAGTTGCCATCACACCTGCAATGCGTGAAGGCTCTGGTCTGGTAGCATTTTCTAAAAAATTTCCTGAACGTTATATTGATGTGGCCATTGCTGAGCAACATGCGGTAACGCTCGCCGCGGGTATGGCCTGTGAAGATTTAAAGCCGGTCGTTGCGATCTACTCAACATTTTTACAACGCGCATACGATCAGCTTATTCACGATGTAGCCGTTCAGAACTTGCCCGTAATGTTTGCTATTGATCGTGCTGGCGTGGTGGGTCCAGACGGACAAACCCATGCAGGTAGTTTTGATCTATCGTTTTTACGTTGCATACCGAACATGGTTGTCATGACGCCAGCAGATGAGAACGAAACAAGACGCATGCTTTATACGGCATATATGCAAGACTGCCCCACTGCCGTACGTTACCCACGTGGTTCAGGTCCGGGGGCACCGGTTTCCCCTGAAATGCGAGAAGTAAAAGTTGGCAAAGCAAAAGTTTTACGTGAAGCTAATAATAAGATTGCAATACTTGCTTTCGGCAGCCCCGTATATGACGCCTTGCGAGCTGGCGAAGAAGTGGATGCCACGGTTGTAAACATGAGGTTTGTAAAACCGATTGATACTGCGCTAATTAAGAAGATCGCAAAAACACATAAATACATTATAACGGTTGAAGATAATTCAATACTCGGTGGCGCAGGTAGCGCGGTAAATGAAGTATTGGCGGGCGATCAAAATATCAAAATTAAAAATCTAGGCTTACCTGATGCGTATCAAAACCATGCATCACGCGAAGAATTGCTGGAAGAAGCAGGATTAGATGCGCAATCGATACAACAATCAATTCAATCTTTTGTAAAAGAAAAGTCCAGATCCAATTCTTAACTCAACAACATCTTGTTAAGCGTTAGCCAATGTTTATCTTAGCCGCACAAAAAACTAGCTATTCTTTGTTCATTTAAGAATTTGGATAACTACCTGGATAGGCCGACACCACTCTCTTTAACAACTGCTTAGCTACTGCAGGCTCAATAACTCCTGCTTCTTTATTTACTTGGTGGGCAGTCACTAATGTTTGCTTACCTTGGCTCAGCAAATGAATTTCATAAAACACTTTTTGAGCCTTCGTTTCTTGGGAAGGAACCCCTGCAGGAGCTATATCAACTGCAACAAAATATACACCTTTATTGCGATCATGATCCTCAACCACTAACCCGGAACGATCCAACGCAACACCGGTGCGCCGCCATACACGCGAGAAAATATCGCCCACCACCAATACCGGTACACCGCCAATATCTTTAATATCAAGATATAAAAACTGCGCATCCGCGCCGGCGATTTTTTGCTGCGCGTCCTGTCGTGAAGTTCCTAAAAACTCCATCAATCGAATCATCATTTCAGTCTCACGCTCACCGTTTGGTGGCTGTGGCTTCCATAAAATCTGATTACCTTTATTGATCGCAGCCACTTCTGCGCCACGTTGGGTTAAAAAGATATTAGTAACTGCATTGGGCTGGCGTTCTAGTCGTGTGCGAAATTTCTCACCCGTTATGTCATAACTTTCTTGATTTAATTCTGCATTTACCGTGCGATCAGTGTTCTGTTTCCACTCTGTTTCGATATACCCAAGCGTAGGTTCATCTGCACCAATTGGATAACCTTGTTCTTGCCAAAATTTACGCATTAACGGCCAAAGCGACACCGGGTCACTATCCACTTCTAACCAGGTAGTTGGCCCTTCACGACGAACTCTAACATCTAAGAATTCTGGTAATACTGCTGCACCTAGTGCTGGACCTTGTGTTTCCAATGCACTGACACGGTCATTCGCTGTTTTAGGAATTTGTAAACTATCTTCCCATTGCGGAGTCACCAAATCAGGTGGAGCTTCCAAAGTATTTGATGAACCACTGTCAGAATAGTCCGAGCCAAACTTTAAAAAACCACAACCACTAAATATGAGTGGTAGCGATATAAAAATACAATGTAAAAGAATTTTTCGCACTGAGTATAATTCCAGATTCTATAAGTTTATTACGATTTAAATTGAACCTGCTGACACTAAAGCAGCACGCAATGTTTCGTGATGGATTGTGGACAAAGTAGTCATTGGTAATCTCATACCAGTTGGGAAAAGACCCATTTCAGTTAAACACCACTTTACAGGTATAGGATTAGACTCAATAAACAAATCATTGTTCAATTTATCTAATTTCGCATTAAATTCTTGAGCTTTATTTCGATCACCGCCAATACTAGCCATGCACATATCATGAAATAGTTTAGGTGCTACGTTGCCTGTAACGGTGATTACACCACAGCCACCCGCTAATAGAAATTCCATTGCTGAATTGTCGTCACCGCTAATCAACATAAAATCATCGGGACACTCAGACAATATTTTAGTGCAGCGGTCAACCTCACCCGTTGCTTCTTTGATACCTACAATATTTTCTACCGAAGACAATGTGATAGCTGTTTCAGGCAATAGATCTACTGCGGTACGTCCAGGCACGTTATATAAAATTTGTGGGATCGCCACCGCTTTTGCTATAGCTTGATGATGCAAAATCAAGCCTTCTTGAGTTGGTTTATTATAGTAGGGTGAAACCAGTAAACAGGCATCAGCACCTGCGTCTTTTGCACATTGAGTTAATTCAATCGCTTCTTGTGTTGAGTTTGCACCAGTCCCTGCTATGACAGGGATTCTTCCTTTTACCTGTTCAACAACAAATCGGATCACTTCACAGTGTTCAGCATGATTTAATGTAGCGGATTCACCGGTGGTGCCCGCCGGCACTAACGCATCAGTGTCGTTCTCTACATGAAACTCAACATATTTTGCCAGCGAGTCAAAATCGACTTCTCCCCCTTCATGCATTGGGGTTGCAATGGCTACCATGCTACCTTTAAACACAGGCTACCTCGATTGGATGATTGAATGATGAAGCGAGCGATATTACAAATGAAAACATACTATTACAAGGAATCCACCAAATAACACCTATTTAAATCAGTCATATAGGCCTAAAAAACTAAATCAGAGATATGAATTAATGCCAAGCTCAAAAACCAAACAAGTTGCAATAAACAAGAAAGTCCCCGCTTTCACCTGCCAAGCGACTCCCGAACAAAAAATTAAACTATCTGACTTTAAAGGCCAAAAACTGGTTATATATTTTTACCCTAAAGACAACACCCCGGGATGCACAACCGAAGGACAAGACTTTCAAAGCGCATACAGTAAGTTTAAACGTGCTAACACGGCTATATTTGGAGTGTCTCGCGACACGCTAAGTTCTCATTTAAAATTCAAAGAAAAGTTTAATTTTAAGTTTGAATTAATTTCAGATCCTGAAGAAGATCTCTGCGAATTATTTGATGTAATAAAAATGAAAAACATGTACGGAAAAAAAGTCCGCGGCATCGAACGCAGTACTTTCTTAATTGATGAAAAAGGTGTGCTACGGCAAGAATGGCGAAAAGTGAAAGTTAAAGATCATGTTGATGAGGTATTGACTGCTGCTAAGCAACTTTAAATTAACAACCTCGAAAAGTCAGCACGAAATATTTTAATTAATACTGAGCTAAGCTGGCTCAACCTCTTGCTCTTGTTTGTTATCAATATTGTTGTTTGTAGTTGGCCAAGCTTTTATGACAGCATTTACCAAAGTAGCCAATGGAATTGCAAAAAACACACCCCACAAGCCCCATATACCCCCAAACACAATAACGGCTGAAATAATTGCTGCGGGATGCAAGCTAACCACTTCTGAGAATAAAAGCGGTACCAGGATATTGCCATCTAAAAATTGAATGACAGCATATGCAATCAACACATACGCAAATTCAGGACCAATCCCCCATTGGAAATAAGCAACAAATGCAATGGGTATCGTAACTACCGCTGCACCTACATATGGAATAATTACCGATATACCTACCAGAAAGGATAATAACATTGCATATTGCAAACCAAAGAATACAAATGTTACATAAGTTATAGACCAGATTAAGAATACTTCTAAGAACTTTCCACGTATGTAACTTGCTATTTTCTGATTTACCTCAAACCAAACTTCATTAGTTAATTCACGATTTGCAGGTAGAAAACCTTCCAACCAATTTAGCACTTTTTCTTTATCTTTTAGGAAAAAGAAAACTAGTAGCGGTACTAAAATAAGATAAACCATAATTGTTATCAAACCCACTACAGATTCTAATGGTTGACTAAATAAATTATGTCCTATTGAGATTATTTGAGAGCGAATAGACCAAATTAACTCTTTAATCTGCTCTTCAGTAAAAATTTCCGCAATGCTCGGATATCTATCTGGCAATTGCATAATTAGATCTTGTCCCTGGGTAATCATATTAGGCAATTCGCGAAAAAGTTGCGTGAACTGTTGAGACAGCTTTGGCAGTAACGCAAAAATAATTATCAGCAAGGTTGCAATAAAGACAAAGAAAACTAAACCCAACGCTAAAAAACGCGGAATTTTCCCTCGGCGTAACATTTCAACTCCGCCATCTAAAACATAAGCGATCACTACGCTAGCAATAAGAGGGGCAAGCAAATCCCCCGCTAATAATACAATTGCAAAACCAAAAATAATAAATAAAGCAAGAATTACAACTTGCGGGTCAGAAAAATGTCTTTGATACCAGTTTCTTATATATCCAATCATTTGCTTATTTTTAGAATATGGTTCTAACTATTAATTCGTGAGGACAATTATTTAACTGCCTTTTGTTTTTATGGATAGTATCTAGAGACAAAAACAGAATAAACTAGTACATCAGTCAGCAAGTTGTTAGATGCCAACTATATAGTGTAGGAACAATGTTACGCATGTTACTTTTAAGGACTACAGTATCCACGCGCATAATCCAACAATTGCTCCATTGCGTGCAACCTAAACTTCTGTCTCTGACGAACAAATGAAAACGGCCTTTCTAGTGCCGGCGAAAGATCAATCTTATAAAGGCTATCGAGTTTAAGCTCTTTTTCTATTGTTACATTCGAAACAATTGATACGCCCATCCCAGCCTCCACTGCACCCTTGACTGATTCTGGGCTACCTAACTCTAAACTGAGATTTAGGTTATTGCGATCTAAACCTTGGGCCGCCACATAATCCATGATTACCTCCCGAGTACCAGAACCTTCTTCACGACTGATAAAAGGATAATGTAATAGCTCATCCATAGAGATTGAGGATTTTGATGATAATTCATGATCCTTAGGTACGATAACTACAAGAGAATCTTTACGACACTCCTCTACTAAAAGATTTTTATTCGTTACCGGCCCTTCAACGATACCCAAATCGATCATGCTGTTCTCAATCATAGAGACAATACCTTCGGTATTTGAAACTTTCAGTCGCAACTGAATATCGGGGTATTGTTTAGTAAAACCACTCAACAAGCTTGGCAACATGTATTCAGCAATCGTTGTGCTCGCGCCAAGTGTTAATACGCCACTTACATCACCCGTTAATTCTTTAATCGAATTTTCCATCTCCGAGTAAAGCTCGAAAATCTCTTCTGCATATTCGTATGACTTGCGGCCCGCTTCCGTTAACGTCACACGATTATGCGTTCGATCAAATAATCGAGTATTGAAGTGTTCTTCCAATTGACGCACTTGGAAAGTAACCGCAGGCTGGGTCATATGCAGAGTCTCAGCCGCTTTGGTAAAGCTGAGTAGTTTTGCTACTGTATAGAAAACTTGTAACCTTCGATCCGCCATAGAGACCTCTTTGAAGTCTAATTGATTTTTTTTATGGGGGATAAGTATAGCACCAGAAACCCTTGTTAAGTCTCATGAAATGTATACTTTCAAAGATTTCATGCAATGAGCCCTATCCATTAAAAATCAACAACCTACATAGTTCACATTTTAGAAAACACGATAATCTATTCGAAGATTTTATCGTCAGAATAGCCCCGTCTAACCCCCTACAAATACTTTAATCACCCAAATCTAAGCCTTTCTTGCTAAACTGTTATGAACAAATTTTAACTAGCTTAATTGATCATGATTTCCAAAATTTTATATACAGTATGTTTAGCTTTATCTCTTGTGACGCTGGCCCACGCTGGCCCAGTATATAAATGGAACGATGAAGGTAGAGTAATTTACAGCCAAACACCTCCCGCACCGGGCATAGAGTATGAAGTCGTGTATCAAGATGAGTCAGGCTCTAATACATCAGTAGCAAAAGCCGAAACTAGTTCATCCGATGATTTTGACAAAAGACGCGAAGAACGAATTGAGAAAAAGAATGACAAGAAAGTTCAGCAAGAAAGCGATAAAATCAAAGCCGAGAACTGCGCAATAGCCTCTAAGAATATGGAATCCCTCACCAGCCGCGGACAAGTAACCGTTAAAGATGGCGATATTTACCGAAAGCTCTCTGAAGAAGAACGACAGACCAAAATCCAAGAAACTCAAGAGCAAGTTTCAGAATATTGTAGCTAAACGTAAGCTAAAGTCAGCAGATAAACCCTAATAATATTTTTTTAATCGCTACGATATAGATCGTAGCGACTTCTTGTTACTATGTTGCTTAATCACATATTTAACTTCATTTAGTAACTATTCCTCATGCGTGTTAGTCAATTTTTTATATCTACCTTAAAAGAATCACCTGCTGATGCAGAAGTGATCAGCCATCAACTCATGTTGCGTGCCGGCATGATTCGACGCCTTGCCGCTGGACTGTATACATGGATGCCAATTGGCCTTAGAACATTACGTAAAGTAGAAAATATTATTCGTGAAGAAATGAATCGTTCTGGCGCGATAGAAGTATTAATGCCGTCAGTACAGCCATCTGAACTTTGGCAAGAATCTGAGCGCTGGGATCAGTATGGTCCAGAACTATTACGCATGCATGACCGCCATGATCGAGAGTATTGCTATGGCCCAACACACGAAGAAGTTATAACAGATTTTGTTCGCAAAGAAGTCCGCAGTTATAAACAACTACCGGTTAACTTTTACCAAATACAAACCAAATTTCGAGATGAAATTCGTCCTCGCTTTGGCGTGATGCGTGCGCGTGAATTCAGCATGAAAGACGCCTACTCTTTCCACACAAGCAAAGAATGTCTTGAACAAACATACAAAATCATGTTTGAAACTTATCATAAAATTTTTAACCGCATGGGTTTGGAATTTCGTGCAGTAGAGGCAGATACTGGAAGTATAGGTGGCAACGCTTCACATGAGTTTCATGTTTTAGCAGACTCGGGTGAAGATGCGATAGCATTCTCTAATGCGAGTGATTATGCTGCGAATGTTGAGCTCGCGCCTACTTTTAAAACAAATGAACCCAGCAATGATGGTCAAATAGAATTAACCAAAATTGCAACACCCAATCAACACAGCATAGAAGAGGTTTGTAAGTTTCTAAAGGTTGGCCCAGAACAAATCGTTAAAACGCTAATAGTAAAAGGCACTGATGGCACCCTCGTTGCATTGGCGCTTCGAGGTGATCATGAATTAAACACAATTAAAGCTCAAAAACTTGAAGGCGTTGCAGAACCATTGGAGTTTGCTAATGAGCAAGAAATCCAAAACAAGTTAACTTGCAAACCGGGCTCTATTGGGCCACTAGACTTAGATATCCCAGTTATCATTGATCATGCCGCTGCAACTATCTCTAATTTTGTCTGCGGTGCAAATGAAGATGGCTTCCATTATCTGGGGGCGGACTGGAAAAGAGACTGCAAAAAGTTTGAGATCTCATCCAGTGCAGATATTCGCAAAATCGTAGAAGGTGATACTAGTCCAGATGGTAAAGGCACTGTCTCTATCAAGCGCGGCATAGAAGTTGGACATATTTTTCAGCTCGGTGAAAAATACAGTCGAGCACTCAAGGCAAACGTATTAAATGCTGATGGCAAAGATCAAACTGTCACTATGGGATGTTATGGTATTGGTGTCACTAGAGTAGTCGCTGCAGCAATAGAACAAAATTTTGATGACCATGGAATTATTTGGCCCGAATCAATTGCACCTTTTCAGCTATCTTTAATACCTATCAACTTGAAAAAATCTGCGTCAGTACAAACTACTTGTGAGCGTTTGTATACTGAACTTTGCAATTTAGGCATTGAAGCACTCTATGATGACAGAGATTTACGGGCAGGACTGATGTTTGCAGACCATGAGCTAATGGGTATACCGCATCGAATTGTTGTTGGTGATCGTGGTTTAAAAGAAGGTCAACTAGAATATAAAGGACGCGCAAACCCAGACTCCCAGCAAATTCCAATTGATAACTTACATGAATTCCTAAAAGATATAATTAATATTTAAATAAAAAAAGTTGAGCTTTCTTCGAAACTTTTTTCAACCACCCTAGCACTAAGTAATTTGGTGATAATTATCGTAAGAACATGTCTGCAATGTTTTTCTAGCTTGAGATAATTTACCGAGTATAATTCAATTAATTAATCGCCTTGGGTCCCATCATGTTATATAAATACCTACTTCTAATCATTATCAGTTTTACATTACATGCATGTGCAAGTGTGAAATTAACGCATGGCGGTGAAAAAGCACGCGTATTGAGTTCTGGCGAAGTGGTTAACTGTCAAAAACGGGGGGCCACAAAAGTACGCGTAAAACCAACCATGCTAACGGTTTCTAGGCAACCGACCGTCATCGCTAAAGAGCTGCAAATTTTAGCGCGGAATAGTTCAGTAAACATGGGCGGTGATACTGTCACACCGATCTCAAAAATCGACAATGGTGAACAGACTTTTGCCGTATATCGTTGCATTCCATAATCATATTGCTTCATGAATATCATCAGAAAAATTTGTTCAAATTATGATCTACATTATTAATGTAAATTATAACTATACTCCCTAACCACTTTTATAAACGGGTTATTAATTTTATTTAGTATTTTAATATATTCTTATCTAACAGCCCTTTTTCCACTTATACCTTTATTTTTGCCTTGCATTCCACATAGCA
>CALAJL010000047.1 GCA_937922735.1 uncultured Gammaproteobacteria bacterium | reverse complement strand
AATCGCTGTTATCGCTTTGTTGTTGTTCATAGAAGTCACAGTGATCGACCATGCCTGCTAGCTCTGCAATGCGTTTTAAAGTGAGCTCGCCCCATTGGCCTCTTACTTCGGGTCGTCGTAGTGCTTGCACCAGATTTTGTGTTTCAAGCCTCAAGTCAGATTGGGATTCATTTATAATTTTTAGATGTTGTGAAAGAGAGCCAAATGATTCTTTGCGTTCCTTCTCAATAGACTGGATTTGTGCTTCAGTATTCTTTAATGCAGATTGAATGGGTTGGAGTAGACTTTCAATAGATTTTTCTTTTTTATCTAGATTTGCTTCAGCTTGTATTTGGAATTGTGAAAGTTTTTCTTTTGCTAGTGTAAGGAAATTTTCATTGTTTAATTTGAGTGCTTGTTGTGACAGCACTGTAAATGAATGTTCTAACTGTTTGCGTGATTCTTCTATGGTTTCTATTTTTTCAAGATAACGTTCTTTCTCTAGATGTAGCTGCATAGAGAGTTGCTGAGTGTAAGATGTTAGTTTTTCATGTTTTAGGCGTGCGTGACTACGCATAATTAGTGCACCTAATGCGGCACTTAAAAGGCAAAGACTCATACATAAAAGTACAAACTGCCATGGATCTTGATGTTCTACATTGATCATATAGTTATTGCCGATCAGCTGTTGCTAAAAAGCCAATCCTTCAGGTCTAAAGCTTGATGGAAAATGATATCTGCATCCCAGTCACGCGGGTCTTCGTTGTCTTGAATGTAGCCATATGCGGCTACTGCAGTTTTCATATTAGCAGCTTTACCAGCAATAACGTCTCTTGGGTCATCTCCCATGTAGATAATGCCTTGTTCACTAATGCCAAGTATATTAGCTGCATGATGTAATTGGTCAGGGTCTGGCTTTCTTCTTGTTAATGTATCACCGCTGATCATGCAGACCGCATTAAAAGCGAGGCCTAGTTCCTGAACTAAGGGCTCTGCGAGTCTGCCTGGTTTATTGGTTACAATACCCCAAGGAATTCCACATGCATCTAAATACTCTAAAAGTTCAGTTACACCTGGAAATAATGTGGTTCGATTGCATAGATTATTAGCATACATTTTTAAAAATTCATCACGTAGTTCATAACTATGTTTTTCTGCTAAAGGTTCGTTAAACCCTAATTGGACCAGTGCCATACTGCCACGAGAAGTATTGTTGCGAACTATTTCATAATCGAGTGTTGGTTTACCATATTTAATCAGTAGCTGATTAAGTGTATCAGCCATATCAGGAGACGTATCAGCCAGGGTGCCATCTAAGTCAAATAGAACAGCATTAACATGAGCATGGTTAGGCATGGGTAAACGTTATTTGACTTGCAAAGTATGTTGTGGGGCTTATTTGAACCGATCAAATATTTTGTGAATGTACGATGTAGTTTACGCTGGTATCTGAAGATAATTTATAGGTTTTAGTAATTGGGTTGTAGTTCATGCCGATAATTTTGTTGGTTTGCAGTGATGCTTGTCTGATCCAATGATCAAGCTCGGAAGGACGTATGAGTTTTTCGTAATGATGAGTGCCTTTTGGCAATAAGTTAAGCACATACTCTGCGCCAACGATGGCAAATAAAAATGACTTAGGGTTTCGGTTAATGGTTGAGAAAAAAACATGTCCGCCAGGTTTTACTAATGTGGCGCAAGCTTGAACAATAGCTGCAGGATCAGGTACATGTTCAAGCATCTCCATACAGGTAACAATGTCATATGAATTTGGTTCTTGTTGTGCAATATCTTCCGCAGCGATTGCTTGATAATCAATATCTATATTTTCTTCTTTGGCATGTATTCTTGCAACCGCCAAAGGTGCTTCACCTAAGTCAATGCCTTTGACAGTAGCGCCACGTCTAGCCATCGATTCTGAAAGGATTCCACCTCCACAGCCAATGTCTAAGACATTTTTGCCTGTTAAACCTGCTTGCTGATCAATAAAGTTTAAACGAAGTGGGTTAATGTCGTGCAGAGGTTTGAATTCACTCTCTGTATCCCACCAACGAAAGGCTAAGGCTTCAAATTTTGCAATTTCTTCTGCGTCTACATTAGTGTTGGACTGTTCTTGTGTGCTTGCCATAATTAATAGACCAAAGTGTGAATAAATGTGTTAGTGGTTAACTTTCTGATGCCATTGTATAGTTTGTGCCAAGATCTCATTTTGATCTAAGGTTAATAATTCACGATTACTTAGTAATTGTTTGCCTGCCACCCAAACATCTGTGACTTGGTTGCGTTGAGTTGCATACACTATATGACCAATCGGGTCATACATGGGCTGTGCTTCTAGCATATTTATATCAATAACCGCTAAGTCAGCAGATTTCCCTATTTCTAAAGACCCTGTGTCTTGATCGATGCCTAATGCAATAGCAGCATTTATGGTTGTACAGCGTAACGCGTCATAAGCTGGTAAGGCTGCTGCATTATAGGACACTCCTTTTGTGAGTAATGCTGCAGTATGTAATTCACTAAGCATATCTTGGTCGTCATTGCTTGCACAACTATCTGTGCCTACAGCAACGTTGATATTTTGATCTCTGAGTTTTTGCACTGGACAAAATCCGCTAGCCAACTTCAAATTTGATTGCGGGCAGTGCACAACATTAGCATTGGTTTCACTAAGCAGGTTAATTTCATTATCATCAAGCTGAGTCATATGTACGGCTAATAGCCCACTATTTACGAGCCCAATGTCATGTAAACGTTGTAAGGGGCGAACGTTATGTTGATCTAGGCTTTGTGATATTTCATCTTGTGTTTCATGAACATGTATATGAACGGGAAGTTCAAGTTCATTAGCAAGCATGGCAACACGTTCTAATGGTGCATTAGATACAGTGTAAGGTGCATGAGGTGCAAACGTACACTTGACGAGTGGATGTGTTTTAAATTGGTCATGTAATGCAAGACCTTTTGAGAAATATTCATCAGGGTTTTTGGCATATTGAGTGGGGAAATCAAGCAGAATCATGCCGATGTGTGCGCGTATGCCAGCTTTCGTGGCTATCTGCGCCGTCTCTTCTGCGAAGAAATACATATCATTAAAACAAGTGACGCCACCACGAAGCATTTCTGCAATGGCAAGCTGCGTGCCCAGCTTTACAAAATCTTCGTTTACCCATTTTTGTTCTGCTGGCCAAATATGATTTTCTAGCCAGTCCATTAGAGGTAAATCATGTGCCAGTCCCCGAAACAATGACATGGCAGCATGAGTGTGAGCGTTTATAAGCCCAGGAATGATAATGTGATGGTCGTAATCTAGAGTCGTCGTGCTTGAATATTTTTGCGTTGCATCAGAAGTTGGCAATATATCTAGAATACGGCCATCTTGTATGGCGATGCTATGGTGGCTTAACACGCGGTCATTGTCGTCCTCAGTATTTTTTATGTGATCACTCATGGGAATAATTGTTGTCCCGTGAATGAGTGTTTGCACTTGTTTCATAAATTTGCCTGACAATTTTAGCTCTAGTGCCGACTTTAACAGATTGTTCTTAATGGCAATATATTTAACAAATATTTAGGTTGGATTTTAAGTGTTCACTTTTAACTCATAAGTGCCTAGTCTTGCGACTTAATTTAAATTAATAACGGATGCGGATAAAATATGACTTCATTAGCAGATCAAGCTATTGCATGGAAAGATAACCATTTAGTGCTCTTGGATCAAAGAAAGTTGCCAGGAGTAGTGCAGTATGTAGATTGTCATGAGGTAGCTGATGTTATTCATGCTATCAAAGATATGGTGGTACGTGGTGCGCCCGCTATTGGTGTTACCGCTGCATTTGGTGTGGTCTTGGCTGCTAGAATGCGTTTCAGGCAATCGGCTGATAATTGGCAGCAAGTTATTGAGCAAGATTTGCATGAGTTGTTACTTGCCAGGCCAACCGCAGTGAACTTGAAATGGGCGGTTGAGAAAATGCGTGCAAAATTTTCAGGTATATCTAACGAAGATCCCGAGCAAAGTTTATTGCATGCAGCAGAACGTATTCATCAAGAAGATATTCATGCGAACAAGACACTTGGTAATTTTGGTGCAGAGCTATTAAGGGGAGGGTCAGCCGTGCTAACGCATTGTAATGCCGGTGCATTAGCAACCGGTGGATATGGTACTGCATTGGGCGTAATTCGAAGTGCCTTTGCACAAAAAAAGATTACCACTATTTATGCTGATGAAACACGCCCCTGGTTTCAGGGGACAAGACTTACCGCATGGGAACTTCTGCAAGACAAAATACCTGTGACATTAATCTGTGATAGTGCCGCTGCAAGCTTGATGCGCCAAAAACAATTGTCATGGATTATTGTGGGAGCAGATCGTGTGGCAAGTAATGGTGATGTAGCCAATAAAATTGGTACTTATTCTTTAGCGGTAATGGCGCGACAACATAATGTTAAGTTCATGGTTGCGGCGCCTACCAGTACTATTGATATGCAGATTAATTCAGGCGATGAGATTGAGATCGAGGAACGATCGAATAAAGAACTAACCACTGTACATAATCAAGAAATTGGTCCACATAAAGTTGGAGTATGGAATCCTGTATTTGACATCACTCCGGCTGAATTTGTGACCGCCTTGGTCACAGAAAAAGGCGTAATTGAGTCGCCAAACTCAAGCAAAATTAAGGAATTGATGAAATCCTAGTGTTTTGGTGATTTTTGGTTCAGGAGGGTATAAATATTAGGCTTATTAATAGATAAAATTGATTTTTAAGGCAATCAGTTGAAGTTTAAATGCTTTTTCTTTCAACCCACTCTCCTATACTTGTGTTATAATTCTTCGCATTAGAACGAAAATAAATAACCTCCTACAAAGCAAATAAATGGCTGCAATCGCCAAAGAAATACTTTCAGTAAATCTCGAAGACGAAATGCGTCAATCGTATCTCGATTACGCTATGAGCGTGATCGTTGGTCGTGCGCTGCCGGATGTTCGGGATGGTCTAAAACCAGTGCATCGTCGTGCGTTATACGCGATGAGTGTGTTAGGTAATGATTGGAATAAGCCATATAAGAAATCAGCTCGTGTAGTGGGCGATGTTATTTGTAAATATCATCCGCATGGAGATACCGCTGTCTACGATACGATTGTTCGTATGGCTCAACCATTTTCATTGCGTTACATGTTGGTTGATGGCCAAGGTAACTTTGGCTCGGTAGATGGTGATGCTCCTGCGGCAATGCGTTATACCGAAATACGCATGTCAAAAATTGCACATGAAATTGTTGCTGATCTTGAAAAAGATACGGTCGATTTCGTGCCTAACTACAATGAGGAAGAGTCTGAGCCCTCAGTTTTTCCAACGCGCATACCAAATTTATTAGCTAATGGTTCATCAGGTATTGCTGTCGGCATGGCAACCAATATCCCGCCACATAATTTAACCGAAGTTATTAACGCAACCATTGCACTAATTGATAATCCTGAGGCTGATTATAAAGAGTTGATGGAATATATTCCCGGCCCAGATTTCCCAACTGCTGCATTAATTAACGGTCGTGCAGGTATAGCTGAAGCTTATCGCACAGGGCGTGGACGAGTACATATGCGTGCACGCACGCATATTGAACAGGATGAGAAAAGTGGGCGTGAGCGAATAGTTGTTACTGAGCTTCCTTATCAAGTTAATAAAGCTAATCTGATTATCAAAATTGCAGACTTGGTTAAAGAAAAGCGTCTTGAAGGTATTGCGGGTGATGGTTTACGTGATGAGTCTGATAAAGATGGTATGCGTATCGTAGTCGAATTGCGACGTGGTGAAGTGAGTGAGGTTGTCCTTAATAATCTTTACAAGCACACTGCTATGCAAAGTGTGTTTGGTATTAATATGGTGGCGTTGGTCGATGGGCAACCACGATTATTAAACCTAAAGCAAATACTGCAAGCATTTATTAGGCATCGTCGAGATGTAGTAACACGTCGAACCATTTTTGAATTACGCAAAGCACGTGAGCGTGCACATATTTTAGAAGGCCAAGCTGTTGCGTTAACCAATATAGATGAAATTATCGCATTAATTAAAAAGTCAGAAAGTCCTGCAGTTGCCAAAGAAAAGTTAATTGCAAAATCTTGGCAGCCCGGTGTGGTAGTCGAGATGTTAGAGCGTGCAGGTGCAGATTCCTCGCGACCAGATGGTGTCGATGCACAATATGGAATGCATGATGGCGAATATCATCTTTCTCCTACGCAAGCGCAGGCAATACTAGATTTGCGATTACATCGTCTTACTGGTTTAGAACAAGATAAAATTGTTAATGACTATAGTGATTTATTGGAAAAGATTATTGATTTATTAGATATTCTTCAAGATCCAGAGCGCTTATTAAAAGTTATACGAGAAGAACTTACTGAAGTTCGTGATCAATACGGTGATGAGCGACGCACTGAAATAAATGATGCGCAAGCAGATCTCACCATGGAAGATTTGATACCTGAAGAAACGGTGGTGGTGACACTTTCACATGCGGGTTATGCAAAATCTCAGCCGTTAGATACCTATCGAGCACAACGCCGGGGAGGTCGTGGCAAGGCTGCCACATCGGTTAAAGCAGAAGATTTTGTTGATCAGTTATTTGTAGCTAATACACATGACACAATTTTATGCTTCTCTAGTCGAGGTAAGGTGTACTGGCTTAAGGTATATGCATTGCCACAAGCGGGACGTGCAGCGCGAGGTAAGCCAATTGTTAACCTTCTTCCTTTGCAAGAAGATGAGCGAATAAATGTTGTCTTGCCGGTAAAAGAATATACCGAAGATGCCTATGTTGTAATGGTAGCTAGTAGCGGTACGGTTAAGAAAACAAAGTTAACTGAATTTTCTCGTCCACGAGCTAGTGGCATTTTAGCAGTTGATTTACGTGAGGATGATCGGCTTATTGGGGTTGAGATTACAGATGGTAATACTGATATTTTATTAGTGGGCGATACGGGTAAAGCCATTCGGTTTAAGGAAGATGATGTGCGCGCGATGGGTAGAAATGCTACTGGTGTGCGTGGCATCAAATTAGCAGAAGGTCAGCAAGTGGTTTCCTTGATTACCATTAAAGACAATATGAGTTCTACTGATGTGTTAGTGGCGACAGAAAATGGTTATGGCAAGCGTACAGTAATGGAAGAATACCCCGTGCAGAAACGTGGTGGCCAAGGTGTGATTGCTATTCAAACTTCAGGACGTAACGGTAATGTAGTGGGGGCGGTTGCCGTTGCAGATGATGACGAAATCATGTTGATTACTGATAGTGGCACTTTGGTAAGAACACCAGTCAAAGATGTTTCACAAATGGGCCGTAATACCCAAGGGGTTAGGTTAATACGCTTGTCTGAAGAGGAACGCCTGGTTGAGGTGGAACGAATTGAAAATTTATCACAAGATGACGGTGTATCGGATGTAGATGACTCTAACTCTGAAGAGACAGATTCCGATGGGTCAGTAGTTGAGGGCTAGTGAATGAAACCCTCGCAAAAGTCTAATCAATGAGTACTTGTAAATATAGATAATATTACGGAAGTTTCACAGTCTATATAAATTAATCTAGTTAATGAGTCTTTTGTTTAAATTGACTTCCAAATAGCATAATCCTTTAGTAACGATTCCTAACTAATATATTGCCATGCAAGAAACTTTCTATTTTGGTGCTGGGCCCGCAACGTTACCAAAGGTTGTTCTAAATAAGATCAAAAATGAATTGATTGATTATCGTGGAATGGGATTGTCTGTTCTAGAGTTATCGCATCGTAGTAATGAATTCATGGACGTAATGATTCGCGCTGAAAATTTGTTGCGAGAATTGATGGGTATTCCAGATGATTACGCTGTTTTGCTACTGCACGGAGGTGCGACAGCGCAGTATTCAATGCTGCCTATGAATTTTATGCATTTAGGTGAAGTTGCAGACTATGTTTGTACTGGTCATTGGTCACAAAAGGCATGCAATGAAGCGAAAAGAATTTCAAATATCAATCAAATTGATGCACTGGTTGATTCTAAACTGAAATCAATTAAACCGATAGCGCAGTGGCCTATGAGTGAACGTGCGAGCTATGTTCACTATTGTGAGAACGAAACCATTAGTGGCGTGATGAATGATATTGCAGGGATGGATGCGGTCAGCTTAAAAGCGTCAACCTTATTTTGTGATATGACTTCTTCTATTTTGACTCGACCTACTGAAGTGAAAGATTTTGGTTTGATCTATGCCAGTGCACAAAAAAATTTAGGGGTAGCAGGGCTGTGTGTGGTGGTGGTAAAAAAAGACTTATTGAAAAATGATGTAAAAAATACTTCTAACTTTTCACCTATGGTTTTTGATTATAAAAAATGTTTTGAAGCTAAATCGCTAGTGAATACACCTCCAACCTTTGCAATATATGTTTTAGGTTTGGTATTAGATTGGCTTAAAGCAGAGGGTGGCGTTACTGAGATGTATGCTCGAGGACAACAATATTCAAAGTCTTTATATGAATTAATTGATATGAGTGCATTGTATGTTAATAACGTTGATGCTAGATGTCGTTCAGATGTGAATATTTCATTTGATATTAAAGACGTAATTTTATATGAAAAATTTATATCTCTTGCTGAGAGCAACCATTTATTAGGCTTGCGTGGCCATAACTCTGTAGGTGGTGTGCGTGTCAGTTTATATAATGCAATCCCTGCAAGTGGTGTTGAGGCATTGCTTGGGTTTATGCGTGACTTTGAGCTAAGTCATGGTTGAGAATGAAGTATTACGATTGTAATCGTCGGTCAAAATACACCATCGTTCCATCTTCACAGGTAACCGGGAAGCTGCAAGATGAATTTCTACGACGATCTTCGTGATTAGGTTGATCAAGGTTTGAAAGAGATACTTGTTCGGAACGAGATGATGCAATAACTGCGCAAAGTGCAAGAACTGTGATACCGGATACTAGAACAATTAAACCAATAGTAAGTAGTATGTTGACTAGCTGCATGGAACATATTCCCCTAGCGTTTTGCTATGTAGCAAAATATTAATAAAAAATATTCTACTAAAAATCAATTATTTGCTGTGATAACAGTAATATCAGTAGGGGAATGATACCTAAGCCTTTGTTCTTGGGCAAGGATGAGATTTTGACAGTGCTTAGGGCGGCTTCGCTTAAACGTTATAGTACTCTCTATACCACTCGACGAAGTTTTTGATACCAACCTCAACGGTAGTTTCTGGTTTGTAATCAACATCTTGCACTAATGCTTCAACATTAGCGTAGGTGTCAGGAACATCGCCAGGCTGTAATGGCAATAGATTTCGCTCTGCCTTCTTACCTAAGCAATCTTCAAGTACTTCGATGTAGTGGCTGAGTTCAACAGGCGCATTATTGCCAATATTGTATAAGCGGTAAGGTGCAAAACTAGATGCACTGTCCGGTGCATCGCTATCCCATGCTTCATTTTTTTCTGGTAGATGGTCTAGTGTACGAATCACGCCCTCGACAATATCGTCTATGTACGTGAAGTCCCTGCGGTGATTGCCATAATTAAATACATCGATTGGCTTGCCGGCTAATATGTTTTTGGTGAACAAAAATAACGCCATATCAGGTCTCCCCCAAGGACCATATACGGTAAAGAACCTTAAGCCAGTTGTATGTAAGCCATATAAGTTGCTATATACATGTGCCATGAGTTCATTTGCTTTTTTAGTGGCAGCATATAGGCTCAGCGGATGATCTACATTTTGATGAACCGAGAATGGCATTTTAGTATTTGCACCATATACAGAGCTACTGGATGCATAGACGAGATGTTCAACACCGTGGTGGCGACAAGCTTCTAATATGTTGCAGTATCCCACTAGATTGGTGTCTACATAAGCGGATGGATTTTCAATTGAGTAGCGAACACCAGCTTGTGCAGCTAAATTTATTACTCGCTGGGGTTTGAATTTAGAGATTGCATCAAAGATTGCATCTTTATCTTCTAAGTTAATGCGAGCCTCTGTGAACTTATCGTAAGCTTTTACTCTTTCAAGGCGACCTAATTTTAAATTTACATCGTAATAATCATTTAGATTATCAATACCTAATACCTCGTCCCCACGCTTTAATAAGTACATGGAAACATTAGAACCAATAAATCCTGCTGAACCTGTAACAACAACTTTCATATTATATTTACTTTAGTTTGATTTAATTAATTATGGGGGTTTTGATTCGTCAATTTAGAGGCGGCCATCTACTTGTTCTTTAGGCAACACATTTTTAACGTCGAAAAGTACATGATTATCTTTGCCAAGCGCATGTATTTTTTCTGCACCTAAGGATTTAAATTCATCATGATTCACCGCAAGTATAATTGCATCATATTTCGTTGATGGAATTTCGGACAAGAAAGATGCATTATATTCTTCATTGGCCTCATCAATGTCAATCCATGGATCGTAAATTTCAACTTTAGAATGATAATTGCTAAATTCTTTTACGATATCAATTACACGTGTGTTGCGAATATCAGGGCAGTTTTCTTTAAACGTAAACCCAAGAATTAGTATTTTGGCGTCTACAACTTGCAGTTTCTTTTTTAGCATAAGCTTGATTACACTTTCTGCAACATGAGGTCCCATGCCGTCATTTATGCGGCGACCCGAAAGAATAATTTCTGGGTTGTAACCAATTTCTTGAGCTTTGTAAGTTAAGTAGTATGGGTCTACACCAATACAGTGTCCACCGACTAGGCCGGGTCTGAATGGAAGGAAGTTCCACTTAGTGCCTGCCGCTTCGAGAACTTCAAGTGTATCGATATTCATGCGTCCAAAAATTAAAGATAATTCATTTACTAATGCAATATTAACATCACGCTGAGTGTTCTCGATTACTTTTGCAGCCTCGGCTACTTTTATGCTGCTGGCTTTATGGGTGCCGGCAGTAATTATTTTTTGATATAACTGGTCAACAAATTCAGCTGCTTCAGGGGTCGAGCCAGAAGTCACTTTTTTGATAGTTGGTAGTCGATGTTCTTTGTCACCCGGATTGATGCGTTCGGGGCTATATCCTACAAAAAAGTCTTTGTTTAGAGATAAGCCAGCGCCGGACTCTAAAATCGGCACGCAGATATCATCGGTAACGCCTGGGTAAACGGTTGATTCGTATATTACTACATCACCTTTTTTTAGGGCCTTGCTAACTGTTTCTGATGCTTTACGTACTGGAGTTAAATCTGGGACCTTATGGTCATCAATGGGGGTAGGTACTGTAATAATAAAAACGTTACACGTTCTTAAGTCGTCTATAGATGACGAAAAGCTTAGATTAGCAGAGGAAGTAAGTTCGTCTTTGTTCACTTCTAAAGTACGATCAATGCCTTGTTTTAACTCACTTAGACGTGAGGTGTTGATGTCAAATCCCATGGTTGGGAGATGTCTGCCGAATTCTACAGCTAGGGGTAAGCCCACATAGCCAAGCCCGATGATGCCAATTTTGATGTTTTTAGGTAGCACGATGATTGTTTACTTTTAGTTATTTAAGAAAGTTTATAACAAATTATTATGTAGCCGACGTAAAATAAATGAATTCACTTAAGAATTATGTGATTTTCGCCACGGGGTTACAAATCTCAAAGGGATATAGTGCTTTCATTTTATGATTAAGAGGAAATTAGACAGCAGAGTTTCCGCTGGGCTGTGTACTTTGGCTAAGATGGCTAGAATAGAATGTTTGAGTATTTACAATTTAAACCATAATAATCAATTATATGTTTGATATAAGAATAGGGGATCAGCACATCAAAGCTCCATATCTGCTATTGGCTATAGCTGATGCGGTGGTGTTATTTTTGAGTGTTTATATAGCTGCTTATCTTCGATATTACACAGAGATAAATCCTCTAGAAGTGGCTAGTAATAATGTGGGTGATCTATTTCCTCGCGCAATTCTACATTCAGTTGTGGTGCTGACCACATTAATAAGTATGGGTCTGTATCAGACTCAACGTCGTGAGCATATTGTTAATAAGCTTAGTCGGCTCACCGTCAGTTTTATCATAGCATTTGTGGCCTTCGGATTTATTTTTTATATCTTTCCAGATATATATTTGGGTAGAGGTGTATTTTTAATTGCGGCCAGCCTTTCATTTATACTTTTGATTATCTTTCATTTTGTCTTCTCGCAAACAGTTAATCTTGAGGCCTTAAAAAGAAATGTTCTAATTTTAGGTGCAGGCAGTCAAGCAAGCTGGGTGACTAAGTTACGCCGCAAAGCTGATCGTAGTGGAATTAATATTATTGGTTACATGCCTATAAAAAATGAAGAGATATCGGTTGATAAGCTATTAATTGTTGAAGAAGGTCTGTCTTTACATGAGTTGATTAAAAAATATGATATTGATGAAATCGTAGTGGCGTTAACAGACCGCAGAAATAATTTACCCCTAAAAGAGTTGATGGACGCCAGACTAAAAGGTGTGAAAATTGTAGAGCTTGTTACCTTTTTGGAAAGACAGCTAAGTAAGGTTTACACTAATTTACTGAATCCATCGTGGATTATTTTTTCTGTCGGATTTAAGCAGGATAGTTTTCGCTATTTCACAAAACGGATCTTTGATTTAGTGGCAAGCGCAATCCTATTAGTTATTGCATCCCCATTATATTTGTTTGCTGTGGTTAGTATTTGGTTAGAGTGCAAAGGTAAAGAGTCTATTTTCTATCATCAAACTCGAGTTGGCTTGAATGGTAAGAATTTTAGCTTACTAAAATTTCGTACCATGCGTTCCGATGCAGAGCTGGAAGGTAAAGCGGTATGGGCTAGTCAGGATGACCCAAGAGTAACAAAAATAGGAAAATTTTTGCGCACGTATAGAGTGGATGAATTGCCACAGATATATAATGTGTTTCGTGGTGATATGAGTTTAGTAGGGCCGAGACCAGAAAGACCAGAGTTTGTGGAAAAGTTAACGCAAGATATACCTTTTTACGGAGAACGTCACCGAGTAAAGCCAGGTTTAGCGGGTTGGGCGCAAATGAAGTATCCCTATGGAAGTTCTGTTCAAGATGCAATTGAAAAACTCAACTATGATTTATATTACGTAAAGCATCATAGTTTGATTTTCGATTTGGTTATTTTATTGCAAACTGCAGAAGTTGTATTGTGGGGCAAAGGGGCTCGGTAATATTGCTCAGACCAGGCCAGTATTTATGCCTTTAAAATTCTTCCTATGATTCAGAACCTTACTTTTGCTAAAAACAATAAAGTTTTAACTATTTGGGCGGTAATTTTACTTTCCCTTGGTGTATTTTCTTATCTCTATTACGCTTCCATAGAAACACTTTTTGGTATTTGGAATGAATACGGCACATATTCGCATGGTTATTTAACGGTTTTACTATCTGTTTATTTAACTTTTGTAAGTGTTAAAGAAAATAGAATCAATTATTCTAAACCTTCAATAATTTCTGCGCTTGGTTTGGTATTAACGTCTATGGTATGGCTGGTTTCTGATCTTTCAGGAATTAATATAGGGCAAACATTATGCCTGCCATTTTTTGTGTTTTTTACTACTACATATTTTCTTGGGTTGCGTAGTTATCGTGCGCTTCTGATCCCAGTATTTATCTTGCTTTTAGTTGTTCCTGTTTGGAGTGTGTTGCTGCCATATTTGCAAGGAATTGCTACTTATCTGGTAAATAATGTTCTTTCGTTCTCTAGTCTGGAGTATCAATCAATTGGCAAGAAAATAATCTTACAAGCAGGTGTTTTTGAAATTGAGGAGAGTTGTAGTGGATTGCGCTTCATATTGGTAGGGGTTTTGTTGTCAGTGGTTTTTGGTTTTTTAAATTATAAGAGCTATTGGGCGACACTGTTATTAGTGCTTTCTTCGATTGTTATAATGCTGGTAGCTAATGTGGTGCGAATATTAGTCATTATTGCTATTGGTGCAAAGACAGATATGGCCCATCCGTTAGTTCAAGATCATGCGAGCCTTGGTTGGGTTATCTTTGCAATATTTTTAGTTCCTCTATTCGTACTTGCTAGATATTTGGATCCGAATTTGTTCTTTAAGGGTAAAGACGATAATTGTATTGATGGTAGAGGTGAATTTTCTATGTTTAGTGTGTTTATCTCCTTAGTGCTTTATTTGTCAATTATCTTTGTTGCGCCTTTCTACGCGCAATATGCGAAGAATAATATTGATCAAGTAGCTAAAATTGATAATAGGTTGGATGTGGTAAAAGGGTGGGATAAGTTAGATTTGAATGAGTCAAAGTGGGAGTTGAATTATATTCTATATAGTGGCCGATTTAAGGCGGAATACATCAAGAATGAGAATGAGGTAGCTTTAAGTATTTATTTGTACACTAAAGAAATAGCAGGTAGTGAATTGATAAATTTTAATAATACTTTGGTCGATGAAAGCAAATGGAGTGTTGTAAAGAGTGTTGGCAATCAGCCCGTCTCACCTGTTAGTGGGTCGACTCCATTATTATATGTAAATAAAGCAACAATCGAATCTGATGTGTTAGGTGAATGTAAACGCATTTGGTATTGGTTTGATATTGATGGTAAAACATATACAAAAGGTTGGAGAGTTAAGCTAGGAGAGGCGCTGATGTTAGTAAAAGGCAAATCTGGGAGCGTGATTAATACTATCTCAACCAGTTGCGGAGAGGCTTCCGATCGAATACTTGCAGGATTTTTGGCAGATAATTTTTATAACGTCAAAAAAATAACTATATGGTAATTATTGTATGAAAAAAAATTTATTTAAATTAGTCATCTTTGTTTTGTTTTCTTCCCAGATATTGTTTTCATGCTCAAGTGAAGATGTGCAAGTAACTGGTGACAAAGGGATTGGAATAATAAAATTTTATTACGAAAAAGGCCGATACTTTGATGTGTTAATTGAAGCAGACACGTTATCAGGCGATGCCCTTGATGATCCTGAGTTGAGATTTATTATTGCTAAAACTTATTTGGAGATCGGGCATCCTGATCGCGCACAAGAAATTTTGGAAAATTTACAAACCGAAGGTCATCAGCTAGAAATAATTGATCTTCTAATCGTAAAGGCATTGCTTAAGCAACGAAATATTAAAGCTTCTAAAGAATTATTATTGTCAAATGAAGTTCAAGCTAAATATGCTGTCCATCCAGAATCAATTTTATTGCATGCTCAAATTGAATTAGCTCAGAATAATATAGCTGCTTCCAAAAAATTATTACAAAAAATTGAAGGAAGTAGTGATAGATATTCTCAAGCTCAAGTTTGGTTAGCAAGAATAGATCTTCTTGAAAATAGGGAAGCTAAAGCGATCCAGCGTGTAAATAAGGTTCTTGAAGATGATAGTGACTTGCTTGATGCATGGTTATTGTTAGCAAATATATATTTTAACAAGGAGGAATATTTAGATGCTGAAAATCATTATTTGCAAGCTTTGAGGTTAGATGATTCTAAAATATTAACTCAACAGACACTGCAGGTCGCACAAAATGTAGTCTTATCTAAGACCGCGCTCGGGAACTCAATTGCGGGTGAAGAATTTTATCAGTCATTCCTTGATTCATACCCTAAATCACCAATCTATTATTTTGAGCTAGCGAGATTGGCGTATTCAAAGGATGATTTGAAAATGGCGGAGGTGAATTTAAGAGAGGTTCTAAATACAACAGAAAATAACCCAAGAGTAATCGCTTTGTTGGCAAAAATATTAATTAAGCAAAACAAGTTAGAAGATGCCGGGGCATTTTTACAGCAACATTTAGCAAATGTAAGTGGTGGTTTGGATTTAATTGTGTTACATGCAATTGTGGATATGAAGTTAGGTAAGCATCAAGCTGTAATAGATATGCTAACTAATAATTTTCTGGAAGATGAAAGATTTCAAGTTGTGTTAACCCCGTTATTGGCTTATGCACACTTCAAAAATAATGATAAGAAAAAGTATAATGAATTGCTAAGTGCATACGAAATAGGAAATGCAGACAGTATAAAAGGCTTGAATAGTGTGAGAACACTTTATCTTGAAGTTGGTATGTTTGATGAAGCGGAGAAATTTCTAACAAAGTTAGTAGAATTTTATCCAAAGTCAAATGAAATAAAAGTGCTCTATTTGAGCGCTCTCAATGATATTGGTAAAACTGAAGATATTTCTGAAAAAATTAATGAGTGGTTATCAGGGACTTCAGGAAACACCACGTTGAGATTAATTAGTATTAATCAAGCAATTGAGAACGGTAACTATAGGTCAGCTATTGCACAGTTCAAGAGTATTGACTCTAAAAATCTCACAGTTAATGAAGGAAATTTACTTGCTAATAATATAAAGAATCTTGTTTTTAAAACCAGAGGACGAGACGATCAAGCTAATGTATTTAATCTACTGGTGAAGTGGCAGCAAATATTGCCAAATAATGTGCATCTAGAATTGATGCTGGCTGACATTTATATTTCTGAGGGTGCTTATAAAAATGCAGTACCGCTATATGAGTCAATACTAAAAAAATATCCTAATGATTATGTGATCTTGAACAATCTGGCTTGGAGCTACTTTAGTTTAGATGATGATCGTGCATTAAAAACTGCTGAGCAAGCTTATGTGATTAATAACAATGATGCAGCTGTATGCGATACCTTAGGCTGGATTTTGGTTGAACAAGGAGAGTTAGAAAAGGGCTTAGGCTATATAAAAGAAGCTCTAGAGATTGACCCAGATAATAAAGACATTATTAACCATTTTCAGATTGCCAAGGCTGAACTAGAAAACCAGTCTTTATGAATTTCGTTTTAGCTGAGATAGAAGGTTTTTAGCTGATTAATGATTATTAAGTGATGATGTTTCGACAAATACTTTGATGAAATAGTGCTAAAAACCATTATTTAAGTAAAGTAATATCCATTAATCCCATGTTTTTGTGTGGCATTTTGTAAATTATGGGAGGTTATTCACTGTGTTGGAATGAAAAAGTCCTACAATTCGTCTTAAAATAACTAACCTAATTAACTACTTTATCCTTTGATTATGAAATTAATAATGTTTTTTGCTGGACTAGCGGCTGCATCTATTTTGCTAACTTCGTGCGCAAGTAAGCCACTGCCTGAAGGGACGCTTGATGCGTCTCAGCATACGATAGTTACTGAAGAATACAGAATTGGTGTGGATGATGTGGTCGATGTGAATGTTTGGGGCAATGAGCAGCTTTCTGTACAAGTACCCGTACGCCCCGATGGAAGGATCACTATCCCATTATTAGGTGATGTAAAGGTGGCCGGTAAAACCTCGGAAGAAGTGGCAGCTATTATAACCGAAGGTCTGAAGAAGGATATCCGTAGTCCAAGTGTTACGGTGACAATGTCTTCTTTGCAGAGTAAAGAGTATCTGCGTCGTGTCAGAGTTACGGGTGCGGTAACAAGACCGGTGTCATTAAATTACAGGCAAGGCATGACAGTGCTTGATGCAATTTTAGAAGCGGGTGGTCTCGGTGAGTTTGCATCAGGAAATAAAGCAATTTTAATACGTCAATATGAGGGTAAAACAGTGTCTGTTCCACTACGTCTTGAAGATATGTTGGTGAGAGGAGAGGTTAAAGCTAATCATATATTAGTGCCAGGAGATATTATCTCCGTGCCAGAACGATTCTTCTGAGACTTGTAAGTAAGGTTTTAGAAGGTTAGCAAAATCAACTTTAAGAAAAATTATTATGAGTATATTTGAATTACCACCGCTACAAATTGCAAAACTTTTTTTTGAATTAGTAAAGAAGAAATTATTTTTGCTAAGTATTGGTTTTGCAGTAATTAGTATTGCTGTACTTGCAGTGGCATTTGTTCTGCCAAAGACTTTTTCTTCCCATACAACTATTTTAGCTGACAAGGAAGGTTTATTGTCGCCTTTAATGAAAGGTGCTGCAGTTTCAAATAATACTAAGGGCAGGGATAAAGATAGAATAGCGCTATATAAAGAGATGCTGTTTGGCGCTGCGGTTATGCAGCCTGTAGTTGTTAATGCTGGTTGGGTTAAAAGCGATGCAACGGAAGTTGAAAAATCTAGAGCAATCATTGATTTGGTAGAAAAAATAACCGTTAAGTCCGCCGGACCAAATTTAGTCAGAATAGAGGTTACTGATTCTGATGCTGAACGAGCTTTTCGTACGGCTAGGTTGTTAGGCGATATGTTTATTGAGAAAAGTCTGGAAAATAAGCAAAGTGAGAGTCGTGCTGCATATGAGTTCGTTGATAGGCAGGCTAAGAGTTATCATGAAAAATTATTGTTAGCAGAGCAAAAGTTGAAAGAATTTAAAACTACTAATCTTGGTAATCATGCGGGTACAGAGCGAGGTGTTTTTGCACGTATTAATAGCTTACGTGGTCAAATTGAAGAATTTAGTTTACAGGTGCAAGAGGAAAGTATCCGTGAGCGATCAATAACAGGCCAATTAGCGGGTGAGAAGCAGCTCGGCTCATCGCTACAGGTAGAGAGTGGTCTCTCGTCACGTATACGTCTATTAGAGCAACAGTTAGCAACGCTAAGGCTCGATTATCATGATACCTATCCTGACGTTGTAAGATTAAAACACCAAATTGCTGATCTCAAAGAGATGTTAAAGAAGGGTGATAATGGCTCTGGTTTTACTTCAGCAGCAGCAGCAGCTGGTAATTTAGATACAGTGTATGGTTCCTTACGCGAACAACTTGCAGAAACGAGGACGCGAAAGGCTGGATTGAATACAAGAGTTGCACAATCTAGAAAATTACTAGCGTTAGAACTGGAGCGCGCAAAAGATTTGCCAGAAATTGAGGCAGAGCTCGCTGAACTTACACGTGACTATGAGGTCACAAATGATGTCTATCAAGATCTTGTTAAACGTCGAGAAAATGCGCGGGTATCAATGAATATTGATATTGAGCAGAGTGACCAACGATTTGGAATACAAGAACCTGCATTACTCCCGCTTCAGTCTACTGGCTTACGTTTTTTTCAGGTAGCGGCTTTAGGTCCAATACTAGGAGTTTTAGGGTCGCTTGCGGCTTTGTTTTCGCTTTTTACATTGGGTAGCAATGTCAGACATAAAAGCCAGATAACTAAAGACATGGGTTCAAGATTGTTAGGAGAGATACCCCTAACTTCGTTGCCAACAACACCACGTATGCCAAGTCGCACTTCAATAATTGTTTCTGTCGTAGCGCTAGCTTTGGTAGCAAATGCTTACCTATTTGCTGCGATATATAAGGTTAAAGAGTTGGGAATATCACTGCCTCTATTGTGAAAACTTTCTTACTAAAGTGTTAAAGAGAAATATTTAGGAAATTTAAATTATGAGCTTAATTGAGCGAGCATTAAAAAAGGCAGACCCAGATCAAACTCAGGAAGCAAGTGGGCCGTCTACAGACAAGCGAATTAGGCGAAAAGGCAATTCACTTCGAAAAAAGCATACTCTTCAAGATATGGCTGAGAAGACGAATCTTAGCTTAGATGAGCTACGAATGCTTGGTATTGCCACAGATCGAAAAACAACAAATTCATTTAGAGAACTGCGCACGGAACTAGTAAAAGCAGCAGGTGGAAAAAACTTTGTGCTGGCTGTAAGTTCTTGTAAAGATAAGTCAGGAAACACGTTTGTGGCTACTAATCTGGCGATGAGTTTTGCTCAAGATGCTACTAAAAGTGCATTAATTATTGACTGTAACTTTCGTAGACCATCTATCGCTCAAAACTTCGGTCTAGATTTCAAGCATGATTTGACAGACTACTTGACGGGGGATGTCGCAGTAGAAGATATAATTTACTCGGTTAAAGTAAACAAATTAAGGGTCATTCCCTGTAGAGAGAGTGACTTGCATGAAATTGATAGTTTTTCGACCTCATCAAAGCTTGGCGAGCTTATATATGAATTAAAAAACAAGTTTCCTGACCGATATATCATCTTAGATGTATCTGATATTCTGAGTTCAGCAGATGCAAAAATTTTGGATTTAATTGCAGATCACTCGGTATTAGTAGCTGGGCATGACACGGTTACACCTGAAGAACTGCAAAATGCTATTGATGGATTTAATCCTGCTAAATTTTTAGGTATTATCTACAACCACTGCCCTTCATAAAAAACGGCTAATATATAGCTGGGGCCAATCAAAACATAAGGCTATATTTATGTGTATTTTTAAATCGTCCAGGTTTAGAAACCTTTCGTTAACAATATTATTATTTGCGTTTTTATCAGGTTCCGTACATGGAGTATGGCGAGTAAATTGGGAACTGGGCGCCAACATGGAATATTCGGATAATAATGGCCGCACAGAAAGTAATCGGGATGAGTCAATCGTGCTCGAGCCAAATGGCCTTATAAATGCAGTACACGAAGGTCCAAATTTTGATGCAGAAATCGGTGCAGCAAATGAATATAGGAGCTTTATAGATGGGGATCAAGGCAGCAATAATAACTTTGATTTAGATGCTATGCTGAATTGGAAGATTATTCCTGGATTATTAGAGTGGTCCTTTGAAGATCATTTCGATAGTGAATTTCCAATTGATATACGTTCTTCGCCAAATGAAAGTAATAATCAAGATACCAATAATTTTTCTACAGGGTTATCTTTTACACCACGAATTTTTAACCAAACTAATTTAATATTAGAGGGTGGGTATTCTAGAACGGATGCAGAAGAAACAGATATAGATAACAACAGAGTGCAAGCTAGAGCAGGTATTGAAAGGCAGTTAAATGCCAATAGTAGTATTTCTATAAATTATGAATATGAAGATACTGACTTTGATGAGAATACTATTGATCCACTTGTAGGAAATGTCGACTTTGATCGTGATAATTATTATATACAGTATCTATATGAAAGACCGTCCTTAAATATAACTGCACAACTTGGCTATTCTGAAGTTGAGCGTGATGAAGGGGAAAGCAGGAAGTCTGATGGTAATAACAGCCAATTAAGTTTGACTTATATTTTGAATTCAACATCAAATATAGTTTTAACGGCATATGATCAGTTTGCAGATACAACTAGTGATTTTAGTGAATCGGGAGGTTTGGGATTAGGAGGATTTGGTGGCATTGGTGGTGGTGGGTCAACAGGTATACCTATAGGTTCAGCCATTGGTAGTTTACAGGCTGATGTGACTGGAGATACTGTAGATACCGAAGGGTTTTTAATTGGTTATACTAAGCAATT
>CALAJL010000046.1 GCA_937922735.1 uncultured Gammaproteobacteria bacterium | reverse complement strand
GTTAAGGTTCAAATCGGCACGAATTTGTACGCCACCATGTTTTTCTAATTGTTTTGAAATTTCACTGTTTGGGTCATTTAAATCACCGAATAAAAGTGCTTGGTGACCATCTTTAGCACAGGCTTCGGCGCAGGCTGTATTATTTTCACCATTATCTACTTTATGGACACAAAGTGTGCAGCTTTCAACTGTGCCTTTGCCGCGAGGTGCGTGAGGTAATTGATCTTCTAATGGTTCATGGATAAAAGAGCGGGCTTTATAAGGGCAAGCCATCATGCAATAACGACAACCAATACATGTATGGGCATTGACGAGTACGATGCCATCTTCACGTTTAAATGAAGCACCTGTTGGGCATACGTCTACACAGGGTGGGTGTTCGCAATGTTGGCACATCATCGGTAAAGAAGTGACGTGGCCGGTTTGTTTATCTTTGACGTTTAACTTACGAATCCATTGTGCGTCCGTTTCAGGGCGCCCTAGATCCCACAAGCCATGTTCTTCATTGCATGCTGTTACACAAGCATCACAGTCTTCTTGGCATACATTGGTATTGACCAACATACCCCACCTTTGTTCACTGCTAACGGCTTGCCCTGCGGGCTTGGCTGATGCGGTTTGGTATAGCATGACACCAGGAGCAATAGTTAATGTGCCTACTGCCGCTGCATTACGTAAGAAACTACGTTTGCTGTCATCAATTCCTTCATCTACTTCATAGACGGCTTCTTCGATTGTGACCATATCAACATCATTTAGGACGTTGTCGATATTAGTGTCAATGTCTAGTTTGTAACGCATGTTTTATTGTAGTGCTTAGAAGGTTTGATATTTTAATACAAATCGAGTCACAAAATGAGTGTCAGTGTGAATTTATATTACTTAGCTCGAGGTAATCTTTTAACGCTTGCTGATTGTTTTCAGGATGACCTACCGTTTGATTTGGATTTTTAGCTTTGCGAATCGCTTCTTCTGGTCGATCTGCATGACATTGAAAACAGTCAATGTTTACAGCTGTATATTGGTGGCAGCTAGCGCAAAAATGGGTGTCTTCGGAATAGCGAGCATACTCACCTTGAACATTTGCCGTGATGTGGCAATCGATACATTCAATTAAGCTGTGCTTTTTAGTGCGAATACCATCGATAACCGTTTTATCACGATGATCAAGCACAAACTCGAAATGCTGTTTGCGCATAATCTCTACAGGTTCTACGCAAACCGTTTCTTCACTGTATTTTTTCTTAGGTGGAGGAATCTCAGCAGGGCTGTCTGCAAACACGATACTAATTCCTATTACGCAGAAAGCTAGGGTAATAACTAATAATATATAGCTAAAATATTTTTCCAAAAATTTGCGCATAGGTAGGTAATCGAATGATCCTCATTAAAGACCATTTATGGCCCTTTAAATTCCCTTGTTAATGACTCTAACTTATTGTCCTTTATTAATGTCCTAGGGCCATATCGATATAACCAGTAGGACAAACATCAGCACAGATGTGGCAACCAATACACTTATTGTAGTCAGTATCCACATAACGACCGGTAGTTGATTCATCTTTCTTGACGCGGAATACAGCATCTTGAGGGCAGTACACCACACAGTTATCACATTCAAAACACATGCCACAACTCATGCAACGACCTGCTTCTTCTATGGCTTGTTCGTCACTAAAGTTCTTCATACGTTCTTCAAAGTGGCCGAGTACTTCTTCAGCGTCTGGACCATGTTCTTCACGCAATAAACGAGGCGTGTAAGGGAAGTGACCTAAGAACAGTTCATCATAAGGAATGATTTCTTGCGCAGCGCGATCTTCAAAGTTGTGGACTGAGAATTTAGATTTGTCAGTACCCCAGTATTCACCTGCAGCATACTCTTCAGGCTCAAGTCCAGATTCTTGTAATTTTTCTAATAAATCAAAATGATGTACATCTACTTTTGGACGTTTTCTGATTTCAGTATTGTTAAAATAGTAATTAATACTTTCAGCTGCAATAGAGGCTTGTCCAATGGCAGTGGTCAGCAAATGAGGACGAATAATGTCGCCAGCTACAAAATGTCCTTCACGCTCTGGAATTGCATAGAATTTATCTGCATCAATAAGGCCACGGCCGTTATTGAATTCTTCAAGTCCTTCTAAGTCACCACCTTGACCAATCGCAGAAACGATTAAGTCACATTCGATATCAAATTCGGTGCCTTCAACTGGAGTAGGGCGATTATCTACCATTTCACAGGTAGCCATACGAAGTGCAGTTGCACGTCCATCATCACCTAAAATAACTTTTACAGGCATAACTCCATCTTTAATCGTTACCCCTTCACGTTGAGCATCATGTACTTCATGTTCCGCTGCAGTCATTTCAGCTTTAGGGAATAAAGAAGTAAGCGTTACTTCAGCACCTTCACGTGCGGCTGCATACGCTGCATCATGTGCAACATAACCGCCAATTACATGCTCTGGTGCTTCTTCTTTGTTTAGCTTTTCAATGCGTCCAAGACGACGTGCAACGGATACCACGTCTATGGATGTGTCACCACCACCTACGCAAACCACTCGATCAGCCGTAACTTGCAAACGACCGGTATTAAAAGCTTCTAGGAATTTTACACCTGCAACACAGTTAGGCGCATCCCCACCTTCCACAGGTAATCCACGTCCTGACTGACAACCAAGTGCCCATAGCACTGCATCAAATTCTTTATCTACTTCTTCAACAGAAATATCTTTACCAACGCGAGTTTTCATACGAGTTTCAATGTTGCCCATATCAAGAATGCGTTGAATTTCATGATTCAGATGTTTGCGTGGTGTTCGATAACCAGGAATGCCATAGCGGAACATGCCACCTAATTCTTCATGGTCATCAAAAATTACACTTGCATGGCCCATGCGACGTAATTGATAAGCTGCAGCCAATCCTGCAGGTCCGCCACCAATAATCGCTACTGTTTTGCCACTAAGTTCTGCGGGCGCTTCAAATTTAAAATTCTGCTCAACGGCAGTGTCACCGATATATTGTTCTACTGCATTGATGCCGACAAAGTCTTCTACATGATTACGGTTGCAACCATCTTGGCATGGAGCAGGACAAACACGACCCATCATTGAAGGGAAAGGGTTAGCATCGGTAGAACGTAGAAAAGCATACTCTTGCATGCTCATGTCTTCTTTTTGTGGTTTTTCTATGCCGCGTACAATTTGCAGCCAACCGCGAATATCTTCCCCAGAAGGGCAACTACCTTGGCAAGGTGGCGTGCGGTGCACATAAGTTGGGCATTTATGAGAAGTATCCTCTTTGAAGATCTGGTCACCAAAGTTGCCCCAGGTGTGATCACCTTCCTCATACTTTCTAAACGTAAGTTTATAGTCCATGTCTTCTTTAGAACTTGCCATGTATAGCTCCTAACTCTTATGTATTTCTATGTAAAAAATAAATTAATGTTTAAGCCGCTTCGGCCTGGTTTTCATCATCTGTGTCATTGCCACCATCATTATCTTCAGTGGCATTTTCAGGTGTTAGTACAATCGCATTACTTACTAGTTGATGCAGGCTAATAATTTGATCCATTGAGAAGTCATAATAAGGGAAAACCTTTGAAAATTGACTCTTACAAATGGCACAGATTGCAGCCATATGGGTTACCCCATATTCGTCCACTACATTCTTAAGTGCTTCCATACGGGGCATTGCACCTTTTACTCGCAGTTCAATCAAATCGTCGGTTAAAAGCCCGCCGCCGCCGCCACAACAATAGGTGCCTTCCTTAATGGAATAACTTGGCATGTCTACGTAATTATTACATACCGCTTTTATGATGTTTCTTGGTATCTCGAACTGGCCGCCTGGGGTATCTCCCATGCGTGAAGCGCGTGCCACATTACATGAGTCGTGATAGGTAATAACCATGTCATCATTAAGGGAAGGATCTAAAGTTAACTTACCTTCATTAATTAAGCCATGGGTGACTTCGCAAATATGTTGCGGCACAGGATAATCAGGATCCAGAAAATCAAATGGGCCGGCTAGTGTGTTTAAAAACGAATACGCTACACGCCATGCATGACCACACTCACCAAATACTATTCTCTTAACACCAAGATCTAGCGCTGCTTGGCGAATGCGCAAAGCAAGTTTCTGCATGTTCTCATAACTACCAATAAACATGCCGAAGTTTGCAGCTTCACTTGCGTATGAGCTTAAGGTCCAAGATATACCAGCTTGATGAAATACTTTTCCGTAACCAATTAAGCCGTCAATATGCGGCTCTGCAAAGAAATCTGCTGATGGAGTTATTAATAAGACATCAGCACCTTTTTCATCAACTGGAAAACGAACCTTTACGCCGGTTTCTTCTTCAACGTCTTCTTCCAAGCCTTCTAGTGTGTCAATTAAGGCGGGTTCAGGCAGGCCTAAATTGTTACCGATGGTTTGTGCTTTACCGATAATTTCATTGCAATATTTTTGCCCAACGCCGACGGTATCCATCACTTCTCGTGCAGCCATGGAAATTTCTGCTGTATCAATGCCATAAGGACAATACACAGAGCAGCGACGACATTGAGAACACTGATGAAAGTAGCTGTACCAATCATCTAGCACTTCTTTGGTTAAATCTTCAGCGCCAACCAATTTAGGAAATAGTTTGCCTGGGAGCGTGAAGTAGCGACGATAGACTTTACGGAATAAATCTTGGCGTGCCACAGGCATGTTTTTAGGATCTGTAGTACCTAAATAATAATGACACTTGTCTGTGCATGCGCCACATTTTACGCATGAGTCCAGATATACACCCAACGAGCGGTACTTTTTATTTAGCTCGCCCATCTTGTCGATTGCGACTTGCTGCCAGTTATCTACTAGCTCACCAGGGAAACCTAATTTTTCTTGGAATTCAGATTTTGCAGTATAAGGTTGGCTGTGTTTCATCACACCTTCTTGCAAGCGTGGTATGACGGGGTATTCTTTAAGTTTTGGTGTGTCGAATTCTGCAGCAGCCATTATTTAGTTTGCCTTATTAGAGTCTAGTTTTTTAGCCCAATCAGCGACATGTCTTTGTTCGCGAGGATTGTCTACTTGGTTACGAGTTGGACTGAAGAATACGCCAGGTGCATGTAGTAGTTTACTGAATGGGAAAATAATCATTAATAAAACCACTAAACTCAAATGCACAATTAAAATTACATCATTAGGCATATTGGTTAGGCCAGCTTCAGTTGCCCAAGCGAATGTCATTAAGCCAATTAGAAACGATTTCAATGAGACGATGTCGGTGTGTTCAACAAAGGTCATCAATGCACCACTTACGCCAATGGCAATAAGTAACAATAACATTAGATGGTCTGAAGGTGCGGATATGTACCGTACACGATCAACCAAAATACGTCGTGCTAATAGACCAGCAAGGCCAATGATCATCATGAATGCTGCATACTTGCCAAATGGTTGTATGAAGGCTACCCAACCCCAAACAGGATCGATGAAATAACGTAGATGTCTCAGTAAAACTAAAAATAACCCAAAATGGAAAATCCAGCCAAATAACCAAATCCATTTATTAGATTTAAATAAACTTTCAAAAATGGTGACTTCTTTAACCATCCTAAATGCAACACCTGCGCGCGTTGTAGGTGCGGGAGTGGTTGGAATTTTTAGTGGGGCTGGGGTCTGTGCGTAAATCCAGATTTTACGAGCAACAAATATTACTAATATAGCGGTTGCTATATAGAATAAAAATGCGAATGTTGCGGTTAAAAGTGACATGTATAGTGAATCCTAGAGCACACATGTTTTTATAAAACATAGCGGCGATAAAACAACTAAGTTAAAACTGAAGAAATGCCGAGGAGTGTATAAAAACAATCCTCGGCTACAAAACTACTTATTTGCTAAACGCAGCCAGTTGGCTTTGGCAGGCCTGCATACTTACAAGCTTGCTTAGCAGGACCATATGGAAACAACTCATATAAATATTTGCTGTTACCTTTGTCTTTACCAAGTTTTTTGCCAATAGCTTTGGTAAGCACGCGTACTGCAGGAGCAATTTGATACTCTTCGTAGTACTCACGTAAGAAGTTAATTACTTCCCAGTGGTTTTCGCTTAATTCTGCACCGTCTGCTACAGCCATTGCTTCAGCTAGGTCTGGTTGCCATTGGTTAAGGTCTGCTAAATAACCTTCTTCATCAGTTTCAAATGACTGACCATTTACTTCTAAGGGCATACGACTCTCCTAAATTTACCTAACGTTATTAAAATATTTAAAGCCATGACTGAACAGTATGATGCTCAGTCGTTAAATCTACGAAACCGTCATAATCAATAACTGTTATGCCATCGATTACGTTGCTATCGTTTAGGCCACGGGCTTTGATATCGGGACCTAAAACATAAAATGATACATCGCTCATTGCATTCGCAACGGCGTCTGAATGTTTGGTGTTTTTCATTGCGCCAATAACACCATCTTCAAATAGAAGAACTGAACTGCCTTTTGCAGCTAAACGCAAACAAGACTCTAGCGAGTTGCGCTCAAAAGGAGATTTGTTGACGGTATGTAATGCGGCCATGAATAACTTCCTATTAAAAACTTAGAACAATGTCTTGTGAGTCGATGATGCTTGATAGTTCTGCACGATCAACGACAAACAATGAATTTTTTTCTGCCCAATCATCATCTTCGTCTTCATAGACTAATGCTTGTAGATCGTCTGCAGTTAAACCACGCTCATCTAAAGATTCTTTTTCTACGTAAATCTTTTTGATGTCGTAGTCACCAAGAGCACTATAGGTTTTAGAGAAGTTCTTCATGCCTATGCCATTTGTATCTTGGTTTTTAGTGAGCTGATATACGCCATCGTCTGCGAATACAAGACTGATGTCTTGGTCAAACGCTGCGGCAATGAGAACAACTTCTAATGATTCTAATGCGTAGATCGTACCGTAAGGTGCCTTACGGTTCATATAACAAAATTTCTTAACGATGCCTTCTTCTGACATGCTTAATCTCCAAAGGTAACGAGACGATCCGCTTGGATGCCTGCTTCAATTAATTGACCTAGACCGGAAATTCGGAAGCCTTTAATTAAGTTGTTTGAGGTTTTGCCGTTGCGTTTACTCTCGTCTTCATCGAGCATACCGCGACGTTGTGCAGCGGCTACACAAACGACTAAATCTAAACCATGTTTTTCAGCTAATTCAGACCATTCGTTTGGAAGATTACGATCATCCTGGGGAGGCACACCCAAGTCAGTGCCGTTATTCACACCATCATGATAGAAAAAGACTCGATAAATTTCGTGGCCTTTTGCTAAAGCAGATTTTACAAACTGTAATGCAGAATCAGATGCTTGGTGCGTATACGGTCCCTCGTTAATTACGATTCCAAATTTCACATAGACTCCTAATAAATCAGAAACGGATATGAGTCGAAGCGTTTAAGCTGCGACGCGCACCACGCCAGTTATCGATATGAAATTTAGTGAAAGGCAATCCTGTTTTCTCAAAGAAGCGAGGCCAACCAATGCGCTCAACCCAATCGTTCATGCGTTCCCAATCTTTTGCATCATCACGGTAAGCAAGAAGAATACGCTTAACAATTGCAGTAGCTTCAGGCCAACGTGGTGGGTTATTAGGGATGCCAGCAGCAACTAGTTTTTGAAATGTAGGTTTGCCACGTGCATTGGAGTGATTGCCGCCCACCCAAACTGCAAGCTTGGTATGTTCCGCATCATTGATTTGCATAGGAGGGCAAGGAGGGAAGCATGCACCACAACAGATACATTTTTTCTCATCTACTTCTAGTGAAGGCTTGCCATTTACCATTGCTGGGCGAATCGCTGCAACGGGGCAACGCGCAACTACTGAAGGTCGTTCACATACATTAGATACTAAGTCATGATTAATTTTTGGTGGCTTAGTGTGTTGAACATTAATTGCAATATCTCCTTGACCACCACAGTTAATTTGGCAGCAAGAAGTTGTGATATGAACACGGTTTGGCATGTTGTTTTCTTTGAACTCGTCAATCAGCTCATCCATCATTGCCTTCACCACGCCTGATGCATCGGTGCCTGGAATATCACAGTGCAACCAGCCTTGAGTATGAGAAATCATGGCTACAGAGTTTTTAGTTCCACCAACAACAAAACCTTCAGACTCAAGTTTATCTATTAATGGTTGCACTTTAGTTTCATCTGCAACCATGTATTCAATGTTGCTACGAATCGTGAAGCGAACATAACCGTCTGCAAATTCATCACCAATGTCACATAAAGTACGAAGTGTGAATACGTCTAAGATACGTTGCGTTCCTGCACGTACTGTCCAGATTTTTTCGCCATTATCAGCAACGTGCAGTAACACACCTGGACGTGGATGTTCGTGGTAATCCCACAAACCATAGTTTTTTCGCATCACAGGATGCATGTATTGGAATCCGTCTGGCACTCCTGATTCTATTGGTGGACGATGATCTTGCGCCATTGTGTTCTCCGTTTATATATCTTTTTAAGTTGTTATTTAGATGTGTTGGTCTTGTTGACTAACTGGCAGCTGCCTGTTTGGCTTCAGACTTTTTCTGAAACCATTTTTCAGCTTCTTCGTCCCATCCATCCATACGAATGTAAGAACTTTGGCGAGGTTCAGTGACCATATTTGGATCAACATCCACATCAACGCCTTCTAAGAAATTAACTAAGCCAATACGCTCTATCATTTCACCGCAACGTTCATGTTCTAATCCGTTCTCTGCCCAGAAGTCGATTGTTTCTTCTGCAAGCTCAACAATCTTTTCATAATCTTCGTCAGTGTCGAGTTTCATGAAAGGAATGACTACGGTTCCCATTAAGTCACCAATCTTAAGGGTACGTTTTCCGCCCATAAGAATAGAAACACCCTTGTCATCACCAGGAGATAAAGCTTTAACCATGACATTTAAGCAATGCATGCAACGCACGCAATCTTTGTTATTAACCTCTAGCGTGTCATCATCCTTAAGTGCAAGGGCTTGAGTTGGACAGCGTGTTATGACGTTATCAATTACATACTGACGACCTTTACGGTTAACAAATTTCTTAACTTCTTCTTGGTCAACTTTCATGTCATCGCGCCAAGTACCAATGATGGCAAAGTCGGCACGCTCAATAGCATTCATGCAATCGTTTGGACAGCCTGAAACTTTGAATTTAAATTTGTATGGTAATGCTGGACGATGAACGTCATCTGTAAAGTTGTTTAATAGCGTACGATGAATTTTCATTTCATCAGCATTAGACATTTCACAGCGAGCTGCGCCTACACAAGACATTCCTGTACGTACGCATGGTCCTGCACCCCCAAGATCCCATCCGTATTCGTTAATTTCATCAAAGAAGTGTTGTGTGTTATCGGTGTTTGCACCGATGAACATGATGTTGCCTGTTTGGCCATGGAACGTTACAAGCCCAGAGCCCCACTTTTCCCAACTGTCACCTAATTGACGTAACATATCTGTTGAGTAGTAGTTACCAGCTGGTGGCTGTACTCGTAGTGTGTGAAATTCTTTTGATTCTGGAAATGCTGCACCGACTTCTGAAAAGCGTGGGATGATTCCACTACCGTAACCAAATACAGAAACAGTTCCACCTTTCCAATAGCCTTTACGAGTTTCGTATGAATGTTCTAGCTGACCCAAAAGTGAGTTGGCTACACCATTAATTCTTGCATCTGGATGTTGGTCGCGAAGACGTTTAAAACCAGAAATGAAACTAGGCCAAGGGCCTTTCTCTAGCTCATCAAGCATGGGGGTAGGATGATGCTTATCGGCCATAGTGGAATCTCCTAAAATTGTTACCAAGAAAGTTGTTTGTGGAACTCGTAGTTAATATCAGAATTAACTTAAACTACGCTTCGTTTATATGTATACAGAATAAACGGAAAAGTCCTAAAAACATAATGTTAGGAAGTCTAGAAGTAGCCTAATACAGGCAAAATCCCCTCCATGGGGTGCGGCCTAAAATACAACTTATCCCGATAGAGATACAATTTATTGCGGGGTTGAGATAACTTATTTTAGTAGTTTTCCAAGTAGGCTAAGTCTATGTTTATAAGCAACAATAGAACCATACGTTTACGGCAATTTGCTCATATAGCTCATAAGAAATGCAGCACTATCTCTTAAAAGAAACTCACTCCTATGAGGAGTGGCGTGCGCAAAAGCTATATAAGTACCCAGATGATGCTGGTCAGCTAATTATTGAGCTAAATAACCCTATAAATATAACGGATAATGAGCTTATGACCCTTACATCCACCTGTTCAAAAGCAAATATGGCCATCTATCGCTGTACAAATATTGATCAAAATAACAGAAAAACCGTCAATTCCATCGCCATGCAGCTAGGTTTGCATCAATTGGATGGCAATTTGTGTGCGGATGAAGATCGTATATCGGTCATCACAGACAAGGGTAAGCAACAATCCCTCTATATTCCCTACACGAATAAATCGCTTAACTGGCACACCGACGGTTATTACAATTCTAGTCAACAACGTATTCATGCATTCTTAATGCATTGTGTGCGCCCAGCAAAAACGGGTGGTGAGAATAGTTATTTAGACCCTGAGATCGCATACATTTTACTGCGTGATCAAAATCCTGATTATATTGCGGCATTAATGCAAGATGATGTCATGATGATTCCTGCCAATGAAGTGAACGGCAAACAAATACGGTCCGCACAAACTGGTCCAGTGTTTTATATTGATGCCGATTCACAAGCGCTATGCATGCGGTACACTGCGCGTCAGCGAAGTATTGTTTGGAAAAAAGATAAAACAGTTCAACATGCATTAGCTTTTTTGCATGAGGTGTTGCAAGACTGTCCTTATATATTTCATTACAGTTTGAATGCAGGTGAAGGTGTTGTTTGCAATAACGTATTGCATAATCGAACTGCATTCGAAGATTTTAATGATGAAAGTAAAAAGCGCATGTTGTTTAGAGGCCGTTTTTATAATCGCGTCGCATGTAATTCAAATCCCTTAAATTAGGTGGTAAAGCATTAATGTTGTGGTTAAGCGAACTACTCATGAAACACCATGAGTTAAATTCATTTGAAGAACTTAAAGAAAAATTAACGGAAGAAGTTAAGCAGGGCGAAATGTTTTTTCGTATGGATGTGCGCCCTCCGTTTCAAGATACACCCGAAAACTGGGAAGATATATTAGAGGCAATATTTACTTCTGCTGGCAGTATTGGCTAGTAATGTTAAAGAAGTAAAATTAGAGAATATTTTATTATGTTTTGGCAAGACCAAGAGGATGAAAAGCAACAGTTTGTTGTTCCAGATAATGTAATTGACTTGTCATTTAAAGTGCAATGTAAGCAGTTGCCTATTGATCATGCGCATGCTTTGTCAAAAACGATACAAGAAGTGTTGCCATGGTTTGCAAGTGAAGTGTACGCGGGAATACATTTAATTCACGGCGCTGAATCAGGTAATGGTTGGATTCGTCCACAAGAGCCCGATGCAGTGTTAAGTTTATCGAAACGCACACGCTTCATGTTAAGGCTGCCTAAACACCGTGTAGAGGAGGCGTCAGCACTTGCAGGTCAAACATTAAATATTGCAGGTAATGAATTAGTCTTGAGTGCGCCCAGCCAAAAAGCGCTATCCGTGTTGACTACAATATTTGCGCGACATGTGGTGATTCCAAATCATAATGATGAGTTGGAGGACGAAGAAGTATTTCTAAATAAAGCTGCAGATATGCTTCGTAAGGATGGCATTCATGTAAAGAAGATGATGAGTGGTTTGGCACATGTTTTGCGGATGCCAGATAAAAACATGTATACACGCAGTTTGATGATAGATGGTTTGAAAATTGAGGAATCCATTTACCTCCAGCAAAATGGATTGGGCGAGGGTCGTCTCGTAGGTTGTGGGTTATTCATGCCACATAAAGGTATTGAGGCAGTGGGTGAAGCCCAAAAATAGCAGTTTTTATAGAGTTATAGAGTAAAGATATCTCTTTTTGGAAAGTTAGTTTTCAGTCGCAAAACACAATAATAATAGCAGTACTATCTATTGTTTTAGGAGTTAAGAAGTATGGGTTTCATCGTAAATGGTAAAGAGCTAGAAACAACACCATCTGGTTTTCTTGTAAATATTGAAGAGTGGTCTGAAGATATGGCATTAGTCATAGCCAAAGAAGAAGGCTTGGAGCTAACTGATAAGCATTGGGATGTAATAAATTATCTACGTGATGAATTCATTAATAATGCTGGCAACCAACCAAATACCCGTAACATGACTAAGGCTATGGCTAAGGCATGGGGCGAGAAAAAAATTGATGCTAAAGTTCTGTATGACTTGTTTCCAGGTGATCCGAGTAAACAAGCAGGTCGTATTGGTGGTTTGCCTGAAAGTCGTCGAAAAGGTGGTTACTAAGCTACCTTACCCATAGTGGAGTACAGACGGCTCTAGTTAAATCATTAAATTAATAAATACATTTACAGTTAAGGATTCAACATGAGTTCCAAACAAGAAAAAATTGAAAAAATGCTTGAGTTACAAAAAAAGTTCATTGAGCTAGAGCAAAGTGGTGAGATTACAGCTGAAGGATATTTTGTGCCAAAAGAAGGGTCTGATTTAGATGGCTATAGAGAAGAATATTCAAAACTTGCAATGGAAGTCGTCGAAGATGCTCATAAAGAAAAGGGTTCTCACGCTTAATTTTTAAGTAATAATATATATTTCCATAGATTTAAAAGGTCGCTAACTTGTTTGTGCAAGTGCGGCCTTTTTTGTTTCTCCTCATACTTCGCTCCACATGCGAACAAGATTTACGTAAGTGCTATCGATACGTTTTGTGTCTTCTGAATCTGAATCTTTACGTAACATTTTCTCACGTGTTTTACTAAGTTGGTAGAGTAGTTCTCGTTGTTCGTTGTCACGAATTAAACTTTGTATCCATGTTACGGCAACTAATCTTTGGCCACTAGAGACGGCAGCAACACGATGTCTGGTGGTTGCAGGATAAAGCACTGCATCACCAGCATTGAGTTTTATGGTTTGTTCACCATATGGGCTGTTAATAATTAATTCACCACCTTGGTACTCTTCGGGTGAATTAAGAAATATCGTCATCGCAAGATCAGAGCGATATCGATCACCCAAGCTACTAGCAACACCCATAATGGGATCATCAATATGTTCACCGTATTCCATACCATTTTCATAACGTGCATAAAAAGGTGCAGCAATGCGGTGCGGTAATGCGGCGTGTTGATATTCGGGGTGACGTACGACATTGTTCATGACGATATTATTAAGAGAAGAAATAACCTTTTCGTCTGCAACTTCTTGGTTATTTTTGACTTGCTGTGCAGCCATTCCCGCAGAAAGTTTTCCATCTCTGAATGTTGCGTCTTTTAGTAGCTGCTGAACTTTACTCAGTTCAGTCTCACCAAGTATGTGTTTTATATTCACTAACATTTTTTGTTTACTCGTTACGGGCTATACTTGAATTACACATTATAGATTACAGAGAATTAATACCTGATGATACTTAAAGTCACGATTGATGAAAAAACTTTCCCGCTAGAACTGGATCAGAACATGATTTCTAGTGCGCAAGACATGTTTGCAAAAATGGATAGTGACATGGACCAAGGCTGGCAGATGAGTCGTACTTGGGTAGAGGCGCCTAATGATATGCAGCGTTGCCAAATCGCTGCTGATAAAATGCTAACAGCAATTCAACAAGAAAAAACAGCTACGGTAGGACTGATGGCGGCTTACATATTGAATAAAATCCCAAATGTGCAGGCAGTAGATATAGATACCTCGGGAGATATGACTTTAACGGAACTAGTTTTGGACTAAAGAGTAAGGCATTTCTGCATTCTTAGGTGGGGAGATGTTAGCTCCGTTATGGCTTCACCGTGAATAATATAATCGTTTTTGATATAGAACGAAGCAGCAGTCTTGCGAGCATATAACCAGCAGCTTTCTATATGGTTTGTTATTGCAAATTTCTCTAGTTCATTCAGCATACTACTTCCGACACCCTGTTTCCTGAAAGCGCTGTCTACTGCCATATAGCGTATGCGCGCAGTATTATCTTGCTCAATTTGCAGTCTACCAGCCGCAATAATGTTTTCATTTTTGAACGCTGCAAGATGAAATGCAGAATGTTCCAATTCATCTTGTTCGCTGCCACGCTCAAGGCCTAATGGCTTTCGTAATAATTCCCAGCGGAAAGTGAAATATTCATCAAATTCTTTTTCAGAATTAGGTGGGCGGTAAACTATTTGCATGTAACAAATGTATTTATATAAATATTTTTAAGCAAACACTACCCACGTAGTAGCTATATATTTAACGCCTGACTCTAATGTGACGCCGCGATGCTCATGTGTCCAAAAAGGGGGAAATAAAATTAATTTTCCTAGTTCAGGTTTGATTTTGATGTCTTGAAATAAAAACTCTGTCTCCCCGCCACGACCGTGGACATCATTTAAGTACCAAATCGCTACAAGTTGTCGGTGACTAAAATCGTGACTACCACCATCAATATGCCAATGATAATGTTCGCCTGGTTTCGTGCGTTGTACACCATAGCCCATGTCTTTAAATGGGCCTTTGAAAAAAGGATAGGTCTCACGGAACTCTAATATGGCTCTGCCTAAAGATTGAAACAACGCTTTATCAATATCTTTCCAATGTTCTTTTCCACTAACTACTAAGTCAGTTGATTTTTTAATGCTGTTGTCTTCGTTAGCAAGTTGTCCGATACGACCTTTGTACTGGCCTTCTTTATCTTTCTCAAAGCGTGAAATGACATCTTCACAAAATTCTTTGGGCAGAGCGTTTGGTTTTTCAAACACAAAACTGTTGGGTTTGACTTCATGTATGGTCTGCAAGGGTGTATTGGGCATAGTTTATAAAATGTTGTTTTGTGCGAGTGTTTCTAGTGCATCTAAATCTATACTAGTATCTTTTTGGTAAAGCTTTAGCATTTCTTGTGCAAGTGTAGCCCAATGTTGTACGCCTTTTATAGCTAAAGCCATTAGTGGTTGAGTATCTTTTGTGTCTACCCAGGCTTGGTAAGCAGTATGAAAACTTGGGAACAGTTCTTTTCGCATTGCAACATGGTTAGCTGCATAAAAATGTAATGAGGCTGGATTATGGCTTTTAATTAATCCCGGTAAAGTGGATAAACAATCCGCAAGCAAGTCTTTAACCGCTCTAGCTAAAAATTCAGCACGAGACCGAGGCAAGTTAATAATCATTTCGCGCCATTGATTACCCAGTTCTTGTGTGGCTTTGAATTCGCCAATCTCATGTAAGGTGACTGCTTGCAGTTCATTGTCAGTCATTTTTTCAAGCGCTTGATCGACATCTTCATCAAAATCATAAAATGATAATGCACGATACATTGCATTTTCATATTTGTGCCATTGCCACTCAGTGAATTTTTCCCATAAGTATCGTCGTAACGCTTCGCGGCGAATAAAAACATGTTTGCCTTGTGTCATGGCGGGAGGGGCGGTTAGGTCGCGGGCACATTCATCTGCCGATACATGCATCGTAAAGTCATTGTAGACTTTCTTTTTTTCGAGTTTTGCCAAAAAGAAATGTGGAGCAGCACGCAAGCCCAAACCACCACTATACACATAGCCTTTTGGTGCTAACACCTTATTAATATTTTCTGTATCAAATGGGTCATACTCTTTGCCATCTATCTCTAGCGGCATAAATATTTTATCTTCTAATGTTTCCCATAAGTTTTCACGTTCCTGTACCCAGTTACCTACATCTTCTTTGGGTAAAACGTCATTGTATGAGAAGCCATTCTCCCAACGATAATATTCACGCATTTTTAATAAATACACACAGAGTGTGTAATTAGCCGCATGATGCGCATCGGATATATTGCAGTTCTTTTGAACCGTTTCACATAGTGGATGCCTTAGTAAGTGTTTGGCTAGATGTGTTGCTTTCTGCATACTCATATTTTTCGGGGTCTATGTTAGGATCATGAGATCATATTTATTAACTATATTCACTAAGCTGTAAATGGCAAGATTAAAAACTAAATGGAATCAGACGGAAAGAAAGCGTAAGCCAGAAGCGATTGCTGGCGTAATAGGCTTTAATCTATGGGTGCTAGCTGCCGAGTCTTGTTTGTTTTTAGAAAATGAAGGTTTTGAAACAGCATCTCGTTTTCAAAGGTTAGATGTGATTGGTGAATTTATTGCATTTGGCGCACATGTGGCAGATCGTATGGTATTTGATGAAATGTCTGCGGGTGAACGTGAAGTATTTATTAATGCGCTCGGTCAACATCTTGCAGATACAATGCAAAGTAATCGATCTGATGTAGAAGCAGGTGAGTATCGTTCAGATTTTATAAATTTACTGAATGAGAGAATGAATGAGTATTCAGAGTGTAATTATACTGATCAAGATGGCCCTAGTTTTTCCATGCGCCGTATTGCAGGAAATCATGTTCGAGATGTAATGGGTGATAAAGATAATAAATGGATTCCTGATTATGTAATTGATTCAGAAATACCTAAACATTTACTAGCCATTAAGCGTGTATTCAAAGGTCAAAGTCCATCGTTAAGTGAAGCAGACTTTGATGCGCCCCCCATTCCTGAAAGTGGAGTTTGGGGCGAAGAGTGATCGATATTAAATGGCTAGCGATATGAATGTGCCATGGGCTTGATGAAAACGCAGGGTTACAAATTCTAAACCGTAACTCCACTCTACAGAATCTTCGCTCGCCCCTAGTTGACGATTTACAACTATAGCTACCACATCGAGTTCATTACTTATAAGTTTAATTACTTGGCTTATAACTAAGGACTCGGTTGTAAGTAGCTGCATACCATTCAGCGATACGTTTCTCGTTTTCCCAGTATGAGCTTGCGCATTTGGCCATGAGTGAAAAAATTTAACTGACCATTCTTTATTAATTCTTTCAATGGTTCGTTTATCACAGACTTTTGTTGATTGTTTTTTTGCAGGGAAAACAGGACTTTCGCACTTAGGACAAATATCATCTGGCCCAATATTGCTACCCATGTTATGTGGAGCATTACAAAATACACATTGTTGCTTATTGTCAGCATAGGAATTTTTTCTGCTAGGTTGATTAGTATCGTTGGGGTGTTTGGTTTTTTCAGCATGTGGCTTTGATGTTTGCTTGGAGGATAGACCAGCATCATATTGTGCTCTTGCCGTGTCATTCATTAATACCTTATATGCTTCATTAACTACTGCGGCATCGTCATGATTGCCACCAAGATCAGGATGCATTTTAAGTTTCTGCATCATGGTGCGATAGCTTGATCGAATCACTTCCTTCGGCGCATCAGCTTGAACATGGAGAATTTGGTAGTAATTTCTATGATTCATTTTTTTATAGAAGTTTATTATTTTAGTGTCATCAGTACAGACTAATTATCGGCGATTTTGTTAGATGCTTGAATGAATATGAAGCTGCATATTTGAGAATTAAGCGATTGAAAGCGTGAATTAATTACATTGCGCATCCTATAGTGTGCGGCAGGATTTTCTTGTTCTTAGCAATAATTCTCAGTATAACTATTTGAATTTATAATGCAGTAGTGATTGTGGGTGTGAAATACAGGATGAACTCCATAGACGCATTTGGGTCAAAAGAGTACATTGGTATTATTAATATTTAGGCTTATTATTCTAAATTGAGACAGATTTTTACATACATATTTATAGTGTTTTTCTCGCTTGGTTCTGTACAAGCTGGCACACACTATTGTCTAAATATGGATGAACAAAGCGAATCGTCTAGTAATTTATCTGCCAATGAATCAAATGTTCAAGCTCCATGTCATACCCAATCTGAAGAGTCTGTAAGTACTGAAAATTCAGATAATTCTTGTTGTGATGAAGGTTGTGATTCATGTGCAAGTGTAGTGATTACTTTCAATTCATTAAAAAATAATAATGAGATGGCTTACGCTGAACAGTATAAGCAATATGGTTCCTTCTTTATTCTTTCTAATCATATAGAAATTCCTACCCCACCACCGAATAGTTAACTTCTTAACCGAGCCGTTAAACGGCTTGTTGTTCGTTCGTTTTAGAACTAAAGGAGTTTATAGGTGCAAAATATATTTTTAATTATTGTGCTATTCGTATGCTGCACAGTTGTGCAAGCGAGGCCGGTGTCTTATCCACAAGCATGGACAGCCACAACCTTTAATGATGGTGATCGTCATGTTTTTAATGCTCATTATTCGCCTACAGCATTTTATGCTATTGGTTATAACGCAGAGTATTGGCGAGATGATAAATTTCAAATTCATGCATTACATATGAATAATTTGCTTAAGAGATGGAATGGTGAAGGGTCGCAAGCAAATTTTTATTTGCGAACAGGTATAGGTGCGGCGTACTCAGATGAGGGTGAGTTTGATGATCATACGGAGTTAGTGGCGTTTACCGGTCTTTCCACAGACTGGGAGACGCGTAGATATTTTCTTTCATACCAAAACAGATATGTAGAGGCTGGAAATATTATCGATAATTTTAGTCAGAGATTCAAAATTGGAATTGCGCCTTATCTTGCAGAATATGGCAGTTTGCATACTTGGTTAATGCTTGAGGTCCGGCATGCTCCTGAAGCTGATGATCAATTAGTGCTAACCCCTTTAGTGCGTTTATTTAGCGGCCCAAATCTTTTGGAAGCTGGTGTGAGTGATGATAGAGATGTGCAGTTTAATTTTGTGCATCGTTTTTAAATTTTAGGAGATGATTATGAGAATAATTGTATGCAGTTTGTTTCTAACGGTGTTGTTTAATGTGAGTGCTTATGCTCAAGATTTAAAGAATGATATTGGGAGTATAAGCGAAAATGAGAATCCTTCTTTATCGATAGGAATAGTCGATCCAGGCGGTGAAATTGTTTCTGTGGATGCATTTGGATTGGTATGTGATTTTTGTGCTACGGCAATTGAAAAAGTATTTATGCGTAAGAACGAGGTATCTGGGTTAAATGTTAGTTTGGCGGATCATCAAATAATCATCGCATTAAAGAATGGTGAACATCTTGATGATGCAGAAATTGAAAAATTAATTACAGATTCTGGCTATAACGTAAAGAGCATTGATCGTTCTATTGCAAGTAATTGATCATGAGAGAAGTAACTACTAAGAGCCATGTACTACCATTTTTGAGCTTATTTACTAGTGTAGGAACATTGGTGTGCTGCGCATTACCTGCATTACTAGTAACGATTGGTGCGGGCGCTGTGCTGGCGGGAATGGTGTCTGCAATTCCGCAGTTGGTGACGCTATCTACCTATAAGGTAGAAGTATTTATTATAGCGGGCCTGTTGATATTAGTGACAGGTATATATCAGTGGAAAATGAAAAATGCTGCTTGTCCATCTGATCCAAAACAAGCTGCTGTCTGCAAAAGAATGAGAAGCATAAACAAATATGTGTTTATGCTCTCGTTACTTTTATATAGTGTGGGATTCTTTTTTGCTTTTATTGCAGCTAGAATTTTAACTTAAATAATGTTTATTTTTTCCAGCTATCAAAATTGCCAGCATTTTTTTCTGAGCCATCTTCGTAGCCTGCGGTGTATGCATCAGTAACACGTTGTTCTTCACGCTCTGGATGACCTAAGTAGCCACCTTGCCAACCTAGAACGTATTCTGGGTCTACACCAGCTGTTTCCATTTTAGTAATTGCGTCTCTATATGCTTGGTCCATGATTGTCTCCTTATATAAAAGTTAATTTTATTGTTATTGGTTAGTTAGGAAGTGTGATAAGGCTTTGCCTGAATCTATTACTGCGCGCACTTTTGCGGCGGAAGCTTGTATAGAATTTTCTGCACCCATGTGGGTAAGCATAATTGCAGATGAATATATCAAACTGTCACGTGCAGCACCTTGTTCTCCTTGCAGTGCAGCAAGGCCAACTTTTGCAGCTTCTTCAGCGAGTTGGTCGATATCAACTTTTGCAGCTGTTTCATCGCCTTTAGATTTTGCAGCGTTTAGTTCAGGTAATGGTACTGCGCGAACATTTTGTTGAATATTGATATGTTCTGGGTGTATCTCTACCTCGGTTAAATCGCCATTGTTCTTGTATTCGAAATATTTAGATTCTTGTTTTAAAGAAGGAATCACTCCGCCTTCAACTCCACGCACAAGCACAGCTGAATCAAAACCAGATACTTTTGCCAAATGCGTATACACCGGGGGATAAGGTTTGTGTACATAACCTGTCATTAGTGTAGTGCTCTTTTTACCACGAACCGGGCCAATTAAAACTTCTACAGTTGTAATGACGGGACGTTTAACTATCTGTGTGCGTAAAGGAATTAGGTCATGTAGGGATGGGCAAATAACTTTTTGATCAAGATAAGCCCAAGCGCTGTCTGGATTATTAATTTTCGCTAATGCCTGTTGCATATCGTAATCTACGTTTATACCTGCTGCACGTAATACTTTTCTATGCGTGGCACCATATTTTGGGCCAACTGCTTCAGCGCCATGAGAAACTGCGGGTAAGCCACAAGCTGCTAATACTGCGGGAATGAAAGCTGAAACCGGTGTGCCACGTGTATAACCATCATATGGGTCAGCCACATCAATTACATGATCAACTTCTGCTGTGGCAATGTTCGCAGCATCAATAATCGCTTGTAGGCAGCCACCATTTTCATCTAGTGTTTCACGCTTCATGCGTAAAGCAATTAAAAAGATACCAGCTTGTACAGGGTCTGCTGATGTATTAAGTATATGAGTCATCGCATCACGAGCTTCTTCGAATGAGATGTCTTTACTATATTCAGGACCAGTAGCTACGCGTTGTATATAAGAGCGCATGGCAAGATTGGGATCGGAGATAATTTCTTGAGCAGTTGCTGACATGGGGCTAATGATGCCACTTTACTTTCCGTGTCGCAGGATACAAAAGGGAATAGTTTGGCCTGTATATCTCTATCGAGAGAATAAAATTACAGTAAATGAGTCATTTCTAAGCACTGAGGTGCTTCAAGCCTGCTTGGTTAGTGCAGGAATCAGCGTAATTCCAGTACAAAATCCACTATTTTCATCAAGGTACTGTATGGGTTATTCCTTCTATTTCAAGGAATCGCGTATCATGAACCGTTCAATCGTTCATTAGTTATAAGGTCTGGAGCCAATATGTCAGCGCAAGATGATATGGATTTTAACAGTGGCATGATGGCCTTTGAGGCCAAGCATTTTTCTCGTGCGATGCAGATTCTTTCTGTTATAGCCGAAAAAGGTAATGCAGACGCCATGCATCGTTGCGCCATCATGTATCAAAATGGTTTGGGAGTGGCTGTAAACAAAGAGGCTGCATTTAAATGGATGGCAAAAGCTGCAGAAGAAGGGCATGAGTTAGCGCAACATGGTTTGGGTTTTATGTATATGGAAGGCGATTGTGTTGAACAAGATGGATTGCAAGCTGTTAAATGGTTTACAAAAGCAGCAGAACAAGGATTGCAAGGCTCACAAACAACGCTAGGTATGATGTATGAGCAAGGCACTGCAGGAATAGCAAAAGATTCAGAAAAAGCTAAAGAATGGTATGCAAAAGCCGGGTTTTCTCCCGAAGAAATGAAATAAGAATAACCTCAATCATTTTACTACTAACTAGTTATCTAAAATTTAATTTTTTAAATATATATGCGTCCAGCACATCTACTTGTTGTATTAGAAAAAGAATTCAAAGGCGCTTTTGCCGGTAACCATACTCCGGTGATGTTGTGGGGGCCGCCGGGTGTAGGTAAATCAGAGATGGTTTCCCATGTTGCTAGAAAGAATAATGTTGAAGTAATTGATATCAGATTATCGCAGATGGAACCGAGTGATTTACGCGGTATTCCATTTCGTGAAAATGGCTCAGTAGAGTGGGCGGTTCCGGCAATGTTGCCTAATGTTGAACGGCATGGTGAAACAGGTATTTTATTTTTAGATGAAATCACATCTGCTGCCCCAAGTGTTTCGGCAGCAGCTTATCAACTCATTCTTGATCGCCGTCTGGGCCAATATGACGTGCCACCGGGTTGGGCAATATTTGCTGCAGGTAATCGTCAAGGCGATCGTGGCGTGACTTACTCAATGCCAGCACCTTTAGCGAATCGGTTTTCACACTATGAGGTGGATATTAACTTAGATGATTGGGTAGCATGGGCGTATGCAAATAATATAGATGATCGCATAATTGCTTTCTTGCGTTTTCGCCCAGATTTATTGTTTGATTTTGATCCCGCGCACAATCCTGTGGCTTTCCCATCGCCACGCTCGTGGCAATTTGCAAATCGTGCGTTAGAAAAGTTTTCAGATCGCCCCGATTTATTAATTGGTTCATTACAAGCTTGTGTGGGGCCGGCTGCAGGAGTGGAGTTAAATGCATTTATTTCTAATCTTGATCAGATGCCTGATCTGGAGGCTATCGTGAATGGTGAAGATATTGCTGCACCAAAAGAGATTGACCTACAATATGCAGTAGCTTCAGCATTAGTGGGGCAGGCCATACGCGCTAAAAAGACCACGGAACCGGCAACAATACAAGGCAATATTCTAAATTTTGCAAATAAGTTTCCGCAACGCGAGATGGGTGTAATGATGGTGTCAGATATGCATCGCGCGATAGGTGAAGATATTTTTAATTTACCAGAGTTTGCTAATTGGGCTGATAAGATTGCAGATATAATGATCTTCGACCAAACCTAAATCAGTGTGCTTTAAATTATCTTAATTATGTCGTTAAAAAATGATAAAAAATGCTCATGTATAAATTTATATACTCCGCTTTCCCAGCATTTTTTGTCTCAGTTCTAAATAAATTAAAGCATCATTAAGTAGTGTGCAGCAGTTAATATCGTGGCTGACTCAGACATACAAAATAAACTTGCTGCTGCAAGAACGCGCTTAATTCTAGATAAGCCATTCCTAGGTGCGTTAGTGTTGCGCCTGCCACTTGTTGCTGCAGATCCAAGTTGGTGTAAGGGTGCTGCTACAGATGCGAAGAAATTGTATTACAATCAAGATTACATCAACGCATTAAATGTTCAGCAAACACAGTTTGTATTAGCAAAGCAGGCACTGCATTGTGCCTTATCCCATTTTGCGCGCCGCCAACATCGTATTAAACATCGCTGGGATTTAGCATGTGATTATGCAGTGAATCCTTTGTTGATTAATGACGGTTTAAAAGCTCCACCTGAAACGCTGGTCGATGATGGTTATGAGGGTATGACTGCGGAAGAGATCTATCATTATATTGATGACTTAGACAATGAAGATTCTGAATTAGATAAAGAGAACCATGAGCCACCAGATGGTCAGGATAACAATGACTCTAATCATGATGGTAATGATCAGCAGCCCAAAGAAAGCGGTACGAATCAAGATCAGCAAATGCAACCATCATCTGATACAGACACAGACACAGACACAGACACAGATGTAGATGCAGAAATGTCTGATAGTGATAACGCTAATGATGGCAATAATAGTGAAAGGGGTGATTTAGCGCCTCAACCCTCGGCCCTTAGTCCCCAAGAACAAGAAGAATTATCGGTGCAGTGGCAACAGCGCTTAGCGGGTGCTGCACAGCAAGCAATGCAAGCCGGTAAGCTGGGTGGCTCGATGGCGCGCATGGTAGATTTTATGCTACAGCCAAAACTTCCATGGCGCATGTTACTTGCTCGTTACATGACTGCAACCGCAAGAGATGATTACAGCTATGCAAGGCCCTCATCTCGTCGTGGTGATCCTGCTATTTTTCCAAGTATGCGTAGTTCACAAATTGATATTGCTGTGGCGATTGATATCAGTGGGTCAGTTGATGAGAAAGAGCTAAATGAATTTATGTCAGAAGTGGATGCGATAAAAGCCAATATGCGTGCACGGATTAGCTTACTTCCATGTGATGCTGCATTAGCTAAAGGTGCGCCATTTATATTTGAACCATGGGAAGAAATCAAGTTACCTAATGAGTTGCAAGGCGGAGGTGGAACAGATTTTTGCCCGGTATTTGATTGGCTAGAACTTCAAGATAAGCAGCCTGATTTGCTAGTGTACTTCACAGATTGTCGTGGAAGTTTTCCGGAAGTGGAGCCAACCTTTCCAGTAATATGGTTAGTTAAAGGTAAAGATAATGCTCCATGGGGGCAGAGAGTTCAGCTTAATTAAATGCAACTTTCTAATGAAGATCAACTGCGACTAAATGTATTGGTTGCACAACCATTGCAGGCAGTTCGAATTGACGAATCACAAATGTGTGTATATGTATTATCTGAAAAAGGTGATGCTACTGTACAACTTAACCCAAGTTGCAAAGATGAAAAGTATGTTCGTTTAGTAAGACAGTTCTTGTCTACACATTATTTGGGATCACCCGGTGGTTATCCTGTATACCTAAAAAGATGGACGCGAATGGGGCAGGCGCGCGACGATAGTTTAGAAAAGTTATTGTTGGTTGGTGAGCCCGAAGCAGTCGCAGCAGTCGTACATGCTCCTGGCTTAACGAATGAGTTAGCAAGGCGAGCATGGTGGTCCAATGCAACTGCAGAAAATGCACGACGCATGCTTGAAAAAGAAAGTGTTGTAAATGGTTCTATGGGGCCAGAGTTAGCAAAATTCTTGATTGAATTCCTACCATTCGAAGAGCATCAAAAAGCAATAATTGATAGTGTTCGTTTAGTCCTTCAACCAGGTTTAATTTCTGAAGAATTGCGCGCAGAAATATGGAAACGTGGTGCTCGTAAAAATGTCTACTTCATAGGATTTTTGCAACAAACGCCAAATGACTTGCCGATTACTGTAAATGAACACCCCACATGGTGTGATGTTTGCATTACTTTACAAGCAGAAGTTGATGAAGGTAACAAAATTGCAAAATTGTTGTGTCAAATCCTAAGCTCAGCTGGACAGGCCTTTTTACAAACCACAGAATTAGTGCTTAAAAAGCCTAATGACCAAGAAGCGGTTGCTGCGATTCTCAACGCTATTGGTGAGTACTTTGGTGGTTTTGGGAATGAGTCGCCTAACTGGCGAGATATGGTGGAATTAGGAAACCACGCCGAGCTATATCACCAAGAGAATCAAGAGATTCTAAGGCTCTCTGTGCTGAATCAATCTTTATTGCCTCAGCTAAAAGCGATATTTTATTTATCGATGATTAATGAAACACTTGTTGACCCTATTTTTGGCAAGACAGATGCAATTGGATCGGTAATGCGTAAAAAAATAGAACCGGTAATCACTCCGATAGTTGAAAAAATTAGAGTGCTTAGATAAAGAAACCGTTTTAATACCTAAACAAGATATTCAATTATTTAGTTAAAAGAAATCACTGTGGATTATTTGCCCTTATTTTTAGATATAAAAAACAAGTCCTGCTTAATTGTCGGTGGTGGTGTAATTGCTGAGCGTAAAGTATCTATACTCGCACGTGCCCAAGCAAATATTACAATTGTGGCGCCAAACATCACTTCAGAAATTAAAAGAAAATTAGGTGAGCAAATAGTCTGGCAAGAAAAAAAATTTACAATCGATGACTTAACAAATGATTTAAGTAATTATCTGATTGTCATAGCGGCAACTGATGATAGAAAGGTTAACGCTGAAATCGCACAGCTTTGTCGTGAGAAAAATATTCTTGTTAATTCAGCAGATGATAGTAAAAACTGTGACTTTATTTTACCGTCAATTATCGATCGCTCCCCCGTGCAAATAGCAGTGTCTACCGGCGGGGCATCTCCTGTTCTGGCTAGAATGTTGCGTACTAAGTTAGAAAATTGCACACCAGCTTCATATGGGCACTTGGCAAAATTAATCGAAGATAATCGTGATGGAGTGAAGAAAAAGTTTTCCACCATTGATCAAAGAAGAAAGTTTTGGGAGCAAGTTTTACAAGGGCCAATTGCAGAGTTAGTGTTTGCTAATCAATCAACTGCAGCACAGAAGCTATTAGAAGAAACGATACAACAGGCGGATGACAGTGCACCTTCAAAGGGTGAAGTCTACTTGGTCGGGGCTGGGCCCGGAGATCCTGATCTATTAACCTTCCGTGCTTTGCGATTAATGCAGCAAGCGGATGTGGTGGTGTATGACCGTTTAGTATCACAAGAAATTATGGACTTAGTGCGTAAAGATGCAGAGCATATATATGCAGGCAAAGAACGTTCGCAGCACACGTTGCAACAAGAAACAATCAACCAACTATTAGTAAGATTAGCTAAAGATGGTAAGCGCGTATTACGATTAAAAGGCGGTGATCCATTTATTTTCGGACGTGGAGGCGAAGAAATAGATTCGCTCGTTGATGAAAATATACCTTTCCAGGTAGTACCAGGTATTACTGCAGCGGCAGGTTGTGCAGCATATGCGGGTATACCACTAACTCATCGAGAGTATTCGCAAGCTGCTATATTTGCTACCGGCCATTTAAAAGATGGCACCGTAGACTTGAATTGGGAAATGCTTGCGCATTCAAATCAAACACTTGTATTTTATATGGGCCTGCATGGTTTACAGATCATCAGTGATAACTTAATTAAGCATGGTTTAAGTGCCATGACACCTGCTGCGCTAATTATGCAAGGCACAACGGTAAATCAAAAAAATATTATTGGAACATTAGAAAATTTGCCTGCTTTAGTGGAGCAGCATAATGTTAAGCCACCAACATTAGTGATTATTGGTGACGTTGTACAGCTACATAAGAAATTAAATTGGTTTAACCCAAATGAAGACGTTACAGCCGGGGCTGTTAAAGCCTTTGGCGCAGGAAATGTTAAATAGCACCAAGTTTTTTGTCATTATATTTTTGATTTTAGGTTGTCTTGAGAGACCTAGCATCGCATTAGAGTTAGAGTTTTTTGGTAACAACTTTGATAAACCAGTTTTAACCACACACTCGAATGACTCGAGAATTTTTGTTGTAGAAAAAACAGGAAAAATATTCTCATTAAATAATAACAATACAGAGAAAGTCCTATTTCTTGATGCTGCACCGTTAATCACTACAAGTGGCAATGAACAAGGTCTTCTTTCAATTGCATTCCATCCAAATTTCGTCGAAAACGGTAATTTATTCTTATTTTATACAGCAAAGAATGGCGACAACACGCTAGCACGTCTGACTGTAGCCCCACCTAGTGCCAAGCAAGTAGATTTGCAAACACTTGAAGTTTTGATCGCGCAAGAAGACCCAGCTTCAAATCATAATGGAGGGATGTTGTCATTTGGTAAAGATGGTTATTTGTATTTAGGCATTGGTGATGGCGGCCGAGGTGGAGACCCGTGGAATAATGCGCAAAATTTAGAAACTTTATTGGGGAAAATAATACGCATTAATGTGAACCATGCTAGTGGTTATACAATCCCTGAAGATAATCCGTTTATAGGTAAAGATAAAATACTTCCAGAGATATGGGCGTATGGTTTACGAAATCCATGGCGACATTCTTTTGATCGTGAAACAGGTGATCTGTGGATTGCAGATGTTGGGCAAAATAAGTGGGAGGAAATCCATTGGCAGTCTTCAGAAAGTCTGGGTGGAGAAAATTATGGATGGCGATTAATGGAGGGTAATCATTGTTTTTTGCCTAAAAAAGATTGTGATTCGGATGAATTAGTAAAACCGGTAGCTGAATATTCTCATAAACACGGTTGTTCAATTACGGGTGGATATGTTTACCGAGGCAAAGCTATAAAAGATCTATATGGTAAATATATATTCGGTGATTTTTGTAGTGGTACGATATGGTCAATTGATAAAGAAAATAATTTTGAAATGCATGAACTTATGCAGACCGATTTGAATATTAGTTCATTTGGAGAAGATGAGTCAGGTGAGTTATATGTGTTGGACTATCGAGGTACAGTCTTTAAGTTTACGCCATGATCCCGCAAGCAAAATTACTCATACTTATTAAATCGTAAAACCATGCTTTGCATGGTGACGAAATGATTGCTGAAATAAAGAAATTTCAAAACTAAATTATTTAAAACCTGTTAGAATCTCGCTTACACATCACTTGAGGTGTCTTTGTCATTGGAAAATATTTTAGATTCGATGCACAAAGGTGAAACAGGGAATTCTGTGAGAAACAGAAGCTGCCCCCGCAACGGTGATTGAGTTTTAGTGATTCGTTAACCACTGTATTTATTTAATATGGGAAGGTGAATTACTTGGTTGTATGACAGCTCATCAGCCCGGAGACCGGCCTTACGTGAATCAGAAAGTTGCGGCGGGCGACTCTGGCTGAAGTATTTAAATGCACAATATCGCTTGTGCACTTCATTGTGCGTCCGCATAAATTTGTTAAGGGCGCAAAATGAAATTCAAATTCTATTTATCATTCTTACTCATCAGTGTCAGTACATCATTACTAGCTGTTGATGAGGTTGTCATTACGCCTTCAAGATTCTCGCAGTCATTAGAAGAAGTTGTAACCTCTGTAATTGTTATTAATCGTGAAACTATTGAGCGTACCCCTTCCGTAGATGTCGCAGATCTTTTGCGCTGGCATGCGGGTATTGAGATAGGGCGTACAGGTGGAATTGGGCAGCAAACCTCTGTATTTGTACGTGGGACAAATAGCAATCATACGGCTGTATTGATTAATGGAGTCAAAATGAATTCTGCGACCACCGGTGCACCAGCATTAGAAGCTATTAATGCCTCAGTAATTGAGCGTATCGAGATTGTCAAAGGGCCACGTTCTACTGTATATGGTTCTGAATCGTTAGGAGCTGTGATTAATATTATTACTACTAGCGAAGAAATCGAAAATAAAGCGATGGTGCATTTTTCTAGTAGTCGCTATTCGACTACAGAGCGGGGCTTTGATTTTAAAGTCGCAAATGAATATGCAATAGGAGATCTTTCGTTCTCACGTATAGAGTCGGACGGGTTTCCAGCAACATCTGCCTCCAATACAGATCATGGACACGATAATGATACGATAGATATAAATTTAAAAACAAAATTAGGAAAGATTGGGTTGGGATTTGGTTATTGGCAAGCAGAAGGGAATACTGAATATGATAGTTTTGGTGTAGACCTGGATCAGGATCGTAAAAATGATGTTTTAAATACTACTATCGGTTTGCCTTTAACTGAAAATTGGAATTCAAGTTTAATTGTATCAAAAATTAGAGATGAGATTCGTCAAAATCAGATGAATTTCTTGGGTGATGAAGATTATTCATTTACTGACCGAATAGTTTATGATTGGAAAAATAATATACAGATTATTGATAATATCTTTACATTTGGTATTTCAAAAACAGATGAAGATGCTGAGTCGTTATCATTCGGTACACGTTATAAAGAAAATACTGATACGTATTCTATATATGCTAATCAACAATTAAATATTGGTAAACATGATGTTTTTGCTTCGACACGTTATGTAGATCATGATGATTTTGGGGATGAAACGGTATGGAATGCAGAATACGGATATCAATTAGCAAGAAAAGCAAGAATGTTTGCTAGCGTAGGCACTGGATTTCGAGCGCCTGATAGTAATGCACGATTTGGTTTTGGTGGAAACCCAGATTTAAAGGAAGAAACTTCTCGATCAATTGAGCTAGGCATGAGCTATGACTTTAATCCATCAAATAAATTTTCATTCCGAGTATATGAAAATAAAATTGAAGATCTTATAGAAACAATATTGATTGATCCAGGTGCGTTCATTTTCGAAAATCGCAATGTCAGTGATGCTCGTATTAAAGGGGCAGAATTTAGATTTCAACATCAATCAAATCATTGGAGCTTAAATCTTGAAGGATCGATAAAGAACCCTCGTAATGAGTCTGATGATTCGCCGTTGTTGAGAAGAGCTAAGCGGTCATTGAATGGAACATTGGTTTATAACCGTGATCAATATTACGTGCAAATGAATGGATTATTGAGCTCAGAGAGAAGAGATTTTGGTGGAGTAGAGTTGCATGGATATGGCTTGATGAATTTATCAGCAGGAATAAAATTTCCAAATGCTACGTTCTCTGTAAAAGTGGATAATCTATTCGATAAAGATTATGAACTTGCTTCGGGCTTTAATACTCCTGGGCAATCAGTTTTTGCCGAGCTAAGAATAAATTTTACGGAGTGAATAATTAATGTCTAATCGTATAACAAGAATATATACCCGAACCGGTGACGCAGGGGATACAGGATTATCAACAGGATTGCGTGTACGTAAAGATTGTCCGCAAATTCATGCTATTGGTGATGTTGATGAGTTAAATTCCGTGATAGGTATGGTGACCGCGTATGATATGCCAGAAGAACTTAAAGATACTTTTATTCATATACAACACCAATTATTTAATTTGGGCGCAGAATTAAATAATGCAGATTTAAAATTTATGAATAAACATATTGTTAAAGAGTTGGAAGAAAAAATTGATACTTATAATAGAACATTGCTGCCATTAAAAAACTTTATACTTCCCGGTGGAGGGCATGCAGCGGCAACATGTCATCTGGCGCGTGCCGTGTGCAGACGTGCTGAAAGAGCAGTAGTGATGCTTGGTGAGGCACAAAATCTTAATCCTAGTTTGCAAATCTATCTGAATCGTTTATCTGATTTTATGTTTGTAGCATGTCGAATTTTGTCAAAACATGCGGGTGAAAAAGAAACATTATGGTCAAGTAAAACTATAGCTCAGGAGACGTATTATTAAACTGGGTATCGATTTAGGTGGCACTAAGATAGAGGTTTTAGTGCTTGATGGCGGCAAAGAGCTAATGCGTGATCGAGTTTCAACTCCTAATAATTACAAAGAAATTATATCAACGATTTTCTCTTTGATTAATCGTGCTGAAGAAAGTGTGAATATAGAATGTAGTATTGGAATTTGCACACCAGGTTCTTTGTCATTAGCTAATGGCTTGTTGCGAAACTCAAATACTACTTGTCTAAACAATACGCCTTTTAAGTTTGATTTAGAGAAATCTATTGGGAGAGAAATCAGAATTGAAAACGATGCAAATTGTTTTGCTTTATCAGAAGCCATAGATGGCACTGCGGAAGATGCTAATACTGTATTTGGCGTAATCGTGGGCACGGGTACTGGTGGAGGGGTCGTAATTAATAAAAAAGTCTTAATAGGTGCTAATGCTATAGCAGGTGAGTGGGGACACAATTCTTTGCCTTGGCCAAATGAAGGTGAGCTAGCATTAAATCAATGTTGGTGTGGGCAGCAAGGTTGTATAGAAACCTTTTTATCTGGGCCAGGATTAGAAAATGATTATAAGAGAGCGACTGGTGATTATGTTAGTGCAGTTGAGATTGTTAAGTTATCTGAGCTGGGTAATGTTGATGCTGAGAAAGTATTGCGTCGTTATGAGAACAGAATGGCAAGATGTTTAGCGCAAGTAATAAATATATTTGACCCTGACGTCATTGTGCTAGGTGGTGGTATGTCTAATTTGCAACGTTTATATATGAATGTCCCCAAGCTTTGGCAGCAATGGATATTTTCAGAGCAAGTTGTTACAAAATTAGTGCCGCCAAAGTATGGAGATTCTAGTGGAGTCAGAGGTGCAGCATGGCTTTGGAACGATTAATAATATTATTAATGTTTAGACTGAGTATAATAATTGCATGATTAAACATCGCATTCACACTGGCTATTTAATAGCAGTAATACTCGCACTAGCATTTTCACGATTAGTGCCTCATCCGCCTAATGTGGTACCTATTGCTGCTATGGCATTATTTGCAGGTGCGTTTTTCTCAAGCCGTTTGCTTGCTTTTCTTGTGCCGTTGGCTGCTATGCTGTTAAGTGATTATGTAATAGGGTTTCATAG
>CALAJL010000045.1 GCA_937922735.1 uncultured Gammaproteobacteria bacterium | reverse complement strand
GTGTTAGTGGTAGTGAGCGAAAGCTTCAATGCGTTAATAGTGGAATATTTATGCTAGGTATATTCGGTGGAAGTTTTGATCCACCTCATTTTGGCCATATTCGGTCTGTCTTGATTTTGCTAGATCACTTTGAATTTGAGCAGATACGACTAATTCCCTGCCAACTTTCACCCCATAAAGCTAATGTCCATGCCAGTGCCGCACACCGATTGCAAATGCTGAATTTGATATGTGCCAATCATGAAAAATTGATAGCAGATGATAGAGAGCTCAAGCGTCAAGCGCCATCTTATACAATAGACACTCTGTTTGAGTTACGAGCAGAATACGGTGAAAAACAGTCGATGGTATTAATATTGGGAGTGGATGCTTTTTTAAGGTTTTGTCAATGGCATCGCTTTGAAGAAATCTTATCACTCTGCCATATATTATTAGTGCAGCGTCCTGGCTATAGTTTGAACGATGATGTAAAAGGTGGCGAATGTGAAAGAGAGTATTTTGATAGTTACAACACCAAAGACGTTGAAATTTTGTCGAGCCAACCATTTGGAGCAATATTCTCAAGTGAATTAGATGAGGTGGATGTTTCATCTACTTTAATAAGAAAAACTATTTCTGAGGGACAGCAGCCAAAATTTATGTTGCCTGGAAATATTTGGAATTACATTCGCAGAAACAAACTATATAAATAAAAATGAAATATGAAACATAGCAAAACTGTAGAAATCATTGTTAATGCCCTAGAAGATATGAAGGGTAAGGATATTTTAGTCATGGATATGGATGGTAAGACGGATGTGTTTGATGCAATGATTATTGCTACAGGTACATCGGATAGACATGTGAAATCACTTGCAGACAATGTAGTTAATGAGGTTAAACGACAAAAAATAAGTGTACTAGGTTTAGAACAAGAGCGTTCCTGGGTGTTAGTAGATTTAATTGATGTGGTAGTTCATGTGATGTTGGAAGAAACACGAGAGTTTTATAGTTTAGAAAAGCTGTGGGAAATTAGCACAGATAGAAAACAGGTTTCATAAGTTTTTGTTGCTATCTTTTTGCATTGCTAAGTAGAAGTGAATCTTTATATAGTGGCAGTAGGTGAAAAGTCACCATCATGGATAGAGTCGGGAGTGTCAGAATATCTTTCGAGAATGCCGCATGAATGCAAGGTGCATTTGGTTACAGTTGCAACAACTAAACGAACGAAAAATATCTCAGTTCCACAAGCGCAAGAACGTGAGCAAGCACTTCTGTTAAAAAGTACGCCAACGAATAGTTTTCGAATTGCCTTAGATGAGCATGGTAAAACTTGGACGACGACGGTGTTAGCGACAAAGCTGGAAGGATGGTTACAACATACTTCGTCAGTAACATTGTATATCGGTGGACCAGATGGATTCACGTCTGATTTCTTACACCAGGTAGACATGGTTTGGTCACTGTCTTCGTTGACAATGCCGCATATGTTAGTGCGTCTAGTGTTAGTTGAGCAACTATATAGAGCCTGGACAGTAATACAGGGCCACCCATATCACCGTGAGTAACGGTATTCTGATAATTCAAGTACATTTGATTAGATGTGTGAGCTTGTACTAGCCTCTGGATCAAGTCGTCGGCATTCATTACTTAAGCAGCTCAATCTGGAGTATCGTATAGCTGTGCCCGATGTGGATGAGGTTGCGATGGTTGGCGAGCTCGCAACTGACTACGTATGTAGAATTTCCAAGCTTAAAGCATTTAGTGCGCATGAGCTTGTCTCAATTAATAGGCCAGTATTGGCAGCCGATACAATCATATCTTTGCGTGGCGAAATAATTGGCAAACCGACGGATATGCAGCATGCAAAAAGCATTCTGCGAAAATTATCTGCTACAGAGCATGAAGTATTAACAGCGCTATGTCTAAAAATACAAGGTCATTATTATGAGTCAATGACGGTGACTAAAGTTAAATTTAAGTATCTTAGTAATCATCAAATAGATGCATACTGTTTGACCGATGAACCCTATGATAAGGCAGGTGCTTATGCAATTCAGGGTATGGCTGCTTCGTTTGTTGAGTATATTTTTGGCAGCTATACCAATGTAATGGGGTTGCCTTTATCTGATGTAAGCAAACTTTTCAAACAAGCCAATTTATATAAATTTGATCATAACTAGAGAAGACTGGGTACAATAACGGATGAGTGAAGAAATCCTAATCAATATGACCCCCCAAGAGACTCGAGTAGCTATTGTCGAGAATGGGGTTTTGCAAGAAGTTCAGGTTGAAAGAGTTAGTAAGCAAGGGTTAGTAGGGCATATATATAAAGGATGCGTAAGTCGTGTGATGCCAGGTATGGACGCAGCCTTTGTTGATATCGGTCTGCCTAAAGCAGCTTTTATCCATAGTTCTGATGTCGCTTTTTGGCCAAAAAGTTCGCGCGGTAAAAATACTCAAGATAGTCAACCTGATGAAACTATTCTTCAGGCACCAAACGATAATATTACAAACTTACTGCATGAAGGGCAGCAGCTTTTGGTGCAGGTAGTAAAAGATCAGTTAGGAACCAAAGGTGCTCGACTCACTACAAACATTACGTTACCTTCGCGTTATATAGTGCTATTGCCTTATTCTCATGATGTGCGTCTTTCAACACGTATTGAAGACGAAGAAGAGCGAGAACGATTAACAACCACTACGCAGAAATTAGTTGATGAATTAAACGCTAATTGCGGATGTATCTTGCGTACGGCAGCGGAGGGTGTAAGCGAAACAGATTTAAGAAGAGATCTAAAATTTTTATTAAATCTATGGGCCACAATTGTGGAGAAGGTAAATAAAGTTTCTTCTGTGGATGAAGTATATTCAGATCTACCATTAGCAGTACGTACACTAAGAGACCTTTCAGTGGATGATATTGAGGTCATTCGAATCGATTCACGTGCGACATTTGATACTGTAAAAGAATTTGCAGATAAATTGGTGCCAGAGCTTTCAAGTTGTGTAACAAGATACTCAGGCAGCCGGCCCATTTTTGATCTTTATTCAATAGAAGATGAGTTACAAAAAGCGCTGCATAGAAAAGTATCCTTGAAATCAGGAGGTTATTTAATATTTGATCAGACTGAAGCAATGACAACTATCGACATTAATACTGGAGGTTTTGTTGGTCACCGTAATTTAGAAGAAACTATATATAAAACTAACCTTGAAGCTGCGCAAGCCATCGCGAGACAGCTTAGGCTACGTAATCTTGGTGGGATTATCATAATCGATTTCATTGATATGGATGACGATGAACATAAACGTCAAGTAATTCGTGTATTTGAAAAGTCCTTAGATAGGGATCGTGCTAAAAGTCAGGTATGTGAGGTTTCCCCGTTAGGCCTGGTTGAGATGACGCGTAAACGGACACGAGAGAGTCTAGAGCATGTATTGTGTGAGCCATGTACAAACTGTTCGGGACGTGGGTATATCAAAAGTGCAGAAACAGTTTGTTTTGAGCTATTTCGTGAAATTATGCGCGAAGCAAGGCAGTATGAAACGAACGAATTGCTAGTATTGGCGTCTCAACAAGTAGTAGATTTATTATTGGATGAGGAGTCAACCAGTCTGGCAGAGTTAGAGGATTATACTGGTAAAACTATTAAATTGCAGGTGGAGTCACTTTATTCGCAAGAGCAATTTGATGTGGTGCCTTTATAATTAGCGTATTTAACATATCTGTTTAGATAAGTCGTTTCTATGTTTCGCAAATTAATTTTAAGTGGTTGGTATTTTCTTATTGGGCTTTTGCTGCTATTTGCTATTGCGATTAGTGTTGTTCGTGCTTACCCGTCAATATACCAACATTACCTACCTCAAATTCAACAAAATATCTCATCTATTTTAGGTAAGCCTGTACTCATTGAGTTAATTCAAATTGATTGGTACGGCTTCACCCCACAAATTACTGCAAGTAATGTAACAATATTTGAAGATGATAGTGGCTATGATGCGCTTCTAAATGTCGATGAAGCAGTGATTTCTATAGATACTTATAGAAGTTTGATGCGTAGAAAAATTACATTCAGTGAGCTAACTTTTTCAGGTGGAGATTTACAGCTAGTACGCACTGCTGACGAAAGGATAATTTTAAATGGTATTGATATAAGTAAGAGATTGGCTGAACGTAAAAAGTTAAATAAGAGTAATGAATTAAATATCAATTTACTAAATAGTTCTATTTCAATTACAGATGAAATTCAAGCCTTAGATTATTTTTTTGATCGTGTTGATATTGTGCTTGGTTTTTCTGGTGATCATTTCAAAGTTTATTCTAAATTCGTTCTTCCTCAAACATTGGGCGACACTTTCGTCTTAAGTGCTGATATACGTGATTTGGATAAAGGCTTTAAAAATATAAAAGGTAGGCTCTATAGTAAAGGAAAAAACATTAATTTAGAGTTATTGAGTGATTTTTTTCCAAAATTACAAGTGGGAGTAAGTCAAGGCGTATCAGATTTTAATATTTGGGGTAATTTTAATTCTTTAAAGCAACGTACTTTTTTAGGTGATCTTAGTTTGCGTGAATTGGTTTATAAAGAGATTAAAGTGCCGATAAAGAATGCGATAACGGATGATCAGATTGTATCAATTGACACTAGTTTTAAATTACAAGGTGATATAGAAGAATGGCAATTAGCGCTAAATGATGTAGTGATTAAAACATCTAACCATGAGTGGCCTGGAAAACACTATGAAGTAAGCTGTAAGGACTGTGGTCAAAAGAGTTTTATTTTGTCTACGGCATTTGATTACTTAAATACTGAGCCTTTGCTTTCAACTTTGCAGCATTTCCCATTTATAGCTGAGAAACTAAATAAAATCGTTGATAAAATTGCAATTAAAGGGGTGCTTAAATCATCTCAACTGCAAATACAAATCAATGAAAATAAGTTAAGTAAATACGCATACAATTCACTACTACAAGAAGCAAATATAAGTCTGCTTGAACAAGATATTGCAATTACTTCGATTGTCGGCATGGTGATGGGTGATCATCTACAAGGAAATTTAGAGCTCACTTGTGATGAATTGGGCATAAGTGTAAATAAAATATTAAGTCAGCCTTTAGTCAGTCAAAAAGTTCAGGGTAAAATCATTTGGCAACATAAGGATGGTGATATATCAGTAGCAATGCAAAATATATTAGTTGAATCGGATGAAATGATTGCCAATATGCAAGGCATGTTGCAAGTCGCTGATGAGAAACCATATATAGATTTACAGGTGAATATTCCACAAGCAGAGACGGCTACGATTAAAAAATATCTACCGTATGGAAAAATGAAGCCTAAATTATCTAAATGGTTGAGTGAAAGTATCGTTGCCGGAACACTTAAGAATGGAAAGCTCCTATTTCATGGTAACCCTAAGTATTTCCCATTCAAAAACAAACCTGGAAGAATTGAGATTGTAGCGGATATTGAAGATGGAGTTTTGTCTTACCGACCAAATTGGCCCATTGCAAGCAACATAAATACTGATTTCAAAATTGATAATAGTTACTTGGAGATTAATGCAAGACAAGGAAATATTCTAGATTCTTCAATCAATCAAGTGCATGCAAAAATAAATGATTTGAAGTTACCTCGATTAATACTTAAGGGTAGTGCATCCGGTCCGGCAAATAACATTTTAGAATATCTGCAGCAATCATCCATTCTTAAGCAAGATAGCAAAGTGATAGAGCATCTAACCGCAAGTGGCAATACTAATCTTGATTTAGATCTTTCATTAACTCTGACTAAAAAATTAGAAAAGCAGATTTTAGTAGGGGGTGAAGTTGAGTTTGATAATGCTGGGTTAACATTAAATGCATTATCGCTTCCTTTTACGAATTTGAATGGGAAATTGCGATTTGATCAAGCAGGTGCAGAAGGAAATGGTTTGCGAGCAAGGCTGTATGGAATACCAATAAGTGGAAATGCAGTGAAATCAAATGATGGAGGTACTTTGCTATCAATATTAGGTGATTTTGATCTAGATGCTTATTTATCTACAAACTATACGAAACTGAATAAATATATTAAAGGGATTGCACCGGTCACCGCTGAAGTCGGGATTCCGCGTTTTGCCAAGGATAATACGGATAAGTTACTTACTGTTAATGTTGATAGTGACTTGTATGGAGTAACTACTTTGCTGCCGTTACCATTTAAAAAAGCGTTCGATGAAACAATAAAAATTTCTATTCAATCAAAACATTCCAAGAAGATAGGTAATGAAATATTTGCAAATCTTGATAACCAGACATATATGCTTGCGAATATTGACGAAGGTTCAAAGCAGATTTCAAAGATGGAATTGCGTATGGGGGATGATCAGTTTGGATTCCTTCAAGACGGCATAAAAATTACAGGTAAGACAAATAGATTCGTTCTTTCAGAATGGCGGGAGCTAATGAGTTCAAATCAAGATCGCCCACTTGAAATTAATGAAATTGATTTGAAAATCAATCATGTAGAGTTAGATAATTTAAGTATCGATAATGTGACTATACAAGCTTTGAAAAAGCCTCAATTCTGGGTGGGTGATATCGATTCCTCAGTGGCAAAAGGAAAATTTGAGTATCCTATAGACTATCGCAGTGGTAGCGTTGCGACGGCAGACTTTGATTATCTTCGATTTAGTCCAAAAGTTAATGCTACAAGTATACCTATTGCTTCACAGTCTACAGGTATGGATCCTCGTCGTTTACCGGCTTTGGTGATCAATGCCAATACATTTGAATATAAGGATGCTGTTTTTAGTGATGTTAGTTTAAAAACAAAGCCATCGACCAATGGGTTAGAAATAGATTCACTTCAAGGCAATGGCCGTAAACTTCAAATATCTGCTAATGGTAAGTGGGTGGTCGATGATAATGATAAGCAACGTACCAATCTATTGATTAATCTGACTTCTCAAAATCTTCACGACACTTTCGCAGGACTAGGATTTGGAAGTTCTGTAAGTGATGGGGAGGGCAGTATTCAAGCTAATTTTGAATGGCCAAATGCACCATATCAGTTCTCATTATCTAAAGTTACCGGAGATGCAAAGATAAGATTTAAAGATGGTGCAATATCATCTGTTGAGCCGGGTGGAGCAGGTCGATTAATTGGTTTATTTAATTTTGGTGAGATTTCTAGACGGTTATCGTTAGATTTCACAGATTTTTTCTCAAAAGGTTATGCGTTTGAAAAAATACGTGGTGATCTAATATTTAAAGATGCAAATTTAACAACTGAGAACTTAAAGATTAAAGGGCCATCTGCTGATTTATTAATACAAGGTAGAACCGGTATAGAAGCACAAGACTATGATCAAATTGTAACGGTCACTCCACATGTGAGTGGAGGATTACCATGGATAGGTTTAGCGGTTGGAGGACCATTAGGTGCAGTTGGAGTATTAGTGGGAGAGAAAATAGCTAAATCAATTGGGGTGGATGTTAATAAAGTTACTCAGGTCCAATACAGTATGACAGGTAGTTGGCAGGACCCTGTGATTGAACCCATCTCGCAAAAAGTGGTAGATAATAAACCCTCACCACAAGCCCAAGGTCAACCAACACCAGGTGCTCCTCCTTAGAATGTTGGCTTAATGCCTCTAAAGCAAGGAAAGTAATATTAAAACCCGCTATTGGTTAGTGATCCGTCTGAGTTCACTAGTTGTATCTGTTTATATCTCTACTTTAGTAGGCTCGGTTAACGATAGGATATGCGATAATAATGCCTTCTTAAAACAATGATAATTAATATATTGTGAGTAAAGTTGCAGCTATTCAAATGGCATCAGGTCCAAAGGTGGATGCCAATCTCCGTGAGGCAGGCCGTCTAATTTCTCAAGCAGCCGAAGCTGGTGCTGAATTAATTGTATTGCCAGAAAACTTTGCAATTATGGGCATTGAAGAAAGCGATAAAATCGCAGTTCGTGAAACCGAGGGTGATGGTCCAATTCAAACATTTTTGTCAGATCAAGCTAAACAACATAATGTTTGGTTAGTGGGTGGAACCATTCCTATGGAATGTGATGATCCTAATAAAATATTGGCTGCTTGTATTGTCTATGATAACCAAGGTAATTTTATTGAGCGTTACGACAAGATTCATTTGTTTGATGTAGATTTAGTTGACACAGGTGAAAATTATATAGAGTCTGAAACTATCGAATTTGGTGAACGAGGCTTAAAAGTAATTGATTCACCATTTGGAAAAATTGGTTTAGCAGTTTGCTATGATTTACGCTTTCCTGAACTTTTTAGAGGGTTGCTTGATTTAGGCGCTGAAATTATCGTTTTACCAGCTGCATTTACCGCCGCAACGGGGAAGGCGCACTGGGAAAGTTTGTTAAGAGCGCGTGCAATTGAGAACTTAACCTATGTAATTGCATCAGGTCAGGGTGGTTACCATCTTAATGGTCGTGCTACACACGGTGATAGCATGATTATTGATCCTTGGGGTGCGATATTAAATCGAATCCAACACGGCACAGGATTTACACTTGCCGAAATTAATATTGAGTACTTACGATCAAGACGAAAAACATTTCCGTGTATTCAACACAGAAGAATGAAATAGTTTTCTACTTTTCACTTAAGATAAAAAAATATGCAAAACCCTTTAGAGCTAGCAAAAAGCAGTATTTTAGATCCTTCTGGTCTGGATGAATCACATTTGTCACAAGCATTTTCAGCGTTGCTGAATACATCAGCCGACAGTGGCGATATATATTTCCAAATGCGCAAGCATGAAGCATGGTCATTGGAGGACGGTATTGTAAAGGATGCTAGTTATAATATTAGTCAAGGTGTAGGCATACGCGCGATTAAAGGTGATAAATCTGGTTTCGCTTATTCCGATGAGATTCTATTACCTGCATTATTAGAATCTTGTAAAGCTGCACGCGCGATTGCCAGAGGTAATCAAAACGGGCAAGTGCAAGCATGGAAAACTAATACTGGTAATCAGCTCTACATGCCGGATAACCCGTTAGACTCGCTTACGGAGTCGGATAAAGTTGACTTATTGCGTTCATTGGATGTGTTGGCGCGAAAGCAAGATAATCGAGTTAAGCAGGTAATGGCCTCCATTGCTGGAACACATGAAATCATATTAGTAGCCAATAGTGATGGTTCTATGGCTGCTGATGTTAGGCCACTGGTTAGATTAAATGTATCCGTAATTGTGGAAGATAAAGGTCGTTTAGAGCAGGGTAGTTCCGGTGGCGGCGGACGTGTAGGTTACGATATGTTTACTCAGGATAATCATGCTCATTCATTTGTCCATGAAGCAGTGAGGATGGCTTTATTAAATTTAGATGCAGTCGATGCGCCAGCGGGAGAAATGGATGTCGTGTTAGGGCCAGGCTGGCCAGGAGTACTGTTGCATGAAGCAATTGGTCATGGGCTGGAAGGTGATTTCACTCGCAAAGGAACTTCCGCATTTAGTGGTCGTGTAGGTGAACGTGTTGCGAGTAAAGGAGTAACCGTAGTCGATGATGGAACGTTAGAAAATCGAAGAGGTTCATTAAATATCGATGATGAAGGGACTACTACTAAATGTACGACGTTGATTGAAGATGGAATTCTGAAAGGGTTTATGCAAGATAAACTTAATGCAAAACTTTCAAATGCAGAGCCTACAGGTAATGGTAGACGTGAATCGTATGCTCATTTGCCCATGCCACGTATGACAAATACATATATGTTGGCAGGAGAGCATGATCCAGGTGAAATTATAAGTTCAGTTGATTCTGGGTTTTATGCGGTTAACTTTGGTGGTGGGCAAGTGGATATTACGTCAGGGAAATTTGTATTTTCCGCATCAGAAGCATATTTAATTGAAAAAGGGAAAGTAACCAAACCTGTTAAAGGCGCAACCCTAATAGGTGATGGCCCAGATGTATTAACACGCGTTAGCATGATTGGAAACGATCTAAAATTAGATCAAGGTGTGGGTACTTGTGGTAAAGAGGGTCAGAGTGTGCCTGTAGGGGTTGGACAACCAACCTTACGTATTGATGGTATAACAGTTGGCGGCACTTCCCAATAAATATTTACTAAAGTAATTAAAATGAAAACAGAACCTTCTCCATACACTAAAGATAAGTTAGAAAACTTAGTTCAATCTTGTTTAGCCGAAGCTAAGCAACAAGGTGCTACTAGTGCGGAAGCTAGTATAAATGTTGAACATGGATTATCAGTCACAGCTCGTTTAGGGGAAGCGGAAACATTAGAACGCCATAATGATCGTGGTTTGGGTATTACGATTTATATGGGCCAAAAGAAAGGCAATGCCAGTACAACGAGTTTTGAGCCTGATGCGATTAAAGATGCGGTGACGGCGGCATGTAATATTGCAAAATTTACACAAGAAGACGATTGTGCCGGGCTAGCAGAAGCTGAGCTAATGGCGACTGATATGCAAGATTTGGAGCTTGATCATCCTTGGGGTGTGTCACCGGAAGAAGCGTTAGAAATCGCTATTTCTTGTGAAAATGCAGCACGCCAAGATGATAAAATTTCTAATTCAGAAGGTGCATCATTAACAAGCTCACGCGGAACAACTATATATGCAAACTCGCATGATTTTGTAGGAAGTTATAGTTCTACACGACATAACTTATCTTGTGTAGTCATTGCTGAACAAGATGGAAATATGCAAAGGGATTATTGGTTTGCCACTGCGCGTGACCCTAATAATCTGGATTCAGCAGAAAGTATTGGTAAAAAAGCCGCTAAAAGAACGGTTAGTCGACTTGGTTCACGGAAGATTTCTACACAAACCACGCCAGTTGTTTTTGAAGCGAATATGGCACGTTCATTATTTTCACATTTTATATCTGCCGTAAGTGGTGGATCTCTTTATCGAAAAGCTTCATTCTTGATAGATCATCTAGATAAAAAAGTGTTTTCTGATTCAATCACAATTACTGAAGATCCACTTATAAAAGGTGGATTTGGCAGTAGCACGTTTGACCTAGAAGGCGTCGCAACAAAAGCGCGTACGCTAGTAGATAAAGGCGTGCTTAAAGGTTATGTGCTAAGTAGTTATTCTGCTAGAAAGTTAGCGATGCAGACAACAGGAAATGCTGGTGGAGTTCATAATCTAGAGATACAAGCAGGGTCTAATGATTTAGATCAGTTGCTTAAGACTATGCAGAAAGGATTACTAGTTACCGAGCTGATTGGTCATGGTGTAAATACGGTTACGGGAGACTATTCACGTGGTGCTGTTGGCTACTGGGTAGAGGATGGTGAAATACAATATCCTGTAGATGAAATAACAATCGCGGGCAATTTAAAGGATATGTATCAAAAGATTGTTGAAATAGGTAATGACGTAGACCGTCGTAGCAATATTATTACTCCGTCATTACTTATTGATAACATGACGATAGCAGGAAGCTAACTTAATCCCGCTTTAGTTCTGGTCTAACCATTTAACATCAGTTATTTGTATCGACACATCTAGTTTATCATTTTCAAATTTATCAAGTTTGATTGGTAAGTAATTAATTTCTTCAGCATACCAACCTAAATAGGTTGTTTTTTTATCATTGTCTTTTTTTCTGACGTATTTGTTTGCATTAAGTTTTCCAATCTTAGAATCAATCATTTCGGTAGTTTCAAGTTCATATCTATATTCTTTAAGTCTGCCCTTTGAAATTACTGAATATGTATTAATAGCAGTATCTATTGGTTTACGCATCAACAGTAATTGTGCAGAATAGTTATCAAAAGTATTTTCGGGGATATCCAATACGCTGCTACGGTCTTTATATTTAATATTGGCTTTATTGTTTTGCCAATCAAAAACGTAATGCTCGTTTCGATTTTTGTCACTATTTTTCATCTGATGAGCAAATTCAATTGAACGGTATTGATTGCCAATTAATTTTAAAACTGCTCGATCTGTAACAACTTGGTCCCCAAGGAATAGCGCAGCCATACCAACTGGTTTAGTGATGGATTCATAAATAAGCTCGCCGTCAACTTTTTTTAAACTGACAGACATTTTCCCAACACGTATAGAGCCTTTATGAATGTCATAAGTGGCTTCAAATTCTGGGGGTAGATTTTCTTCGTTAAGAACGGCAGCTGGATTGCCTAAGGCGGGTTGAGTGAAAAATAATGCCGTTAAAATCACGTAAAATATTATTTTCATAATGATTCTTCTATTTTAATTGTGCTTCATGTTCTGGGCTAAGTTGTATGGCTTGATTGAGGGATGAATTATCAAAATAAATTTTATTACCTTTGATCTGCAGGCGTTTTTCACAAAACCATTTCACAGCAAGTGGGTAAATAATATGTTCTTTTTTTAGTACACGTGCAGCCAGTGTATCAACCGTATCGGTTTCCTTTACTCCCACAGCAGCTTGAATTACTAATGGACCTTCATCTAATTCGGCAGTAACAAAATGCACTGAGCAACCATGTTGAGTATCGTTTGCTTCCAATGCACGCGCGTGGGTATGTAAGCCGGTATATTTGGGTAATAGAGAAGGATGTATATTCAAAATACATTCTTGATATTCGTTTATCAATGTCGGGCTAAGTACACGCATAAATCCCGCTAAAACAATTAGCTTAATATTATAGACCGCAAGTGTTTTAAGGAGTTCCCTGTCAAAGGCCTCACGTGTCTCATAGTGTTTATGCTCAATGATATGGGTTGGGATGCTTGCTTGTTGTGCACGAATCAATCCATATGCATCAGGGTTATTACTGATCACACAAGCAATGTTCGCATGTATATGACCTTGTTGAACATGGTCAATAATAGATTGTAAGTTGCTTCCACCTCCCGAAACGAATACAGCAATTTCGCAGGGCTGATCTGTTCCTGAGTTTTGTTCAGCGTTTGGCAACGTTTTATTGAAGTTTTATTGAAGAGATATTTTTTCGTCAGAAGATGACGTTTTAATTTCACCAATCAATACAGCTTGATGGCCACCTTCTTGGCTACACTTAATAGCCGCTTCTGCCTGATTTTTAGGTAGGACAACTAACATGCCCATGCCGCAATTAAAAACTCTTAACATTTCTTCGTTATCTACTTGTCCCATTTTTTGAAGCCATTCAAATACAGGGGGTCTTTTCCAGTGATTTGTATCAATAGCAGCTAGGAAGCCATCAGGAATAACGCGAGGAACATTTTCCGTTAAGCCACCTCCTGTAATGTGGCATAAACCATGGATATCAAATTTTTCAATCAGCGATAAAACAATGCGGGTATAAATAACAGTGGGTTGTAAAAGTAATTCACCTAATGTTTTACCGTTAATGGTTTCATCCAATGAAGTATTGGTCGTTTCAATTATTTTGTTCACTAAAGAAAATCCATTAGAGTGAATTCCACTAGAGGGGAGGCCGATGATCACATCACCATCATTTATCTGGTTGCCATCAATTAATTTGCTGCGTTCAACAACGCCCACACAAAAACCCGCTAAATCGTATTCGCCTTCATCATACATTCCGGGCATTTCAGCCGTTTCACCGCCAATTAAGGCGGCTCCAGATTGCCTGCAACCTTCGGCAATACCTTCCACTACGGTTTTCGCTTCATTAACCGATAATTTGCCGGTTGCGAAATAGTCTAAAAAGAATAAAGGTTCTGCTCCTTGTACGATCACGTCATTGACACACATGGCAACGAGATCAATACCGATGGTCTCATGTAGCTGAAGCTGTTGGGCTAAGCGTAATTTAGTGCCTACGCCATCCGTGCCTGAGACTAAAATAGGCTCCTTATACTGATCTTGCTGCAGCGCGAATAAGCCTCCAAAGCCACCAATACTAGACATGACCTCTGGGCGATGTGTAGAGCGTATGGCTGGTTTGATGAGATCAACAAGTTTATTTCCAGCATCGATATCGACACCGGCATTTTTGTAGCTAAGACCCATATATTTATTTTCTTAAGTAAGTGGTGTAACTAATTGAAATTATAGAAATCGGATGAGGTTTCTAAGTATGTTTAACACTATTTTGAATTATCATTGCTTCGCAATTCGGTTACTTATACCATCAGAATGATAATACTTATAAGCATTTTCAATAGTGTATAAGCATCGACATTATAGTCGATTACTTGATTGTATAATTTGGTGAATTGTATTACCCAATGGATTTTTTTACGAGTGGAGTTAAGGCATAGAATGTCAATTTGGAGATTTATACCAAACATGATTACCTTGGCGCGCTTTGCAGCCGTGCCTTTATTGGTGTGGTGGTTATTTGACCACCAATTCAATAATGCTTTATTGCTGTTTTTCTTAATGGGTCTTTCTGATGCGTTAGATGGATATCTTGCAAGAGCCTTTAATTGGAAGACAACATTGGGGTCTTATCTAGATCCTGCTGCGGATAAAGTTATGTTGATTTGTTCTTACATTGCTTTAGGGGCTTTGGATCTACTTCCTCACTGGTTGGTATTGGTAGTGATAATGCGTGATGTCGCGCTACTTTCTGGTGCGGTCTCATATGTATCCATGACGAGACGATTTGAAATAGAACCAAGCCTGATCAGTAAATTAAATACATTTGTCCAAATTCTGTTGGTGCTTGGGGTGGTATATAGTCAAGTAAATACTTTCCCATCTAGTATTATTCAAATACTCATTGGACTTACTCTGATTACAACCATTGCCAGTGGATATGACTATCTGGTTGAAGAGCGTTCAAGAAGGGCATCAAAACATTCTGGCAAGCAAGCGTAAGTTCGTTAACGCTATTCAAATTACTATAATTCATGACAACATCCTGTCAGCAGACGCCTACGCAATATTCTCTGGATATTGCATTACCAAAATTCGCCACCTTTGAAACATTTGTTGATGCAAGTGACAGTCAACTGCTACACGTATTAAAGCAAATATCGCAACCTTCATCATCTGAGCCACGGCAATACTTTCTTTGGGGCTCTGCCGGAACGGGAAAAACCCATCTCTTGCAGGCAATATGCAATCATCAAGTCAACACACAGCAAAATGCAATTTATCTGCCAATGAACGAACTCATTGATCAGCAGGCTGAAATTTTAAAGGATATGCATCAATTAGATGTGGTGTGTATAGATGATGTGGATGCAGTAATAGGTAATAAAGAATGGGATCGCCAATTATTCTTATTAATTAACGAGCTACGTGCTAACAATAAAACTATTGTGATGACCGCTGCGCATAATCCACATGAAGCGCCTGTTTCGTTTCCAGATTTGGCTTCAAGACTAGTGTGGGGGCCGGTCTACAAATTAAGTGAATTGGTAGATGATGATAAGAGCCGTGCCATACAAGAACACGCAAAAGCACGAGGACTAGAGGTTTCTATAGAAGTATGCGGCTTTTTGTTAAAACGATTCCCGCGTGACTTAAATAAACTTATAGGATTACTAGATAAGTTGGATGAGGAGTCACTAGTTCAGCAAAAAAAAGTTACCGTACCTTTTGTAAAGTCAGTATTAAATATTCAGTAAATTAAAGCGCCAAAGTTGCCACTCGCTTGCCTAACGCAAAACATAATTTCTTTTCTTCTTCGCTTAATTTGTTTTTGCTCTCTGGCCCTGCTAAATGACTGGCACCATATGGAGTGCCACCTGAAGTGGTGCTAAGTAGTTCGCTTTCACTATACGGAATGCCAACCATCACCATGCCATGGTGTAATAAGGGCAACATCATCGATAACAACGTGCTTTCTTGACCACCGTGTAAGCTTGAAGTGGAAGTAAACACGCCAGCAGGCTTATCAATCAGTGCGCCGGATAACCATTGCGGGCTGGTGCTATCTAAAAAATATTTTAACGGTGCTGCCATGTTGCCAAATCGAGTGGGGCTGCCCATCAGCAAGCCATCGCATTGTTCTAAATCCGAGGGTGCCACATAAGGATGACCTTCATCAGGGATGCTGTCTTCAACGGCTTCACAAGTGGTCGACACCGGGGCAACGGTGCGCAACCTTGCTTCTGCGCCTTCAACAGCATTCACACCTCTGGCAATGTGCTGTGCCATATCTTTCGTCGCACCGTGGCGTGAATAATATAAAACTAAAATGTTTTTCATTATAAAATTTCTAAAATGTTCTCAGGGGGTCTGCCAATAGCCGCTTTACCATCATGAACCACTATAGGCCGTTCAATCAAAATAGGGTAGTTCATCATAGCGTCTAAAATTTCATCTTCAGAAGAAGCATCAGAAAGTCCTGCTTCTTGATAAGCACTCTCGTGTTTTCGCAGAAGTTGGTCGGCATTCAAGCCAAGTAAGCCAAGGATATTTTTAAGCTCGTCTTTAGAGGGTACAGTTTGTAAATACTCAACCACCTCAAGGGTTTTACCTTTCTCTTTCAGTAGCGCTAAAGTCATATTACATTTCGAGCATTTAGGGTTGAAATAGATAGTAGTGTGCTCGTTAGCCATTTATTCTTCTTCTCCTACTTGAATAAAACGTTATTAAGCCTCATATTATATTTCACTAATAATAAGAAAGCATTAACACCCCAATCTATGCCGATTTACGAATACCAATGCCAATCATGTGAAGCTGTAGTGGAGGAGCTGCAAAAGATCAATGCTGCGCCGCTTAAAAAGTGTCCTGAATGCGGTAAGAACAAATTAGTGAAGCTGGTTTCTGCACCCAGCTTTCGATTAAGTGGCACAGGTTGGTATGAAACGGACTTTAAGACCGACAATGATAAAAAGCGCAATCTCGCTTCAGATGATTCCGCAAAGAAATCAAGCAGCAGTGAAGGTGCTAAGTCTAAAGAGGCTAAGCCCAAATCTGATAGCAAAAGCGGTGATAAAAAAACCACACCTGCAAAGCCCAAAGCCAAATCCAAAAAGTCTAAATAGAAGCCCATATAGCTGCAGAAATGCCAGGTATCTTGTGGCCTCACCCTGTGGCTTCACCATCTATAGCTATATTGCATCACCTCCAAGCAATCCGTACCATCTGCCGCTTGGTATTCACATATATAAGGTAAGGAATGAGAACTCATTATTGCGGTCAGATAACTGAAAAGCTGATCGACCAAGAAATAGAAGCCTGTGGTTGGGTGAATAAAAGACGTGATCACGGTGGCGTGATCTTTATCGATCTGCGAGATCGTGAAGGGTTGCTGCAAGTGGTGTTTGATCCAGATACACCAGAAATGTTCGCCCTTGCTGAAAAAATACGTAATGAATATGTATTACGAATCAAGGGTCGTGTGCGTATGCGCCCGGAAGGCACTATCAACCCTGATTTACCTACAGGGCAAATAGAAGTATTAGCAAAAGAATTAGAAGTGCTAAATGTTTCGGATACTCCACCATTTCAACTAGACGATGATGACGTTCATGAAGAAAATCGATTGAAATATCGCTATGTGGATCTGCGTCGTCCTGTCATGCAAGAAAAAATTCGCACCAAAGCAAAAGTGGCCAGTGGCATTCGCAACTTTTTAGACAACAACGGTTTTTTAGATATAGAAACACCGATTCTTACCAAAGCGACCCCGGAAGGTGCGCGTGATTATTTAGTGCCAAGTAGAACCCAAGCCGGTTCCTTCTTTGCATTGCCACAATCACCACAATTGTTTAAGCAATTGTTAATGATGAGTGGCTTTGATCGGTACTACCAAGTAGTGCGTTGTTTTAGAGATGAAGACTTACGTGCAGACCGTCAACCGGAATTCACCCAGTTGGATATCGAAACCTCGTTCATGGATCAAGAAGGAATCATGACCATCATGGAAACCATGATGCGGGAATCGTTTAAAGAAAATTGCGATGTAGCGTTAGCTAACCCGTTTCCAAGAATGAGTTATGCAGATGCCATGCATCGTTATGGCAGTGACAAACCAGA
>CALAJL010000044.1 GCA_937922735.1 uncultured Gammaproteobacteria bacterium | reverse complement strand
GCCCAGTTCGATTTTCTTTTCTATGAGGATAGGTGCAGGGCTTTGCTCATTTGTCTCGGTAATCTTAGTATCTTGTTCAAATCCGTTTGCTACCTGCGTGGCTGGCTTTTGTGATGTAGGAGTTGCTTCTTCTGGATTATCTCTGTTTGTAGTTAAGGCCAATGCTTCAGTTGTCGTTGAATTTTGATTGTTGATTTTGTGACTATCTTGTTCAGAGCCATTAGTACTTTTTGATAAAACTATTTCGTTATTTGATTGATCATCGATGGCATTTTGAGTGCTTATACTTTCTTCAGTTGGTATTTCTTCAGAGACTATTTGTTCGGGCAAATCATCTACTTTTGAGTTAGACCCTATTTGAAACGCAATGAAAGTGATGAAACCGATTAGAAAAAATATAGCTATCCCTATAGCAGCAGGGAAAGATTTTTTATGATCTTGGTCTAGCTTGGCTTTGGGCGCACTGTTTGCAGGCATAACCTCAATATCATTTTTTGTATGTCCACTTGGCTTCTTATTTTCCTTAAGTATTGTTTTGGGTTCTGTATTAGCTGTAATAGTAGGAATTTTAGTTTTTTGAGAAGTAGTTTTGCTTGTAGCTATTTTTCTTACAGAATTCTTGGGAACTTTTTTACTATTTTCATCAGTTTTGGTAGATGGTTTTTTAGAAGATTGTATATCATTGATATATTTGTATACTTCATGAAAAGGTGGATATGAGTTAGATAAAGGTAAGTCTTTATCTTTAGAAAATTGTTGAGCAAAACTAGCTGCTTGGTTTACAACTTGTGAAGACATGCTGGTTAGCTGATCTTTCTTAACAATGGCAGCACACCACTCAAGGATGACATCTAATAGTTTTTGGTCAGACCGAATAAAGTCTGAAATTACTGATATTGAATCTGGGCCAAATGTAAGTTGTTTTATATTCGAAGAAATTTTGTAATCTTTACTTTTAATATACGATTTTATTTCTTCATCACTTAGGTCATCAATTGTATAGTGTAAAAAGTCTTCTGAATTTATTTGTTCAATTGCTAAAAGTTGATCTTTGAAATTTACTGGGCCTGATAAAATTAGTTGTAGATGACTAGTGCTTTTATTTGAGCTCTTGATACCTTCTATTAATTCAGATAAAAAACTAATGGGTAGGCAATGTGCATCGTCTAGGATGACTACTAACTTATCTTTTAAATCAGTGGACTCAAATATAAAGTCCTTCATAGTACTTAATTCAGTATGGCTGCTATTTTTAGATGTATCTATGGAAGGCAGATCTTTGCCGGATAGTGTGATGATGCGATGATTTGCGGCAATATTTTTATTTATTGTAAAAAGTAATGCTGTTTTCCCCTTATTAGAACTGCCGGTAATTAAGATGATTTTGCTATCATCTTCTAAAGCAGCAATAACGGATGAGTAAGTACTTTTAAGGATCGTTTTAGGTGCAATTGATCCAGAAGGAACATTAGCTTGTGCTTTGCTACTTGGGGCAACAGTACTCATGGCTCAGTAAATTAGTTAATTTTCTTTCAAGGCAAATAATATATTAACTACACATAGTACCAAGGGATGCAGTAAATACTAAATTACAGTATTTGTATAAATCGTGAATTTGCCAATATTGATTAAATAAGTAACACGTACATTACCATATATTATTTAAGGTTAATTTGGACGAATTACAATGGTCATTATAAATCTATACTCAATTCAGATTTGGTCCAAATATGGACAAAATATGAACCAAGCTTGATCCTAGAGATAACTAAACTTGAGGTTGGTAACAAATTATTAGCATCCTATACTTAATATAGCTTATATAATTTCTAGTATATGCCTACAATTCGATTCGCTAGTACGCAATGAAATGTATGTTGTATGTAAAGCTAGATACCAACAGTCAGTCATAAATTATTTTAATATTCATTTCCACATATTATTTTTAGAGGAGTCACTGTGAGCGATAAACAAGAGCAAGGATTTTCAACACGCGCCATTCATGCAGGTGCTGCACCTGACCCGACTTCTGGTGCACGTGGTACAGCCATTCATCAATCCACAGCTTTTGTCTTTAAAGATGCTGATCATGCGGCAAGGTTATTTGGTTTAGAAGAATTTGGTTTTATCTACTCGCGCTTAACAAATCCTACGACAAGTGTTCTGCAAGATCGAATCGCTAGCCTCGAAGGTGGGGTAGCCGCTGTCTGTACTGCTTCGGGCCATTCTGCCCAACTGCTTGCATTATTTGCACTAATGGAAAGTGGCGATGAATTTGTGGCTTCTAATAAACTCTATGGTGGATCGATTACTCAGTTTGGCCATAGTTTTAAAAAATTTGGTTGGAAAGTAAATTTTGTGGACCCCACTGATCCTGAAAATTTTCGAAAAGCGATTAATGAGAAAACCAAAGCAGTCTTTACGGAAAGTTTAGCGAATCCGGGTGGAGTGGTATGTGATATTGAAGCGATTGCAAAAATTGCACATGAATCAGGTATTCCACTAATTGTTGATAATACATTACCCTCCCCGGCACTATGCCGACCGATTGAGTTTGGTGCGGATATTGTCGTGCATTCAACGACGAAGTTTATTTCTGGTCATGGTAATGCCATGGGTGGTGTCGTTGTAGATAGTGGTAATTTTGATTGGTCACAAAATGATAAGTTTCCAGGCTTGACAAAAAACTGTGAGGCTTACCAAGGCTTAAATTTTCATGAAACATTTGGAAACATGGCGTATGCCGTGTTTTGTATTGCGGTAGGTCTACGTGACTTAGGTCCTACTATGGCGCCTATGAATGCATACTTGTCCATCACAGGTTCCGAAACATTACCATTACGTATGCAAAAGCACGCTGATAATGCCCTAGAAGTGGCAAAGTGGTTACAAGGCAATTCTCAAGTTAATTGGGTGTCTTATGCGGGTCTTCCTGATAGTGAATTTCATTCTTTAGCAAAAAAATATTGTCCAAATGGTGCGGGTGCAGTATTTACCTTTGGTGTAAAAGGCGGTTATGACATGGGTTTAGGAATAGTAAGTAAATGTGAATTACTCTCCCATCTTGCAAATATTGGCGATACACGCTCTTTGATTATTCATCCTGCTTCCACAACACATCGGCAACTAACCGAAACACAGCAAATATCTGCGGGTGCGGGGCCCGATGTGATTCGTTTATCTATTGGTTTAGAAGATGCGGCAGACATTATCGCTGACCTTGATCAGGCGATTAGCGCAAGTAGCTAATTGTTGTTTAGAAACATTTTAATAACAAAAGTTTAGATCCTGCACATGAATTAATTCTTGTGCAGGCGTTTTAACCCATGCTCTGAAATTATCTTCAGAGATAAGGTGCTCAATTTTCCGGACTAATGGCGATTCGCCGTTCACCTCAGCTTGTATAGTTTCTATAGCAATGATTCATCACTGGAGTTGGTATTTCATCGTTATCTAAATATTGTGATTTGTTATAGAGGGCATCAATTTATACCTGCTTAGTCCGAAATTTAAACCCATTCAGTGCGTTATCAGGTTATTTATTTGAATTGATGCTTAATAATTCACAGGTAAGTCAATTATTTTATTGCGCAGTCCTTCACATACTTATCGGAAAGTTATAGTAGAAGTTAAACGAATTAAAAATAAATCAATCAAACTATGATGATTTATTCATTAAACATAGAGGTGTAAATATGACACGGTTCCTAAGCAAAATTTTACTAATGGTATTTATATTTTTACCATTTTCTGTATCCGCAATTTCGGTTGGCGATACCGTGCCTTCGTTTAAAGCTCGCTCTATTGATGGTAATGATAATGTCACCGTTAATGAATACCGAGGCAAGGTGGTTTTAATAGATTTTTGGGCTTCATGGTGTCCACCATGTCTTAAATCATTCCCTTTATATGATGATTTACGAAGAGAGATTGGCACCACAGATTTTGAAATCCTAGCGATTAATGTTGATGAAAATACTGAGGATGCTAAAAAGTTCTTATCCAAGCATCCTGTAGCTTTCCCTATTGTTAAAGATCCTAAAGGCGTATTGCCTGGGGTATTTGGTGTAAAAGCTATGCCTACTTCATACTTGATCGATAAAAATGGTGTTGTGAAATATGTGCATGCTGCTTTTAAGGAAGGCGATATAGCAAAGCTTAAAGTTGAAATAGAAAAGTTGATTGCAGAATAATATTTCAAGTCTAAAATAAATAAATATTGGATAATTAAAACATATAAATATGAAATCACTGCTCCGAGGACTTGTTGTTATCACATTATGTTTATTTGTGTTTTCATGTAGTTCTGTAAACCCATGGGAAAGAGGTATTTTAGCGAAGCCTGAAATGGCATGGGAGCCTGATCCTTTAGTGGGGCAGCTGCAAGAACATGTCTACTTTAGTAAAGAAGGTTCTTCAGGTGGATACGGTGCGGGCGGCGGCGGTTGCGGTTGTAATTAAAGCAAACGTTTTTGTTTACTAATAAATTTAGATACATCATCAATGAGTAAAAAAAATAACGGCATCAGCCCAGCACTAGCTGCTTTGACTACTGCAGCCATGGCATTGCCAGGTATAAGTTCAACAGTAAGCGCAGCCGTTGCGGCCAATGAGCCAAAGCTTTCTTTGCAGATATCTCGCTACGATGAAGATTCCATTCCTAGTGGTGATGCTGATCCTAATGCTGGAGATCGTGACCGTTATGAAATTGACGTTTTGCAAGTTCAATTCCTTTATCCGGTGAACGAAAAATTTCAAATAACCACTGGGTTTGTTTATGACGACATGAGTGGATCATCCCCATGGTTTGTTAGACCGGATGCCAATGGCGATCCTTTAGTGGTGATGAGTGGTGCAACCATTGATGACACTCGTTATGATTATCGTGTCGGCGCACAATATTTCGGCGAAAAATTTACTATCTCGCCAAATATTGGTTATTCAAAGGAAAAAGATTACACCGCTGTGTTTGGGGGAGTTCAGGTTGACTATGAATTTCCAAATAAGGCTACATCAATAAGTGGTGGTGTGTCGGTATCTTTTGATGAGATAGATCCTACTCAGGAAGCTGGTGTAGTACGTGTTAATAATGAAGATAAAGAAAATTACACTTTCTTTGGCACGATCAATCAGGTTATAAACAAGCACACTATTATTCAATCCACGATAGGTGTTTCAATTTTTGATGGCTTTTTATCTGATCCATACAAGCAAGTGTTCTTGCCAACCGGAAACTTGCCAGACAGTCGTCCTGATGACCGTATTCAATATACTTGGTCAACACGCTTACGTAGATATTCAGAACTATTTGCTGCTGCATTTCATGTCGACTATCGTTTCTATTACGATGATTGGAATGTTCGTTCGCATACCCTAGATCTTGGTTTGCATAAAGTCACGGAGAGTGGTTGGGCATTTGATACATCGATTCGATATTACACTCAGACCCAAGCTGATTTTTATGAGCCGTTCTATACACAGGTACGTGCAGATGGTGAATATTCAAGTGATTATCGCTTATCACCTTATGGTTCTATTGCGTTGCGCCTAGGATTATCAGAAACCATTGGTGATTGGACTGTCAAGCTTGGAGCTGAGCGTTATATTAGTGATAAGTCATACTCTATTCAAAGTGTAGATGTTGAAAATCCAGCGTTACTCGATTACACGCTGTTCACTTTTGGTATGGATTACAGTTTTTAATCTTACTGTTTCTTAGTAAAATTTAGTAAACTTTACTATCTTCAATTTATAGGGGTTTCCAGTTTGGAACTCTTTACCTACCCTTTTAAAGCAATGGGTTCGCCCTGCGAACTGCGTCTGTATGTTGAAAATAAAATAATCGCAGAGCACATTGCAAATGATGCAATCGCTGAAGTACATCGCTTAGAAAAAAAATATTCCCGCTACCGTGAGGATAGCGTCACTTCAAATATAAATAATAGCGCAGGAAATAAAAGTGGTATTGAGGTGGATAATGAAACTGCATTACTACTTAACTATGCGCAAGTAGGGTATGAGCAAAGCATGGGGTTGTTTGATATTACATCAGGAATTTTGCGCAAAGCATGGGATTTTAGATCTAATAAGATACCCAAGCAAAAAGACATAGATGCTTTGCTGCCATTCATTGGATGGAATAAGTTACACTGGCAGGCACCCTTATTGCATTTGCCATTAGCAGGAATGGAACTGGATTTTGGCGGTTATGTAAAAGAATATGCTGCAGATGTAGCAGCTAATTATTGTCGTCATGCAGGCGTAACAGGCGGGTTGGTAAATCTCGGTGGTGACATATGCGTTATTGGGCCACATCCCGATGCTAGTCCCTGGAAAGTAGGTATCCGTCACCCACGCAATCCCACTGTGCCGATGTCATTTGTAATGCTATCAACAGGTGGCTTAGCAAGCAGCGGTGACTATGAGCGTTTCATGATGGTGGACGGTATTCGTTATGCGCATATCTTAAATCCTCACACAGGATGGCCAGTGAATAGCTTAGCCAGTACAAGTGTAGTTGCAGAACAATGTGTAGTCGCAGGCACTTCCTCTACTATTGCAATGTTAAAAGGTGAAGAGAATGGTTCTGCTTGGCTTGAAGAACTTGGCTTACCTTATTTATGTATGAATCAAAATGAAGAAATAACAGGAACGCTCAAGCGGGTACGTAGTATAGAATTTTGAACGGCTAAATAGTCAATGAAGCTGTATTCAAGTCAGGTTAAAACTTAATCGATTTATGAAAGTGCGCTCATTTCATAGTGTGAAGGGGATCACATTTTCGATGTAAATTTCTGAATAAGTATAACAAAACAACCGTTTGTTCGTGCTTTTCTACCACTGATCAATAAAAAGAGTTACTATTTATTTGCCACATTGTTCCAACTCCAGTGGCAAACTTGAAAGCCTTGTGGATGGATCCACAGGGCTTTCTTATTATTAGGCCCTTAAGTATTTTCCTTGCTTAAAAATTTCTCGATCTGATCTGCATTTTGTTGTGCATCTTTTTCACCTAGCTCAATCAGTCGATTTAAATAATCCGGTTGAAACATTAATAACGAAAGCGAGTCTGGACTTTTGGTATCACGTGTTCCAAAACCACGCGTGAAATATCGAAACGGCTGAGGCAGTTTCACTTCATATTGACTCGCTAATTTTCCTAAGTCTTGGCTAGGCCGCAAAATTAATAATTCCACTTTGTTTAATTCTTTGCGTGTTGTTTCATTTACTTCTTCATAGAGCATATTGATACGGCTCATGTTCGCAGCATCATAATCAAGCAAATCTAAAAATATGGAATCAAGCAAAATACCAATGATTTGCGCCACAGGCGCAAATTCGCCGATCATGTTTTCATCGGGTATCACTTCACCACCGCGATAACGTGTTGAAATAGCGAGGATCTTTTTTGCGCCTAAATGCATGGTGGGTGAAAGGGGTGCAATAGAACGTATGCCTCCATCTCCATGCCAGCCATCCTCTAGTTTAACGGCAGGAAATATTAAGGGTAATGCAGTAGACGCCATAATATGTTCAATGGTTATTTCAGTACTCTCACTACGCCTTCTTGGTCTTTGCCAGTGGCTTTCAACGTTTCCTTGTACCCAGGTGATGGCTTTGCCTGTCCCATAGTTTGTACTTGATATGCCTAATACTTTTAATAGACCTTTATCAATGTTTTCTTGAATGCCATATATTCTGTCAGTTGCTTTAGAAGCTAATTTTTTTTCTAAAAATATTCGCAATGGATCACTATCCAGCAAACTACGTTTTCGCGGCCCTATGCGACTGCCGCCAAGGATAAAACTTAAGCCCCATCGCAAAAAATTAGAAAAGAAAAATCCACTACCTGTATGGAATACTTTATCAGTTGTAAGTTCTAGCCATAGTTCGGCTAACTGGTCTACAGCGTCACAGAAGGTTCCTTGGTAAGCAGCAAGATGGGCAGCATTGACTGCACCGGCTGAAACTCCGGTAATAATAGGAGGACGGAATTCTACGTGTGTGTTACAAATATGTCGCAACACACCCACTTGATATGCCGCCCGGGCACCGCCACCCGTCATCGCTAAGCCGAGGTCTGTGTTAATAGATTTTGTCATAAATTTTGACGGTCAAAGTAAGCATATAAAAATGTTTAGAGACTATTAAATATAGAGTAAAGTGTTAATTCTTACTTTAGGTGACAGGGTTTGGATGGAAATACTTTCAAAATTACTTACAGTGTTGATATCTTATCGTCATGCCTGGGTATTGCCTAGTCTTCATGCTTACCAGTGCAACAATCTATAACTTAAATGGCTAGATGAACGATATCGATCCTCAAGAAACGCGAGAATGGCTAGATTCTTTACGTGCAATCCTTGCGAATGATGGTGAAGATCGCGCACATTTCATCATAGAGCAACTCATTACAGATGCTCGCTTGGCAGGTGTAAATTTACCTTTTAGAAATACAACGGCTTATGTCAATACGATTCCTGTAGACGAGGAAGAACGATTGCCTGGTGATCCTAAGATGGAGCACCGTGTTCGTTCCCTAGAACGGTGGAATGCACTAGCCACTGTAATTCGAGCGAATAAAAAATTTCCTGAACTGGGTGGGCATATCTCTACTTATGCTTCTTCAGCCACGCTTATGAGCATCGGTTTTAATCATTTCTTTCGTCCAGCGAAAGAAGGTTTTGCTGGCGATTGTGTGTATTTTCAGGGCCATGCTGCACCAGGAATATATGCACGTGCTTTCTTGGAAGGTCGTTTAAGTGAAGACCAATTACTACATTATCGACGCGAAGTTGAAGGCAAAGGTTTATCTTCCTACCCGCATCCATGGCTAATGAAAGATTTTTGGCAATTTCCCACTGTATCGATGGGCTTAGCTGGAATCATGGGAATCTATCAAGCACGGTTTATGGAGTATCTGCATGATCGCGGTATTATCGATAAAAGTAATCGTAAAGTATGGGTGTTTACCGGTGACGGCGAAATGGATGAGCCTGAATCTTTAGGTGCGATATCGCTGGCTGCACGAGAAGAACTCGATAATTTAATTTTTGTAATTAATTGTAACTTGCAGCGCTTAGATGGACCGGTGCGTGGAAATGGGAAAATCATACAAGAGCTTGAGGGTGTATTTCGTGGAGCAGGCTGGAATGTTATCAAAGTAGTCTGGGGAGGAAACTGGGACCCACTGCTTGCGAAAGATAAAGATGGTTTTTTGCGTAAACGTATGGAAGAAGCATTAGATGGCGATTATCAAAATTATCGTGCTAAGGGTGGCGCATACGTACGTGAGCATTTCTTTGGCAAATATCCAGAGCTAGATAAAATAATTGAAAACATGACTGACGATGATATTTGGCGTTTGAATCGTGGTGGTCATGACCAACAAAAAGTGTATGCAGCCTATGCTGCAGCCATGAAGCATACCGGACAGCCTACTGTGATCCTGGCTAAGACCGTAAAAGGTTATGGGCTTGGGAAGAGTGGTGAGAGTATGAATATCGCTCACCAATTAAAAAAACCAACTAAAGACTCGCTACAGGCCTTTCGTGATCGATACCGTATTCCTATCAGTGATGAAGAGTTGGATGAGGTGCCTTTTTACAAGCCACCTGCCGATAGTCCAGAAATGCTATATATCAAGCAGTTACGTGAAAAGTTGCAAGGTGAACTGCCAAAACGTAATCAAAGCGAAATTAATTTAGAGATTCCATCAATTGACGTTTTTAATGACATTATTACAGGCAGTGATGGTCGAGAAAATTCTACAACCATGGCATTCGTAAGAATTTTAATTGCATTGACACGTAACAAAGCGATCGCAAAATATGTCGTACCAATTGTTCCGGATGAAGCGCGTACATTTGGTATGGAAGGTTTGTTTCGTAGCTTGGGTATCTATGCACATAAAGGTCAGTTATATGACCCTGTAGATGCTGATCAAGTAATGTACTACCGCGAAGATCAAGCGGGTCAAATTCTGGAAGAAGGCATCAATGAGGCGGGTGCTATGTCCTCATGGATTGCTGCTGCAACTTCATATAGTAATCATGATATTCCGATGATTCCGTTTTATATTTATTATTCTATGTTTGGTTTTCAGCGTATTGGAGACTTAGCTTGGGCAGCAGGAGATAGTCGAGCACGTGGGTTCTTAATAGGAGGCACTGCTGGTAGAACCACATTGGCTGGTGAAGGCTTACAACATCAAGATGGTCATAGCCATTTACTTGCATCAACTATCCCTAACTGCCGTGCTTATGACCCTACTTATGCTTATGAACTTGCAGTAATAGTGCATCACGGATTGCAAACCATGTTTGTGGATAAGGAAGATTATTATTATTACATAACCGTGATGAACGAGAACTATGCACAACCCGCTATGCCTGAGGGTTGTGAGCAGGGAATCATTAATGGCATGTACTGTTTGCAAAGTGCTCAAGTAAAAAATGATTCATTGCAACAGCAATCTGCACAGCATGTGCAACTCTTGGGCAGTGGTGCAATTTTACGTGAAGTAATCGCTGCAGCTGACATATTGCAACAAGACTATTCAATAACGTCTGATATTTGGAGTGTTACTAGTTTCAATCGTTTGCGACGTGACGGTATGGAAGTGCAACGTTGGAATATGCTGCATCCTGATGCTGCACAAAAAAAATCATATGTCGAACAATGTTTGGAGGATAAAAAAGGCCCAGTCATTGCAGCTTCAGACTATATGAAAATATATGCGGATCAAATACGGCCTTACATAAAATCAAACTATATAGTGTTAGGTACAGATGGATTTGGGCGAAGCGATACACGTAAGCAACTACGTCATCATTTTGAAGTAAACGCTCATTATATTGTTATTGCAGCAATCCATAGTCTAGTTGAAGAGAGCATACTTAAAAAATCGATGTTAACGAATGCGATGCAAAAATATGGCATTGATCCTGATAAAACGGACCCAGCAGGATCTTAATTGATAACTAGAGCATGTTGTGAGTGAAGTAAAAAAAATATTGATTACAGATATTGCAGAGTTTGATTCTGTAGATGTAGTAGAAATTTTAGTTAAGGTAGGTGATGAGATCTCTTTAGATCAACCATTAGTCACTATCGAAAGTGAAAAGGCAATGATGGATTATCCTTCACCACATGCGGGTATAGTTGAAGAAGTGATTGTACAGGATGGTAGTAAAATTGTAGAGGGTGATACTTTAATTACTCTAAAGGTTGCTTCACAAAATGCAGAACAAGATACTCAACCAATAGTAGAAGACCTGCCAGACCCACACCCAAGTAGTGACCACATACCATCATCAAGTGCCAAGTCCCAACAAGTTTCTACAAATAGCCCTGCCAATCAAGTTTCAACCCTAGAAAGCAATGTAAACATTGCATCTGACTCAATAGCCTATACTAGTCCCGCAAACAAAAAGTTTTCACGTGAACTAGGTGTAAATTTAGAAAATGTGCAAGGTACTGGTCGAAATCAGAGAATCATAAAAGAAGATATTCAACAGCATGTACGTGAGCAGCTACAAGGTGGGCAAATAAGGGATAGCAAACGGATCAAACCCCTAGATTTTTCTAAATATGGGGGTACCTCAGTGAAAGGTCTAACTAAAATTCAGAAAGTAACGGCTGATAACATGCTAAATGCATGGCAGAGCATCCCCCATGTTACGCATTTTGATCAAGCAGACGTTACACAACTTGAAAGGCATCGCAAGCAGTTAGTGAATGAGCTGGCTGCTAAACAAATTAAACTTACACCACTTGTATTTGTTGCAAAAGCATTGGTTGCTACTTTAAAAAAATTTCCTCAATTTAATTGTTCTTTAGACACAGCCTCTGAAGCACTTATCTATAAAGATTATTTTCATATTGGTATCGCTGTCGATACTAAGTATGGCTTATTTGTTCCTGTATTGCGTGATGTGGATAAAAAATCTATAGAGCAGCTTGCTATAGAGCTGGTCGAAATGAGTGAACTTGCCAAGCAAAGAAAATTAACTCCTAAGCATATGGGTGGAGCAAGTATGACGATCTCAAGTTTAGGAAACTTAGGAGGTCAATCATTCACACCAATTATTAATCCACCTGAAGTGGCGATTTTAGGCTTGTCAAAAATGATTGTAAAAGAAAAGATTGTTGAATTGAAAGTGGAGCAGCACAAATATTTACCATTATCATTGTCCTATGATCATCGTGTGGTAAATGGTGCTGACGCTGCAAAATTCTGTACATACTTAATTAGCGTGCTGGAAGATATATGGAAACTGATTTTATAAGTGATGCAAATTTAAAATTCATCGTTAAATAAAAAAGGCCAGCATAAGCTGGCCTTTATATAACCCAATTATTAAATTATAATCTTTACTTGAATAATTTTTTCTTTCTAGCCGCACTGAGTCCTAATAGGCCTAGTCCCATTAATGCAAAGGATGTTGGCTCAGGAACTTCTGCTGTAATACAGCCACGATCGTTGGTTCCACAGTCACCATCATAATGCGTGTCATACCAGTAGGCAGACTTAGGATTAAATTTCTTGATTTTCCCGTTCTTTTTCTTGAATTTAGAATCTAAATCCCAAATTGGGTGAAACCAAATACCAACATTATTGGCAAATTGGGTACCATCCCAATCATTACCAAAGTTCATTGCATTCATAGAAGTGGTATCGATACTAAATCCAAATACATCAGTGCCATTACCGTAGGTGTTAGACTTGTAATCACCAATAAATGGATTACTTGTCCATGCGCCTGGTCCATTTTTCCCGTCATAAACATAGGCAGATAAATTGCCAGTGCCGTAGTTGCCATAGTACATGGTGTATTCGTTTACATTAGACTTTGGGTTTGCACCATCGCTGATTACTAACCAAAAACCTTCTGGTCCAGCTTTAGCTCCTGCTGCATTGTAATCCACTTCCCATGTAAACTGGTTATTCGAATTATTATACGATGCAGAGATTGAATCATAGCCATAACCATTAGGATTGACGCTAGGATTGCTGAAGATACCTGCAGAGTTTGATTTATAGGTGTAAACCGTTGCGTTTGCTGATGCAGCAAATACACAGCCAGTAAGAATTAAGGATACTATTGTAATCGCTCTCATTAATTGACTTCCTTCCTTAGAAAAATAAAATTTAATACAGGCATTTATTCACCAATTACCTCTCAATAATGGGAATTTGCTGTATATATCTACTGATGAAGAATATTTTAATGAAGTAGGGCTTTATTTGTCGTGCACAAGATCACATAAAGCCCTGGATTTAGGTGGCTGATAGGGTTTGTTTGTCTACTTCGTCACATTTAATAATTATGTTTTATAATTATTATTTTTTACTTGGATGCACGAATTTATCAGTCCAAGGAGATAGCTGCAGAAATTCTCTAAATTCTGCACGATTGATTAGATTATTAGAATCTTCATCAAAGCGATTAAATACATCATCTTCTGCTAAGTTGTAGACATTTTTAGCTTCATCACGATCTAAACGCTCATTTCGATCTAAGTCTGATCCAAAAAACAAACCATCTTCAAAACCACGGCCTCCGCCAATTCCTAAAACAGTAGTTAATGGCATAAGTAAAATAAGCGTTGCTACAAAATACTTCATATTGTCTGCTCCAAAAATATTGTTGATTAATGAATAGACCAGATTATTTACTAATTATTACAATTAGCTAATTAAGAAAATGTAATGTTTCAAAAAATAATTTATATGCTTAATAAATATCATTAATATGATATTGAATTGAATTTTAGAAATCGAATATATCTGTGATCTATCTTAATGATCTATATAGACATACTCATCTTGTTAATTAAATTGAGCAATATGTCTTCATCATAAGGCTTGGTCATATATTCTGTAACACCAATGCGCAGAGCTTCTTTTTTATGTTTATCTGTTGCACGTGAGGTAATCATGATGATGGGTATATCTTTAGTTGCTTTATTTGAACGCAGATGATCTGTTAATTCTAAGCCGTTCATTCTTGGCATCTCTAAATCCGTCAGTATGATGGCTGGGGGCATTTTTTGAATGATATCTATTGCTTCTACACCATCTTTCGCAGTTGAAACTTTATAATTTAAATCATTCATAAATTGCGATAGTGATTTTCGGGTGCTAATAGCATCGTCAACAATGAGTACATGCAGGTTATCAGTTTCGATTGATTCTTGTTGTTGAGTTATATTTTTATGCGGAATACTAGTATCAGTTATATTTACTATATCTAATAAATCAATCACTGATATTACACTGCCATCACCCATAATTGTTGAGCCAAGTAAGCCAGACATTTTAGGAATATATTGGCTAAAAGGTTTGACAACAATTTCTCGAGAATCAAGAATTTTATCAATTAAAATAGCATGATCTTTATTAAACTCATCTTTAATAATAAGTATTGCTTGACTAAGATCGCTAGGCTTATCGTTATTATGATTGAAAAGTATCTGGGGTAGATCAAAAATAGGGTAGCGTTTTTGTTTGTAAGCAAAGTAAGGTCTGTCTTCTCCATAGATAATACCGCCAGCACTTGGGTGTAAGATTTCTTCAACCCCACGATTTGAAATGGCAAGTATGTTATTTGCGCATGAAACTATAAGTGCTTGAGTAGAATTAAATGTGATCGGAACACTAAGTTCGATATTTGTTCCTATTCCAAAATCCGTATCAATAGACATCGATCCTTTTAAATTTCTTATGTCTGAAAATACTATGTCTAAGCCAACGCCACGGCCTGATAATTGTGAAACATCATTCTTGGTAGAGAACCCATGTTGTAGAATAAGCTCTAACGCATCTTCTTTCGTAAACTCTGCATCTTCTTGTAGACGCCCGCAATCTATGGCCTTGGATCTAATGCGATCAATATCTAATCCTCGACCATCATCTTTGCAACTAATTAAGATTTGTTTGCCTTTCTTTTGAAATTGAAGCTCGATCAAGCCATGCTCTTCTTTGCCTAGTTTTGCTCTAAAATCGGATGCCTCAATTCCATGGTCTACGGCATTACGAATAATATGCATTAATGTATCAACTAGTTGATTTAATATATCACTATCAACGAGGATATCTTCTCCTACAATGCTTAACTTAACCGCTTTATCAGAAAGTTTATTTGCTTGTTTAACGCTGCGTCTTAGTCTTTGAATGATAGATTTAACGGGAACCATTCTTGTATGAAGCGCTGTTTCTTGGTTCTCTAGTAAAATTCGTTTTTGGTTTGTTGATAAATCATCTAATTTTAAAAGCGATGATTCAATATTCATTCCAATCTCATTTGAATCGGCTACAGCTTCTATTAAGAGGTTGGCATACGTATTGAGTTCATTAAATTGATCCATTTCAAGAGGATCAAATGTATCAAGATTATTTTTAGACGTGAATTGAGATGAAAAACCACGGATTTCAATTAGGTGCTCTAGTTGGTCAGCTAATTTTTTTATTTTTTCATTATTGATGCGTAACTGTTTAGCAGAATATTTTGAGCGCATAATATATTCTTGAATTTGTGCATTCGATATTATGTTTTCACCAGCTTGTTTGAGTAAATCATCTGCTAGACTTGTTGAAATACGCAGCGATTGCTCTGAAATTTTTTCGTCGGGCTTAACAACGTTATCTATAGATGTATTTTCTGATGAATTGATGTCTGCTTTAGTTTGATTTTCTGAGGTTTGAATATTGTTATTTAAAGAATCATTTTCTTTGGGGATGCCATTTTTATCAATGTAGTTTGCCCAATTTAATACTTCTTGTAATACTTGCAGTGTATCTTTTGGAGCATTGCCCATGCCATGTAGATGTTCTGACATTTCTTCCAAACAGTCAGAAGCATCCTCAATCACACTATGTAGTGCCTGAGTAGGTTTTTCATGCTCTTTTA
>CALAJL010000043.1 GCA_937922735.1 uncultured Gammaproteobacteria bacterium | reverse complement strand
TGCAGCCACATCGGCCTATGTTTTGTTCATCTACTTTCTTAGAGAAGCCGATGTGCATCGATTATTTACCCTTGAACATGTAACACGAGGAAAGTTTTATTTAATGCCTGAGGTTCCCTTATGGCAAAAAGTTTTTGCTGCAGGCGTATTCCTGGTTTTAATTATATGTATTTTGTATTTATTAGTTAAATATTTACGGGGTATGTGGCAGAAATTACTAAATCTCGAGCCTCATATTGTTGCGCTAAGCTTGTGGTTTACAGTTTTAATTATATCGCAGCTATGTGATCGATCAGGTTTAAATCACACACATATTGGAAGAGTCATTGAAGAATGTTGTGAGTGCTGGGCCGCTATGTTCTTATTCCTAGCTACAATACAGTCCATTCCCAGCTTAACGTTACATCAACAGAATTTGAGACAGTAGCTGTAGCTAGCCATTAGACAAAGTTCATGATGAGAAGAGCTTAAAGGTTACAGTTAAGTAGTGTTTCAGCTATCAGCCTCCTCCAATCGCATGAATTATCTCCACACGGTCACCAGCTTGAATCACATATTCTGATAATTCGCTTCTAGGTACTATTGCCTCATTAATCTCTAAGGCTAGCTTTTTCTCGGCTAGATCTAGTGCTTGCAATAATGCGTATGCGGTTAATTTATCATCAACCTCTTTTGTTTCACCGTTAATTACTATTTTCATAGTTAAATATCTTGATACATTGCTTTCTCTTGTAAGATAGTAATTATAGGTGCTGTATTCCGTTTATACATATTTTCTTATACCAAACAGCGAATAAATGACGTGCCAAACAAAATAAACAAGCATTTTGATGTGTTAATCGTGGGTGGTGGAATCATCGGCATGCTAACAGCCCGAAAACTACTTGATGAGCAATGTAAAGTAGCTTTAATCGAACAAGATGTGCTCGGCGGAAAAGCAACGTGGGCTGCAGGAGGCATTTTATCTCCCCTAAATCCTTGGCAACTAAGCGCTACTGCACAACCTTTAGTGGACGAAGGCCGCTATACATTTCCAGCATTAGCAGATGAGCTGAAACAAGAAACAGCTATTGATATTGAGCTTCTACAATCAGGCATGTTAGTGCTTGATACACACCAGAAACACCAGGCATTAGAATGGGCAAAAAATTCTAATCAAGTGATAGAAACTATTTCAGATAATGATTTACGAGAATTTGAACCCAATTTATCCAACACGCTAAATGAAGCGTTATATGTACCTAGCATTCAGCAAGTTCGTCCTCCCAGACTTATTGCTGCACTAAAAATATATTTACAGCAAAATAATATTAGTATTTATGAGAATACAGATGTTGAAAAAATCTTAACTGAATCTAATCAAGCAGTAGGCATCACTACAAAAAACTATACTTTTCACTCCAAAAAAATAATTATCTGTAATGGAGCATGGGCTAATGATTTATTTCCATCTACAAGTAATATAGATATACATCCCATACGTGGACAAATGTTGCTTTATCAACCACCGAAAAGATTGCTTACGCGTATCATAATTAAAGAAAAATCATATTTAATTCCAAGGCAAGATGGTCATATTTTATGTGGTAGTACGATTGAAGATGTGGGATTTAAAAACGAAATCACACAGGCAGCACGACTTTCATTACAAAATATTGCAAATGAGCTAGCACCCTTATTATCTAAAAACACACCTGTAAGACAGTGGTCTGCGCTACGCCCTGGAACGGGACGAGCTGTACCTTATATATGCGAACACCCCAACATTATTGGGCTTTACTTAAATAGTGGGCACTATCGATATGGCATCATCATGGGCATTGCCTCAGCCAGGATTATGGCAGAACTAGTAACCAATACGCTGAACAAGTCACAAATTAAAGAGTTTTCATAGGAGATAATGAACGAATAACCCAGCTTATTTGAGTTGATAATACTGCAAATAGACTTTGTCTCATTTATCTCTATAATTTAATTATATGAAGAATCTTGAACATTTCCCAAAATCTCGTGCTGATGTATTGGATATGTTGCGTAGCTCAGGAATTACGCCAACTTCTCAACGAGTCAAAATTGGTGAAGTTTTATTTTCGTGTGAACAACACCTGTCCGCAGAACAAGTGCTAGCAGCTGTAAACCAGGCCGATGACGAGGTTTCAAAAGCAACCGTATATAACACACTAGGTGTTTTTGCTAAGCACGGCTTAATTCGAGAAGTGATCGTGGACCCATCCAAAGTATTCTATGACTCAAACTTACGCAAGCATCATCACCTATATTACTCGGACACTGGCAAGCTAGAAGATATATCGGAGGAAAGTGTAGAAATCTCTAAACTCCCTGAATTACCTGGACACCTACAAATCGAAGATGTAGATGTCATTATTCGCGTTCATCGTAATTAACGCTTGAACCTAAAGTTTCTTTAATATCGTAGTTACCACTTTTCCCACACTTCAAATATGGTATGAACATCTTTCTTAAGTGTTCGTATACCAGTTTGTCGTTCAATGGCGTTAGCTTTGTCTATAGCTAGATTAAAAGCTTTAGAATTCTTATCACCATCTCTGGTTTGATAATAAGTTACTAAAAACCAACCACGCTTATTTAGTATTGCGCTATCTTCTCCGTCTAGCTTTTCTAAATTATCGCTCATAAAAAATCCCCTTTTTCCTGGG
>CALAJL010000042.1 GCA_937922735.1 uncultured Gammaproteobacteria bacterium | reverse complement strand
TGTCGGCGCTATAACTGAAGTATCTATGATCCGGACTATGACCAGCGTTGCCGATATCAAAATACTCATAGTTTTTGGCAATCCGGTTTGCATCCAATAACATTTCTTCTTGGTCAGGAGTATTTTTGTGAGTACGGCAATATATTGGATACTGCTGATTTTCTTCATATCGAACATAGTAAAAATAGTCACCATCTTTTTGAGGTACGGTGCTGTCGTTTTCTTTAATGCGTGCACGTAATTCAGAAAATAAACTTTCTTGTAAGGGTTTTGTGTGCTGCAACACGTTTTCTGCATAACTGTTTTCAGCTTCAAGATAAGTTCTTATATTTTTTGATAATACCTGGGGTTTTTGAATAACTTGTTGCCAGTTCTGGTCTTTTAACCATGCATAATGATCAATGCGCGTGACACCATGTTGTGTGATTTCTTCTGTATGTTTTGCAGCAATAGGGGGAGAAGCTTTAACAGCCATATAAAGGTGCCTATGAGGTTATGGTTATTTAGAATTTGCTGACAAATTTACTTGCCATTGTACGCGGTATACATTGTGGTTTGGGATAGATCCTTTTGGGCCACTGTGACTTATCGTTTTGGATTGTGGTCCCATGACTAATTGATAATATTCTACAACCGATTTCGAAAAGCCTTCGCAGTTAAATGGCAAGTTATATCGTACTTCATAGATGGGTCTACCATCTTCTTCCCATTCTTTTTCATCAACCGGCCACATGTCTGCTAACAAATGTGAGTGGAAGGTACCTTCGAAGTCGACATCGAATAATACTTTGCATATTTGTCTGCCCGTTCCTTCATTAGCTTCAATGTGGTCTGGAAATAATCCATGAAAAAAGAAGTTTGCAGTTGACACGTAATCTTCAAATATTCTGAGTTATAATTGATGTATGAAGTATAAATTAGAAACCGGTGTATCGATATTTGAAATACAGCAGGAGCCATTGGGATTGTGGGATTTGTGGGTAGATAATATGCCAACGTTAACATTTCAAACACCCGAAGAGGCTGCCAAGGCAGTTTATAATCAACAGTCAGGCTACACTACTTGGGACTTGCTAGAGAAGCATGACGCGCCAAAAGACTTAAATGGTTGGCGAGCAATAGAGTAGTAATAGTAAAAAATAGTATAATTTGTACGATTAAGATGACAGAACTATGGCTTCGCGTTAGAGTCTTATTATTATGTATATGAGTAAGTGTATATCCCTAATACTTATAGCGTTATTGCTGTCTGCAGTGCTACTGCCCGTGCAAGCAGATACTGTGCATAAGTGGATTGATGCAAAAGGCGTCACACATTATTCTGATCACTTGCCGGAAGATACGTATAAATCAGCAAAGCAAATTACCTTATCAAATACATACAATAATTCTAATCGTGCGGATTACCGTGAAGACTATTATTCAGTGACAAATCAATGGGCAAGGATGAGAGAAGAGCGTATTGAGCGTAAGCAACGATATTTAGATAAGAAAAAACTAACAGCAGCTCAACAAGTGGTGCCTCAGATAGTATATGTAAATCAGGCATATGAAGAGCGTCCTCGCAGAGTTTACTATCCTGCTTATATTGGCCGTCAAGTTTATAAACACCAAAATCATTATTCAAAACGCTATACCAATAACAATAACGTTTCGAGTTGCAGCTTGTCGCGTAACTATTATTCAGGGAAAGCTTATTCAAAAAGGGGCGCTGTAGGCCTAAATTTAACTATTCGTTAGTAAGAGTTCCTCTCTTATTAAATTGTCTTGCAAGAGACGCTCTGCTTAAGCAGAATTCATCTTCACATTTAACTAAACACATATTTAAGAATAATCAGCTATGGCGGATGCAGCTTTTCATTTAACTGAAGAATTTATCGAAGAAGATTTGGAGTATTATTTCTCAGGTGAGAGGGATAAGAATAATCAAATTCGACCGGATGACAATATTGCAAGTATGACGCCAACATCAATGCATTTAAGTGCTGATTTGGATAACACAAAAGTTGGAAATTTTTTTTATCCTACCTTGCCAAATATTTTTGACCGAGTTTTTATTGGCATCAGTATTCCTTTGTTTGCCAGTAATTGGGGCGCCTCGTTTTTATTAGAGTTATTGAAAGTCGTTAAGCCCGGTGGTGTTATTATTTTACCGGTATATCCGGAAGGGCAAGCACAAGAGAAGGGCTATTGGTCACGAAGTTTTCTTGAAAATATATTTTTAAGTCGCCAGCGTTGGACAGGTTTTAGTAATGTGCGTGCGGAAAATGACGGGGTGATGTCATTAGGCGTTGGTCGTAAATGGCCAGATCCCATACCAACTACTGCACAATGGTTTTATCAACAACGAGCGAATCTAGCTTTAGGAAAATTAATAGAAACAGGCGATCAAGACGAACTAGCGCCTGCATTTTCTGAAATAGCTACAAGGGTTTGGGCAAACTACACACATAATTCTGTAATTGAGCGCATCATATTAGATCATTTTGGGGTAAAAACACCCGTGCATGTGAATTGTGTTAGCAATGATTATGGTTTATTGGTTACAGATTTGCTGTTAAGTAGTTACATTAATGTTGAGTCAGGTTGTACATATCATGTAACTCGGGCTGAAGCCGCAGTTGCGAAAAACTTTGCAAGTTATTTTGCGCCCCTTACAGGTGAACGTCACGATATTCATTCTGGAAAAGCAAGTGCAGTAAATTTCGAACATGCAGCAGATGTGATTTGTTTGATTCATACTTTATCTAATCTAAATGCTGCTGAGCAGCAGGCTCAAATTGACATTGCTTGGGGCAATTTAAAACAAAATGGTTTAATGGTTGTGCATGATGCTATGCCGTCAGCTTGGCATATATCGGATGAAAATGGTTTGCATAGTAAATTAGAAAATCTAGGTTCATTATCTACATATTCTTCAATCGTGGCTACAAAGATTGAAGAAAGTGTAGAAATCAGTCATTACTCAACTATTCAAGAAGCTAAGTTGATTGAAGAAAAAAACCAACAAAATACTGTTTTCAAGGTAATCAAAAAAACTTCTTAATTGTTATTTATTCAAGACTCTCAATTATTATGTGAACATTGTGCCGGATAAAAACTTATCCACAGGCTTTGCATTGGCCATGTTTGGTACATTATTGTTTTCATTGAAATCAATATTTATTAAATTTCTTTACCTCGAAGGATTAGATGCTGATGAGGTATTAGTTTTTCGTATGGCGATTTCATTGCCAATTTATATATTTATATTGATATGGTTGTTGCGTCAGAGGAAATATAGCGCCCAAATGGGTCTTTCTGTAACGACTAAAATCTTTTTATTAGGTTTTATTGGTTACTATCTTGCGTCAATACTTGACTTAAAGAGCTTGGAATTAATTAGTGCGCAACTAGAAAGGCTTGGTTTATTTACTTATCCTTTTATGGTCGCCTTGCTTGGCTTCTTATTTTTTAAAGAGCCTTTAACACGTCGTTTAGTATTTTCCTTAGTGATTACCTATGCAGGTCTATGGGTGGTTATGGGGCAAGAGGTAGCGATATCTGGTGAAGCAGCCATTCTTGGAACTTTATTAGTATTAGGCTCCGCACTAAGTTTTGCTTTCTATGTATTATTTAGTAAGCGTTACATTAAGCAATTGGGTTCCCTCCTATTTACCTGTATGGCCATGATTTCATCTTGTATATTTGGACTGGTGCATGGTGCTATCGTATTAGATGTTCCAGCTTTATCTATAAGCTTTAATGCCTGGGTGTGGTTGCTATTACTGGTATTCTTTAGCACAGTCATACCAAGTTTTATGATGGTTGAGGCAATACATCGAGTAGGTCCGGCGCAAACAGGCGTGGTAGGTATGCTTGGCCCGATTTTCACTATTGTTCTAGCAATATTTCTGTTAGATGAACCCTTTACTATACAGCTTGTGATTGGAGTTGTTTTGATGATGTTCGGAGTGGCAAGTTTACTTAGAGATCAAGCTAAGTAGCTTTGGAAGATATTGTTTACGTATAGCGTTGTAGCTGTGTAATGATTAATTTGCCGCTTACGTTTCGAAAGTTATATACATAGCAACTTTGATTTAGTTAAATCCATACATATAAGTAAAATGCATAAGCCATCACGCTGATACAAGTAACAAAAATAATAGTGTTGTACAGCAGAGGTTTTGCTAGTTGATTGATGCTAATTTTTCTTGAAAAATATTTGCTTAAATCATGTTGTATAAGGTTTCCACTTACAATTGCCGGTAAGATTGATAATGCAGCTAGTATCAACCATCCATAAGAATAGTGCGGCGAGTTAGACAATGCCTCTAGGAAATTCCTGATCGTATCCATAATTATGCTAATTTTAAGTAAATTGTCTGTTCATAGCATTATTTTACTCATCAGTCGGGATGATTGCCTGCATATCTCATACAATCGTTAGCATGGGCGTATAATTAATACACTTAAATATGAGTGGAGGCACCATATGGGTATGCGAAAATTACGTGATAAAGTTTCTACACCGGGCACTATACTTGGCAAAGATTTCGTTATCGAAGGTGATGTAAAAGGTACCGGTTCAATCATTATCAGTGGCACTGTTAAGGGTAATGGTGAAATAGATGGATTAGTAGAGCTAGTGTCAACGGCAGTCTGGGAAGGTGATATTCATACCGATGACATTACAATTGGTGGTACGGTAAAAGGAGATGTTTTTGCCCGTGGCAAGCTAGAAATTACAGGAAGTGCTAGAATATTTGGTAATGTAAGTGGTACCAGTGTATCCGTTGCACAAGGTGCAATGATTGATGGCACAATGAAAATCCATGATGGTAATACTCTTGTTGAAAAATTTGATCAGAAAACCAGTGTAAAAAGTGCCTCAAATAAAACCGAAGAACAACTTAACGACACCTTTAAAGAAGCTACTTCTTTCTAAACGCTATCCTCTAAAATCTGCACAGCATATATTTTTGTTGTGCAGATTATTATTTACATCTAGATTTTTCAAAAATAATACGTCGTGGATTCAGTTATCACGCGGCATACTTATTTTTACTTTATCATTCGGTATTGTTCAGGCCAATTCTGACTGGCAACATGAGCGTGACCTATATGAAAAAGCTCGCACAGCACTAGGCAAGAAGCAAATTAATCAATATCAACAGTATCTTTCCCAGTTAACCGATTATCCTCTTTACCCTTACTTGGTGTATAGCGAGCTACGTTCGCGCATTTCAAGACTCAGTGATACTGAGGTAGATGCTTATTTGGCTACACATAATGATGGCCCATTGGCTAACAGGTTGCGTTTAGCATGGCTCGCACAATTACAGAGAAAAGATCGTTCTGATAGCTTCCTGAAATATTATAAAAATGAGAATAGTGCTGTTCTTCAATGCTATTTTTTACACACTAAAATACGTGACGGGAAGTTTGCTGAAAAGAAGCAACAGTATCTAGAGCAAGTTCGAAATTTATGGCTGGTAGGAAAGTCTCAACCAAAAGCATGTGATCCATTGTTTGAATGGTATGAAAGGCAAGGCTATTTAACAGAAGATCAGGTATGGGGTCGGTTTGCTATCGCAATGGAAAAAGGTCAGCTAGGTCTGGCAAAGTATGTTTCAAAAAAGTTACCTGCTGACGAGCAAAGTGCTGCCAAACTTTGGTTACAAGTTCATACTAATCCAATGTCTACACTACAAAGTAAGGCGTTACAAAATGACATTCATATAAATCGAAAAATAATTACCCATGGGTTTAAACGATTAGCTAGATCGGACCTCACTCGTGCGCATGCTTTATGGCTCACCATGCAAGATGATTATGCATTTGGTTCTGATTTGCATGATGAAGTAGAGCGTAATTTCGCATTACGAGCCGCCTATAGGCATGATCAGCGTGCCACAACCTGGATGTATCAATTGCCTAAAGAATTGATGGATCCTTCTACTAGTATGTGGCGAACACGTACGGCACTACGAAGCTTGGATTGGGATCTGGTTCTGCGAGGCATCGCGATGTTGAGTGATGAAGAGAAATCTGAGCCACAATGGCAATACTGGAAAGCCCGTGCATTAGCCGAAAAAGGCTTACAATCAGATGCGGATCAATTGTATAAAAAGATTGCGGCAGAAAGAAGTTATTATGGTTTTTTAGCGGCTGATAAATTGTCGTTGACATACAACATTGTAGATGAACCTGTTCAGTACGATAACCATGAACTTGAGGTAATCAAGCAGACACCAAGTATTGTTCGTGCTAAAGAATTATTGTTGGTGGGGCAATTAACGGATGCGCGTAGGGAATGGAATTATGCAACTGAAAATTATACATCGCGACAATATCAAATTGCTGCGTCTTTAGCGCATCAATGGGATTGGCATGATTATGCAATTAGAACAATCGCAAAAGGTTCATATTTTGATGATCTTAATATTCGTTTCCCCACACCATTTTCTGCACAAGTAAACAAATACGCTACAAAAAGAAGCTTAGAGCCTGCGTTTGTCTATGGCATTATTCGTCGCGAAAGCGCATTTAACTCACAAGCACGTTCGCCTGTTGGCGCGCGTGGTTTAATGCAGCTTATGCCTGCTACGGCAAAACAAGTTTCCAAACAGTTAAAGCTTAAAGTGCCATCGCAACAAGACTTGAATATACCAAGTTTTAATATCAATCTTGGTAGCAAGTACATAGGTGACATGCTCAATAAATTTAATGGCCACAGAGCTTTGGCTTCTGCTGCGTATAATGCTGGGCCACATCGTGTCAAGGCATGGTTACCAGAGGATGTCGAATTGCCTGCCGATGTTTGGGTGGATACGATTCCATTTACCGAAACGCGCGAATATGTGCGCGCCATATTTGCCTATACAGCGATGTTTGAGTGGAAGCTCAACCAAACGCCAACACGTCTAAGTGTGCATCTAAAACCTATCACTCCAAAAATATGAACTTGATTCACCTTGAGCATAATCTACTGATTTAAGGTAGTTAATTTTTAGTTCACATTTTTACTTAAGTTGTGACCATGACAAATGGGCAAGAAAAACGGATCAGTGGTCTGCTATAAATTATTAATAATTCATTTAGGTAACTATCATAGTCGTTGCAGATTGTAGGTCATGAGTAATTGCCCATACGTCGCATAATTATGTAATTGAGAAATTGGCAAAAGTATAGTCATTTCAAAATAACATTAAGTACTTACTATTTAGTTGAAATAGGATTTTCAATTATCTAAGTAAGTTAAAAATTAATTGATTTCAATTGGAGTTGGAACAATGAATGGCATTATTAAAAGCATCGCTGCTATGGCGATCATATCTTTTTGTTTAAGCGCTTGTGGCGGTGAATCATCAGGTGAAAGTTCCGGTGATATGCCAAATAGTGGAAATAGTGGTCTTAATACTGCGCTCTTATCAGATTCTGCAAAACGTGGACATGATATTTACGTAGATCCCGGTTATTCATGTGTGGGTTGTCATGGCTTGCAAGGTCAAGGTACTTCAGCAGGTGGCCCTCTAAATGCTGTCAATCAGGCAGCGTGTGCAACTTGTGGGGATATTGCCACGTTAACCACTTACAATGACGCATTAATGCCAGCAGCTCCATATGACCCTGCTTCTTGTACAGGTGCATGTGCAAGTGATGTTTCTCAATTCATCATTGAAGGCTTTATCGAAGGTAAGGCATTATCGGGTGACAACAACAATCCGCCTCCTGCAGCTCCTGGAATTAATGTAAATCCAACATCTGGCTTAACCACTACTGAAGCGGGTGGTACAGCTACATTTACAATAAGTTTGAATACCTTGCCTACTGAAAATGTTGATATCACATTATTAAGTGACAATGCGGCAGAAGGCAGTGTTAATCCAACTTCGCTTACTTTCACCACTGCGAATTGGAACCAATTACAGACCGTAACAGTTACTGGAATGGATGATGCGGTATTAGATGGCAATATTGCTTACAATATTGTAACAACTGCAGCTAGTAATGATGCAGATTATGCTGCTATAGATCCTGCAGATGTAGCAGTAACTAACACAGATAATGAAGTGCCTGATCCAGGCGTTATTACAGTGGATCCTGTAGCGGGATTAGTTACAAGTGAAAATGGAGATACTGCTACTTTTACAATAGTCTTAGGAACCGTGCCTACACAAACCGTAACCATTGGTTTATCTAGTAGTAACGCAGCTGAAGGTAATGTCTCTCCAGCTTCAGTAGCATTCACAACAGCTAATTACAACGTTCCACAAACCGTAACCGTAACCGGAGTGGATGATGCAGCAGCACCTATGGTAGATGGAGACATTGCTTACAGTGTAGTGACTGCGCCAGCGATTAGTGTGGACCCGTCTTATAGTGCACGTGATGCATCTGATGTATCTGTTACAAATACTGATAATGATGTTCAACCCGTTATTAGTCAATTTACTGTAGATCAAGCGACGGTTGCTTTTGGTGGTATGGTCACATTGAATTGGGCATCAGACGGTGATGCGTGTACAGCGGGTGGTGCCAATCCAGGTAATCAATGGATGGGGCCAAAATTGGCAACGAGTATGTTAACGCTTACTAATCTTACAACCTCAGGCGTTAATCAATTCACATTGACTTGTACTAAGGATGGAATTGATTCAGAAGTCGCTACAGTAGATGTAACCGTTGCAGCGGCACCCGGTGCGCCAACTGTTAACTTGACAGCCGATCCTTTAATGAATGTCGCATTCAATGGTTCTAGTGCTCTAACGTGGTCAACTGTTAATGCAGATTCTTGTATAGCAACTTCAACACCAGCAAATGCTACTTGGGATAATGCAAACAAACCGGTAAATGGTGATAACGAAGTAATTGCAAATTTAACGGCAGCTAGCAACATCTTTACACTTGCATGTACAAATGCAGGAGGGTTAGTAACAACTGTGAATACCAATGTTACTGTTGTGCAGCCAAACCCAACGATTAGTTTAACAGCAGACAATCAGAATATTACTATCGGTGATTCAGTTACGTTGACGTGGAACGCAACAGATCTTGCTTCTTGTGTTGCGAGTTCAGTTCCAGCAAATGCAGCATGGACCTGTGCGAAAGGAGTGTTAGCTACGCAAAATGAAGTTATAGCTAACTTGCAAGCATCAACAACGTTCACGTTGAACTGCACTGGTGTTAATGGGGCTCCTGTCTCAAGCAGTGAAACCGTTACAGCAATGGCAGACCCTGATTTGCTATTAGGTAAGTCATTTTATGATGGGCAATGCGCGATGTGTCATGCGGCTGATGGTACTGGCACAGCAATATTTTATCCGTTACCAATTGGTCCAAACATGTGTGCGAACAATGTGAATCCGGGGAACGGTGAGGTATGTAGCGATCAGGCAACTTTAGAGGCATATCTAAGTGTTTATATGCCTAACACGGTTTTCCCATGTGATGGAGATTGTGCAAGATCTGTTTCAAAATATATTCTAAATAACTTCTTAACACAGTAATTTATTTTATTGGGACTTCCTTAAAACCTACTGCATGAGAATGCAGTAGGTTTTTTTATGCTTGATTGGTTTCTGTAATATGTTTGATTATTTGCCTATCTATCCAATTCATATTGAACATGCCGTCAAGATATCCACAGTGCCCTCCATATTCTGTCAGGTGGATATTTAGATAATTCGATTTATGTAAATTTATGTGGTCGTTTGCCGGGATGATGGGGTCGTCATTTGCTATATAAACATGACTCTCAACAGATAGAGAGGTAAGGCGTTTGCCGGTGATGGAGTAACCCTTTAAATATTTTTCAACAGAATCAAACTCTGTATATTGCAACAACAAATGTTCGGTCATATTGGTCAGCGAGTCTTGTTTTTTAATGGTTTGCAAATCATAAACATTGGGAAAATGTTTATATTTTTTCTTAAGTATTTTTTTCCAACGTCGTAAATAATATTCGCTGTAAACTTTTAGTATTCGTTGTGTTTCATCCAAAGCATTGCTTGCATCCATGACTGGGCAAACTGAAATGATTCTATCAATATTTAACTTTTCATCATTTGCATCGGCGCCAATGCGTAATGCAAAATTACCGCCAAGTGAAAAACCTGCAATGTAAAAATGATGGTGTGGGACTTGTGACTGTATTGCTCGGATAGCATCGATTACTTCAGCAAGTCGACAAGAATGAAACAAATCTTTATTTAAATGTTCAGTATCACCATGGTCACGATAATTTAAGCGCACAACATTGAAACCTTGCGAATAGAGTTGACTCGCAAGTGGTAATAAATACAAAGAGCCAGCGCAACCAAGCCAGCCATGTAAAATTAATACTAAAGGTTTAGCTTCAGACTCGGGTTGAATATTAAATAGTGCTTGTAAACGAACATTATTTTCCAGGGTAAGAATGTGCGACTGACTTCGTTTGCGAAATGCTCTGCTGGCACGTAATGCATAGCTTTTGCGTAATGCTGATGCAGCCACAAGTGTGTTGATATGGCCATTACGAAGCCATCGAGGTGGAACGTAGTCGGACAAAATTTTAATTATTAAGACTTACTGAGGGCTTGCTCAATATCTTCTAAAATATCGTCAATGTGTTCAATGCCTATCGAGAGGCGCACCAAGTCTTCACTAACACCTGCAGCTGCTTGTTCTTCTTTAGAGAGTTGCCGGTGTGTTGTAGTGGCAGGATGACACGCTAGAGACTTGGCATCACCTATATTTACAAGGCGCACAATCAGATTAAGTGCGTCAATAAATTTGGTGCCGGCTTCAATGCCACCTTTAATGCCAAAACTTAAAATTCCAGAAGCGCGTCCGTCAAAGTATTTTTGTGCAAGTTTATGATCCGCATGTGAAGTGAGACCTGCATAACTTACCCAACTCACTTTTTCATGTTCTTCTAAATACTGCGCTACAGCGATAGCATTTTCACAGTGTCGATCCATGCGTACAGCTAGCGTTTCAATGCCTTGTAATATCTGAAAGCTATTCATGGGAGAGATTGCGGCACCCATATTGCGTAAAGGTACGACGCGAACGCGGCCAATATATGCGCCCTTTCCAAATGCTTCGGTATAAACCACGCCATGATATGAGGGGTCTGGTTCATTTAATACTGCAAAGCGTTTTTTATGTTTCTCCCATGGGAAATTTCCTGAGTCGACAACAATCCCACCTATTGACGTCCCATGTCCGCCCATATATTTGGTTAGCGAGAGAATGCTGATGTCAGCACCAAAATCAAATGGTTTGCATAAGTAGGGAGTGGGAACAGTATTATCTACCATCACGGGAACCCCTTTGCGATGCGCGACGGTTGCTAATGCCTCTAGATCAATAACATTGCCAGCAGGATTACCTAGTGATTCGCAAAATACAGCTTTTGTATTTTCATCTATGGCTGCATCCATAGCATCCATGTCATGATAATCAACAAAGCGAACTTCTATGCCAAGTTTGGGTAATGTATGAGCAAAGAAGTTATAGGTACCACCATACAGTGTTGCAACAGAAACTATGTTATCGCCTTGTTCGGCTAAAGCAAAAATAGCGTATGAAATTGCAGCCATGCCAGATGACAAAGCCAGTGCGCCAATACCGCCTTCCATTTCTGCAACACGTTGTTCGAGCACAGCCGTAGTAGGGTTCATGATGCGCGTATAAATGTTGCCTTCAACTTTTAGATCAAATAGATCTGCACCATGTTGTGTGTCATCAAATGCATAGGATGTGGTTTGATAGATTGGGACCGCGACTGCTTTAGTCGTTGGTTCAGGTGAATAACCACTATGGATCGCTTGCGTTTCAATTTTCATATGTTACTACCTCTGTATTGATTGAGGCGAATCTAAAAGTTAATCACTAATTATCTTAGCGTGAGTGATGGCAGATTAGCGTAAGTGTATGACAATTTGCTACTAACATAGCTACGTTATTACATGTTAAACGTAAGGGCTACCAAAGTACTGCGCGGGATATATTTTAACCTTAGAATCCGTCTTCAGCTTCAAATTAAATTGGCGCTGACTCGACCTAGAAGCTTTGAGGGCGGTCATCGCTTTAGCAGTATTTTTGCGTCGCCCTGCAAGTTGTTGAATTAAAGCAGCGACTTTATTGCAACGGGTATAATAAACCAGTTGTAAAAATGCTATGGAGTTTTCGTTCAGATGTCAATATTTGGTCATTATGAGTAGTTGGACTGCGTCATTTAGGGATGTAGATAGATGAGCTCCTATTGATGGGTTAGTCATTACATATATACATTAAATTATCAATATCAGGAGTCTCTAAGTTTCCAGGTAGGTATTTGATGCTGATTAATAATCTGTTTGTTAATTAGCCATGCTTTAGTTTCTTGCGCATCTTGAGTGAACCAGGCTGAAGCTGAACCCAGTCGAAAACTATAACCCCAATCGTCCATATCTTGCAGTATCTGTGCGCGGCTATAGCCTGTAATGTGTTCTGCTAATAAGATTTGTAAGTAACACGTGGCATTTTCTTCCTCAACGGAGCCTTGTGCATCGATAAGATCTTCAGAGCGCTGTTCTGCGGGCATACAAATGTAGTGACAGGCTTCATGTAGAATAGAATGAATGGGTGTGTCGCCACGTATATATAACTGTTCTCTCAGTCTTCCGGCCTCAGGGTTGCCCCAGAAACTATGCGGAATGTCTATATGGTTATCAAAGCGGCAAACTTTAATACCGTAGTGATTTAGTAGGTCTTTAATAGACTCAGAGTCAAGATTTTCGTAATACACCATGAATGATCGTTATATGTCATTTGTTAAGTTATATCCATTGCCATATTAGAATTTTGTCCAAAAGGAGAGATCCATATTGCTGTAAAAATAGGTATACTCATCGACCAAAATTTAGCCATATAACTTCTACGGAGAGAATCAGCTATGCGTTTCATTTTACGCACAACAACATTGATTATTGCTATAGGATTGTTTGCTTCATCTGCAAGTTTTGCTGCAGGAAATATAGAGCAAGGAAAATTAAAAGCAGAAACTTGTTTGGGTTGCCATGGTGTAGCTAGTTACACAAATGTATATCCAACCTATCACGTTCCAAAGCTTGGTGGCCAGCATGCGGATTATATTGTTGCTGCACTGAAAGGTTACAAGTCTGGCGAACGCAATCATGGCACCATGCAGGCACAAACAGCAGGCATGAGTGAAGAAGATATGGCAGATATTGCTGCTTATTTTCAGTCATTACAATAATTAAACGTAATGTCTAGAATATTCTAGGCGTTAGTATTTTAAATTTTACTTTTAGAAGTTATCTCATGAAAAAATTATTCGTCAATATTATCGTTGGTCTATTTTTCGTAGTTGTGGCAGCACCAAGTTTCGCTGAAAAACAGAGTCATGATTCTGACCATGAAGTAGCGCCCCCAGCTAGGAGTGGTGAAGAAGTCTCTACGCAATGTGTGGCTTGTCATGCCGCAGACGGGAATAGCCCTACACCTAATTTCCCGCGTCTTGCAGGACAATATGCTGATTATATGTTCCATTCTTTAAAGTCTTATAAGAACGGCGATCGTAAAAATGCCATTATGGCAGGCATAGTTGCTGCACTTAGTGAGAAAGAAATGAAAAACGTTTCCGAATACTATGCACGCCAGACAGGTTTATCAGTAGTTAATATAGATGACGAAGGTAAGCACTAAAGTTAACTAAGCTAAGTGCTTTAGCTTTATCAGCTTAAAGTAGACTTATATTAAATTAACAAACTTGGGTGCTTTTGTGAAAAGCACCTTAATTATTACTGTTGTTTTTCCCATTCTTCAGGTGTGAATGCTTTAATACTTAAAGCGTGCAACTCACCACTAGCAATTTGTGGTTTGACGGTTGCGTACACCATCTGGTGTTCTTTAATCATGCTCAAGTCTTTGAAGCTTTCGCTTACTACAATGGCTTCATATTTGCCTTCGCCACCGCTAACCATAGCTTTGGAGTTTGGCACACCGGCTTCAATTAGTTTTTGAATTTCATCAGTAGTCATATCATTAATTATCTATAAAGTGATTATTTATACAATATCGCATTGGCCATATCATAATGAGATGTAGTGAATCACGCGCCCTTAACCTCATGTATTGTAAACCAAGACCATAGCGTATCATTTGGTTATCATTCAGATGAGTCCTAGAAGGGTTGGCTTGATTCAATTAATTCCACTAACTCATCGCCAACAAGCTCTTTTTTCCAGCTAGATAAAATATCCAATTCTCGTTTTCCACGAACAAGCTTTTCAACTACGCTGCGAGTCGCTAATAAACTAGGTGAAACATTAAGTTCCTCTGCACGTTCACGAATAAAAGATTGTGCTTGTTTAATTACTTTTCGCTGTTCATTAGTTAACGGTTGGTGAAGATTGGCTTCGGGCCATTCTGTTTCCGGAATATTTTTAGCAATAGTAATTTCCTCAAAAAGTGCGTCAACATACCCTACATGTTCTTGCTTAATATCTTCTACATGTTCTAGTGATGCAGTATTGAGTGGTTGTTTGATGGCTAGACTAAGCAGAGCTTTGTCACTTATTACCCAGCGGCGGGGTTTATTTTCTGCAATTGCTTGAAGTTCGCGCCATTGAGCAAGCTGTTTGAGTACCACGAGCTGAGCTGATTCTAATTTTCCTGCTCCTTTAACGGATTGCCAAATGTTGTTTGTGTCTACTTTGTATTTTTCTAATGCGGATAAATTTTTGCACTCGAATTCAGACCAATGGCTACGTTGCTCTTCAGTAAGTTTATTTTTTAAATGGAGATATACTTTCGCTAAGTATTTAACATCATCTACAGCATATCGAATCTCTTCAACTGTTAATGGTCTGCGCTCCCAGTTAGTGCGAGAGAGTGATTTATCAAGCTCTATTCCACAGATCTCGTTTACTAAATACGCATAACTTACCTGATCTCCAAACCCTAATAAACTTGCAGCAATCTGAGTGTCAAACATTGGCGTGGGGACTTCGTTAAAAAGATTGACAAATATTTCCAGGTCTTGGCTTGCTGAATGGAATATTTTTGTAATAGAGGGTTGATATAGCAGCCTTTTAAGCGCCGACAGATCTTTGATAGCAATGGTATCAACGCAAACAATATCACGATCAGAGGCAATTTGAATAAGACATAGGTTTGGATAGTAAGTCCTTTCACGTATAAACTCTGTATCAAGCGCTAACCAAACAACGTCATGTGATGTTTTGCAGAACGTTACTAGCTCTTGTGTTGTAGTTAATATTCTAAATTCCATTATGAATATGAGTGATGACCTTAAATAACATAAATAAATTGATGCACAGCCAAAAATACCTACTGACTGTTTTGATATGGCTATTATTCGTTTTCCAAAACAGTGTAACAGCTAAGCAAGAGCCTGAGGGCTGGCAGTCGCCTTTTTTTCAAAATAACAAGTTGGTGGGAAAGATATGGGATACCCATAAAAACGCATGGCTTTCTGTAGAACAGTTCAATAGAGAGCTGATGCAGTATGACTTTGTTCTTTTGGGTGAGGTGCATTCCAATGCAGATCATCATGTGCTCCAAGCAGAGGTGATAAATACTTTGGCAGCATCAGGCACTAAACCAACTATCGTAATGGAGATGCTATCTATAGATGCCTGGGAAAATCAGCCGAAAATTTGGGAAAAACCGAATGAATTGCAAGAATTAGCAAGCATGTTAAATGAAGGTTGGTCATGGGAATTGTACGCACCAATTTTAGAATCAGTTGTTCATCACCAGCTTGAGCTGCATGCGGGTAATATCAGTAGTGACAAACTACACCGTTGGTCTAATGATCAACCTGAAGAAACAATACAAAATGTATTGCGCGAGTACTCTTACACGCAAGATAATTTCACAAAGCTTGAAAAAATAATCATTGATTCTCATTGTGGTCATGCAAATCAAGGATTTATTAATTTTATGTCACGTGCACAAATGCAGCGTGATCGCATAATGACAACTACCTTGCTTGATAAAAAGCTTGAGAAAAAATTACCAGTAGTATTCATTGCAGGTAGTGGTCATGTGAGAAATGACTATGGTGTCCCCATGCAACTACGCAGAAGCTTTAATGAAACATCGTATTTATCAGTTGCTTTCATGCCGGTACGAGAAGATGAAGAAAACCCTAAAGCTTATCTCCAGGATGAGTCGAAGTTATATGATATTTTATACTTCACGCCTAGTCATACAGATGAAGATCCATGTATAAAATTTAGAGAGCAATTAAAAAAAATGCGGATGAAACATCCATAAACAGGTTTCCATGAAGCAGTTTTTCATATAACTGGGATAAAAAAAGTACTTCAATAATATAACGGGCTAAATAATACTGGGCATATAAGATGCGTAGATAAAGTCATGGGAATGTTGCCAGTAGATAGTTCTGGAAGATTTTTCAATAAGCGGGAATAATTACTCGCACTTACTTGCAGATGATTCGCTATATGCGACAATAACGATCAATTCATTTTATCGCTACATTTAATAGGACATTAAATGCTTACTGGTCCAGATGCTAATCTTAAGGCAAGAATAAAAAGTCTTCGCAGTCATATCAAAAATGAAAATCCACTGCTGGTGGAAGTGGTCGATCATTTTTGTGAATTAGATAAGCTTGCTTACAAATTAGGGCTGCTTACAAATAAAGAATCCTATACCACCGATATTTCCTGGTGGCCGTTAATTTCTGTGCTAGGCACTTTTTCAGCCGGCAAGTCCACCTTTATTAATCACTTTGTGCAAACTGATTTACAAAAGACTGGTAATCAAGCCGTCGACGATAAGTTTACCGTTATTTGTTACAGCAGTGATGACAAAGTAAGAGTGCTGCCCGGTCTAGCATTGGATTCTGATCCGCGTTTCCCGTTTTATCAAATCAGTGATGAAATTGAAAAAGTATCTGCAGGTGAAGGTTCACGAATTGATACATACCTGCAGCTTAAAACATGTCCGACAGATTTAATAAAAGGCAAAATTTTAATTGACTCACCTGGGTTTGATGCGGATGCACAACGGACATCTACTTTGCGGATTACGGATCACATAATTAATTTGTCTGATTTGGTTCTTGTGTTGTTTGATGCGCGTCATCCAGAACCAGGTGCGATGCGTGATACGTTAGAGCATTTAGTGGCAGGTACAGTGCGGCGCAATGACTCAAATAAAGTTTTATTTATATTGAATCAAATTGACACTACAGCGGGTGAAGATAATGCAGAAGAAGTTGTAGCAGCTTGGCAGCGTGCGTTGTCGTCAGGTGGTTTGGTGAGTGGTCGTTTTTATTCAACTTATAATGAGGATGCAGCCGTTCACATTGAAGACAAAGCATTGCGGGATCGATATCAACGTAAGCGCGATAATGATCTAGGTGAAATATACCAACGCATCTCTGAAGTTAGTGTAGAGCGTATATACCGTATTATTGGCTCATTAGAAAATACGGCTAATCAAATTGAAAATAATTTAGTACCAAGGGTGCAAGAAGCAACACGCACCTGGGTAAAGCGTGTATTGATGATAGATATTTTGATACTACTGCCTGTGTTTTTAGCTATGCTGATTTATTTTATTAAGCATCTTGGTAGCGGAACGGCATTTGATAGCTTTGGAACAACAGGGATAGTGACGGCGATTATATTAGCGTTTTTATTCATGTTTGGTATCCACCAAATTATTAGAAGGCTGGTAGCAAAGTGGGTCGCCAGATTGTTAACTGAAAAAGAATTAACAGGCAGTGTTCGTAATGGTTTTTTGCGAAACACGCATTGGTATCAACCATTAGCTCGTCCATTTGTAGTTGGCTGGAATAAGCATGCACGCTCGAAACTAATGAAAATTCGTGAAGATGCTAATCGATTCGTTCAGCAATTGAATGATGAGTACACTAATCCGTCTGGTAAAAGTTAGATTAATAAAAAAGCTAGGTTAATAAATTGATCCTGATTTTCGTAAGGCGCGTAGCACTAAAAATATCCATGGCCATACTAGAACACTAGTGATCACCGGTGCCCAGTAGATCCAGGTTTTAGGGTCTTGTCCTAGGATGCCTAAAATCCATAAAGAGATACTCATATACGGTAATAAAATCATGCCAACAAACATGGCTTGTTGGTGCAACGGATAGACACGCACACGTTGATGAAAGCGAATGGCGATATAGGCGGTTATCGCAAAACCTAATGCATGTTGCCCTAGAAGTGCGCCTTGAATTACATCAACGCATAAGCCCAGCATCCAAGCTATTCCTACACCTACTTTCTTTGGCGCAAAGATATTCCAATAAATAAGCGTCAAAGCAATCCATTCAGGTCGATAAGAGCGTGCCCAATCAGGCAGGGGCATGATCATTAGTATCGTCGCTACAATAAAAGTAACCATGACTGTAAAAAATTCTGATGAATTATCCATTAATACTCATTACGTTATAACTAGTGTTCAATTTGTTAATAAATGTTTGTCATTTAATAATTAATTTCGTGAACCTGTAATCTGATCGACAACGTTATCATCGAGTGAATTTCCTGCATTATTTTCTACACTGTAGTCAGCATCAGCAGCGCTTGGCCAAATTAATAACACTTCGCGTATGCTGTTTAAGTCAACTAAAGGTTTGGCTTCAACTTTAACAAACGGGTCACCCGCTACTTGTTTGATACTGGTAACTTCTGCAACCGGATAGTCAGAGGGATAGCGATCATCTAGACCAGAGGTAATCACTAAGTCACCAACTTGAATATCTGCTGTGCTGGTTAAGTGCAATAATTCAAGTTGTTGAATGTTGCCGGTGCCAACCACTAAGCTGCGTTGTCCACTGCGTGCAATGACTCCAAGTAATGCATGGTTTGGGTCTGAGACTAATAATGCAACAGAGTTGAAGGGCCCAGCCTTATCGATTTGCCCGATGATGCCTTTTGCGCCTAATAAAGGTTGACCTTCATAAGCACCATCTCGTGTGCCTTTGTTGACGACTATACGTTGCTGGTAAGGGTCTAGATCAACCGATAATAGTTCACCAATTAATATGCGTTCTTTTTCAAAATACTTTGCAGAGGAAAGCATTTCACGTAGTCGTGTATTTTCTTGCTCGAGTGTTGCAAGTTTTTGTAGGCGTAACTCTAAACGAATCTGATCTGCACGAAGTTCAGCATTGTCACGCAGTAATTTGTTACGGCCTGATAAAGCTTCTGCGCCCCAGTTGTATACTTTTGAAGGTATGCCTGCTAAATATTCAATAGGGTAGACGGCCACGCTTATGCTTTGACGAACTGTACTCAAGTGTTGGAAATGATGGTCCACTGTCATCATTACGATCGACGCAATCATGAGCATGATTAATTTTGCAGAGGTGGAAGGTCCAAGACCGAACAGCGATTTTATAGCAAAGTCTCCATCATTTACACATTACGCACAGATTAAGTGCGTAATAATAACCAATAACTTGATACGCGTCAGCGAGAACAATATCGTATTTGGGCGGTATGGATATATTTTTAGTTGAGGCAAATAATGATGATAAAGGTGAGGTGGATATATGCATGCATATGCGCGTTAAGTTAGATATTTAACGAAACAACATCATGAATAGAACTTTTTTCTAGCTGTCGACGGTGAGGAGCTCGTTGCCAAGCTCGTCCATAAGTTCTAATGCTCGGCCACCACCACGTGCTACTGAAGTGAGTGGGTCGTCAGCAATTACAACTGGAATACCGGTTTCTTCCATAATCAGGCGGTCCAAGTCGCGGAGTAACGCGCCACCACCCGTTAAAACAATACCTCGGTCAGCAACATCTGCACCAAGCTCGGGTGGGGTTTGTTCGAGCGCCGTTTTCACCGCACTGATGATTCCATACAGAGGTTCTTGTAATGATTCTAGAATTTCATTGCTGTTTAGTGAGAAGCTTTTCGGTACACCTTCTGAAAGATTGCGGCCTTTAACTTCAATTTCCATCATTTCTTTGCCAGGGTAAGCCGTACCAATCTCATGCTTGATACGTTCAGCAGTGGATTCGCCAATTAGTACACCATAGTTACGACGAATATAATTGATAATGGCGTCGTCAAATTTGTCACCACCAATACGTACAGAGGACGAATATACAATACCATTTAGCGAAAGAACGGCTACTTCAGATGTGCCGCCGCCAATGTCTAATACCATAGAGCCACGAGCTTCCTCTATTGGTAAGCCTGCACCTATCGCTGCTGCTATGGGTTCTTCAATCAAATAGGTCTTACGTGCACCAGCACCCATGGCAGATTCTCTGATTGCGCGACGTTCTACTTGAGTGGCGCCGCATGGAACACATACCAATACTCTTGGGCTAGGTCTGAAATATCGCCTTTCATGAACTTTTTTGATGAAATGTTGGAGCATTTTTTCACACGTGGTGAAGTCAGCAATAACGCCATCTTTTAGTGGTCGAATGGCTTCAATATTGGTAGGTGTGCGCCCTAGCATGCTTTTAGCCGATGCGCCGACAGCCTCTACGGTACGCTGACCACCTTCAGGGTTTCTACGTATGGCCACAACAGAAGGTTCATTGAGGACAATGCCTTTATCACGCATGTAAATCAGCGTATTAGCTGTGCCTAGATCTATCGATAAGTCGTTGGAAAAGGCCCCGAGGAAGCGTTTAAACATATGGGATAATTTGTGCTGTTATATTCGTGAGTTAGCGTACTCTATCAGTGGCTAAAATATTCGGCAAGCCATTAAATTGGCCATTAAATGAGCCATTTGGTGAGCCATTAAAAGGCAAGCATAAGTATGATAGTTTTGTTCTGTACTTATAAAATTATTCTCATGAAATAACACGGCAAGATAGCGATATGGATAGTGTTCTTTTTTGTCGGCGCGCTACAATAAATACAATATGAAACCTACTTATAGTTAACAGCATGTCTATATCACCTGATGAAGTTTTGAAAATTGCAAATCTTGCACGATTGCAAATTAAGCAAGAAGAAGTTGAGCAATACGCAAATGATTTATCCAGTATCATTAATTTAGTGGAGCAAATGAATGCTGTAGATACCAAAGATATTTTGCCTATGGCCCATCCGCTAGATGCTACCCAGCGGTTACGTGAAGATAAAGTGACGGAGAATGATCAACGAGATACATTTCAAACTATTGCGCCGTCCGCAGAAAAAGGCCTTTACTTAGTGCCTAAAGTCATTGAGTAATAATTTTTTATTCACTTCATTATTTTCTATTAAATATTCATGCACGAACTTTCGGTATCACAACTAGTTGATGGTTTACGTAACGGTGAATTCTCGAGTGTTGAGCTAACGCAATGCTTTGTAGATCGCATGCAAAAATTCAATGATCTCAATGCGTTTATAACAGAATTAAGTGAGCGCGCGTTATTGCAAGCTGCTCATGCAGATAAATTAATAAAAGACAACCAGCATAGCCTCTTAACGGGTGTGCCAATTGCGCATAAAGATATTTTTTGTATGCATGGCGTAAAAACCAGTTGCGGTTCAAAAATGTTGGATAATTTTATTGCGCCTTATGATGCAACGGTGGTTGAAAAATTAGATCAGGCAGGTTGCGTTACGATAGGAAGAACGAATATGGATGAGTTCGCAATGGGCTCGTCTAATGAAAGTAGTTACTACGGTACTGTTAAAAACCCCTGGAACAAAGATCGTGTTCCGGGTGGATCGTCGGGCGGTTCTGCTGCCGCAGTGGCTGCACGTATTGCGCCACTGGCCACGGGCACAGATACTGGTGGCTCAATACGTCAGCCTGCAGCACTCTGCGGTATCACCGGTTTGAAACCAACCTATGGGCGTGTGTCGCGTTTTGGCATGATTGCCTATGCCTCAAGTTTGGATCAGGGTGGTCCATTCGGAAAATCCGCTGAAGATTGTGCATATATGTTGCAAGCTATGGCAGGCTTTGATGAAAAAGATTCCACAAGTTTAGACAAGCCAGTGCCTGAATATACCCAATTATTAAATGCTTCATTACATGATTCGTTAAAAGGCAAAGTGATCGGCGTACCAGAAGAGTATTTCAGTGAAGGATTAAGTGCGGATGTTAAGCGCGTTATAGAGAATGCAATTGCCTGGTATGAGCAACAAGGTTGTGAAATTAAAAGTATTAGTTTGCCGAATACCAAATTAGCTATTCCTGCTTATTATGTAATTGCACCGGCGGAGTGTTCTTCAAATTTGTCGCGCTTTGATGGTGTGCGCTATGGATATCGTTGTGATGAGCCGCAAGATTTGCGTGATTTGTATGATCGTAGTCGTAGCGAAGGGTTTGGCGATGAAGTGAAACGTCGCATCATGATTGGTACTTATGCATTGTCTGCGGGTTACTACGATGCTTATTACTTAAAAGCCCAGCAAATACGACGTTTAATCAGTGAAGACTTTAAAAAAGCGTTTGAGCAAGTGGATGTAATTTTGGGTCCAACTACGCCTGAACCAGCATTTAAGATTGGTGAAAAGACAGCTGATCCAGTAACGATGTACCTGTCTGATATTTACACTATCTCAATTAATTTGGCGGGTGTGCCTGCGATGTCTGTGCCATGTGGGTTTGTAAATGATCAGCAGAGTGATTTGCCAGTAGGTATGCAGTTAATTGGAAATTATTTTGAGGAAGAGAAATTATTAAATTTTGCGCATCAGTATCAACTGGATACCGATTGGCATAAAAAATCTCCTTCTGGTTTTGAGTGATAATTTTAGCAAGATATTTCAGTGAACAAAATTTAATGAGTAAGGTGTTTAAATAGTTATGCAGTGGGAAACCGTTATTGGTTTGGAAATTCATGTGCAGTTGGCTACCGACAGTAAAATCTTTTCGGGCGCCTCAACTGCATATGGTGCGAATCCTAATACTCAGGCATGTGCTGTTGACCTGGGTCTTCCGGGTGTGTTGCCAGTGCTTAATAAAGATGCGGTTCGCATGGCGGCAATGTTTGGTTTAGCGGTGGGTGCAAATGTGGCAGAACGCTCTGTGTTTGACCGCAAAAATTACTTTTATCCTGATTCGCCTAAAGGCTATCAAATTAGCCAGTTAGAGTTTCCAATTGTTGAGCATGGCACATTAGATATTGTTCTGGGTGATGGTAGTCGAAAAACTATTGGTATCACGCGAGCGCATTTAGAAGAAGATGCAGGGAAATCTTTGCATGAGGAATTTCCTGATTCTACAGGCATTGATTTAAACCGTTGCGGTACACCCTTAATAGAAATTGTGTCGGAGCCAGATATGCGCACAGCAGAAGAAGCAGTGGCGTATATGAAAAAAATTCATTCCATTGTGCGCTATCTAGGAATATCAGATGGCAATATGCAAGAGGGTTCATTTCGTTGTGACGCAAATGTATCTATACGCCCTAAAGGGCAAGAGGAATTCGGTACGCGCACCGAAACTAAAAACTTAAACTCGTTTAGATTTGTGGAACGTGCGATTAATCATGAAGTTGAGCGACAAATAGATGTGCTTGAAGAGGGTGGTCGAATTGTGCAAGAGACGCGTCTCTATGATGCGAATAAAGATGAAACTAGATCGATGCGATCTAAAGAAGAGGCAAATGATTATCGATATTTCCCAGATCCAGATTTGTTACCGGTAATTATCGAGCCTGAATTTATTGAAGAGCTTAGAAAACAATTACCTGAACTACCAACAGAAAAGATTATACGGTTTAAAAAAGATTATGATTTAAGCGAGTACGATGCAGAAAATCTCGCCATGAGCAAAGAAACAGCTGAGTATTTCGAAGAAGTGGCAAGAGTTTCAAAGGAAAAGGCAGATTCAAAAGCTTTACCAAAAATATATAAATTGGCGGCCAACTGGGTGTTGGGTGATCTTAGTGCAGCTTTGCATCAAGACGGTCTTGAAATAGAAAATAGCCCGGTTTCAGCTTCGATGTTAGCAGGTTTGCTTGGACGTATAGAAGATAACACCATCTCAAGTAAAATTGCCAAGGAAGTGTTTCAAGCAATGTGGTCTGGTGAAGGGGATGTTGATGTAATTATTGAAGCCAAAGGATTAAAGCAAATTACTGATAGTGGTGAGATTGAGGCATTAGTTGAGCAGGTGGTTAACGATAATCCTGGCCAAGTGGAGCAATATAGATCGGGTAAAGATAAAGTGTTTGGCTTTTTTGTGGGTCAAGTGATGAAGCTTTCCAAGGGAAAAGCGAATCCAAAACAAGTAAATGATTTGCTTAAAGAAAAGCTTAAATAAATGACACCTACTATGTAAAATTTCTTTATAGTTTGTCTAAATACTGCGCTAAGTGAGATTAAATGAAAACTTGTCGTTTAATTTACAGAAGTATAGCTAAACCTGAAGTGCTAAATGCTGATGCACTGTCAAGACTAGCTAATCGTGCCGCAAGCGCTAATAGGCAATTAGGTATTTGCGGCATCCTTGCAGTTTCTGATGGCCGTTTTTTGCAGGTTCTAGAGGGGCAATCTAAATTTATTAACAGCGTTTATGCAAAAATCATTAAAGATAAGCAGCATTATGATGTTGAGTTAATTAGCTTTGAAAGTGTTGTCAGTACCGAATTTCATGATTGGAATATGAAAATATTTACTCTAGATGATATTGAAGAGCATATTCGCGAGCATTTGTTAAAAAAATATCCTTTCGTTGACAATAAAATTCAATTTATTGATGACGCTGTGCTGATGAATTCTCTGCTGATTGATATAAAGCATTTATATAGTTAATTAAGAGTTGAAATATACTTAAGTGCTTCACTTTAGTTTGTAAATTTATTATTGCGCAACCTATATTATGCCTGTTCCAGTATTCAGACTTAGAAATGTTCCAGAAGACGAAGCGGAAGATATTCGTGTACTTCTTGAAGAAAATAATATCGATCACTATGAAACACCAGCAGGTAACTGGGGGATATCCATGCCATCAATTTGGTTGCGTGATGATGATCAATTAGAGCAAGCTAAATGTCTTATTGATGAATATCAGAAAGCTCGGCAATTAAGAGTAAGGGCGGAGCATGAGCAGTCAAAAAGAGATCGAAGTAAAAAAAGTATCTCTAGTGAATGGTTGGCAAGTCCGATGCAATTAATTTTATATATAGGTTTTGCGGTAATAATTCTTTATTTTTCGATAAAACCTTTTATCAGCTTTGGGTTATAGGATAAGAGTTGAATCGAATGTTCTGGCAATTAAGTCTTTGCAAAGGGCGTCTAAAAAACTAGAGTCTTCATCGACCACATAATTTTTTTCAACATTTGAACTTACTCGGAAAATATATAGGATAAACTTGGAGTCAGGTTTTCCGTCTTTATAGCTGTGCACTCGTTCAGATGTAATTTCAAAATCTTGAAAATCATAGCCCTTTCTTTCCATGCAACTAATTACCATTCCCAGGTAATTTTTTGTAATTAAAGCTCTATCGTTCATCTATTATTCTTGAATCAATTTGGTAAAAGTGATGTTTACTTAGGCGGGTATTTTTTTATTATTAAGTGCGTATTTGAACAAATGATATGTAATAGAACTTAATACTGGTTAACAAAAAATAATTGTTAATACAGGGATTGAAAAAACGACGTTAAAGATTTCCCATGGTGCTGCGAGGGTTTCCTGCAAGATCTTTATGTGTACTGATATTATTGATATTTGCATTAATAAATAATTCATTCACTACAGCTGCTTGTTGATATCCATGTTCAACGATTAGAGTGCCGTTTTGTTTCAGCATGCTTGGTGCAGCACTAATGATTTCACTTAATGCGTGCAACCCATTATTTTCGCTAATTAATGCCTGTTTGGGTTCGTATTCAGCTACACATTTGTCTAAATCCACATCGTTTTTGTCGATATAGGGTGGATTAGAAATAATTACATCATGTTTATCCTCTGGGAGATTCTTATACCAATCGCTTTGGACAAAAGTGATGTCTGCTTGGTGTTTTTCGGTATTCAATTTGGCTAGTGCTAATGCTGGTAAGGAGATATCGGTTGCTAGGATATTGCAATCCGCTCGTTCTTTGGCAATCGCAATCGCTATGGCCCCAGAACCAGTTCCTAATTCTAAGATATCAGGTGATTTTATATTTAAGATGGTTCCCAGTGCCAGTTCAACTAGTAACTCTGTGTCAGGTCTTGGAATTAATACATGCTCGTTAACCATTAATTCGAGGGACCAGAATTCTTTGCTTCCTGTGATATAGGCAAGCGGTTCGCCTCGTGCTCGTCGACGCAAGTTAGATAAAAATTTTTCACGTTCTCGGTCATCAAGCTCTTTTTCGGGGTGAGCGATTATTTTTGTGGGCTCAAAGTTACATGCATGGCAAAGCAGGAGTTGTGCATCGAGTTTTGGACTGTCACTTAATGGTGAAAGTTTGGTGCCAGCAATGTCTACAGCTTCTTTAAGTGTCATTTTGCCTGTTTCATTATTCGCCCATCGTTGCGAGTAAGTCTGCTTGGTGCTCGCTTCGTAAGGGTTCAATAACTTGATCTACATTACCTTGCATCATATCGTCCAGTTTGTAGAGCGTTAGGTTGATGCGATGATCCGTTACCCGACCTTGGGGAAAGTTATAGGTTCGGATGCGTTCAGAGCGATCTCCGCTTCCAACTAGGTTACGGCGTGTTTCTGCTTGTTCGTCAAATTGTTTTTGACGTTCCTGGTCTAATAATTTCGCGCTTAATAATGACATTGCGCGTGCTTTGTTTTTGTGTTGAGAACGCTCATCCTGACATTCAACCACCACGCCAGTAGGCAAGTGAGTCAGTCGAATGGCAGAGTCTGTTTTGTTGACGTGTTGTCCACCAGCACCCGATGCACGAAAAGTGTCGATGCGCAAGTCAGAGGTGTCGATTTCAATTTCACCTACTTCATCAACTTCTGGCATGACGGCGACCGTTGCGGCTGAGGTGTGAACACGTCCTTGAGACTCTGTTTCAGGGACACGTTGTACGCGATGTGCACCCGATTCAAATTTCAAATTAGAAAATACTTGTTTGCCTATAATTTTTACAATTATTTCTTTATAGCCGCCATGATCACCTTCATTTGCATTCATGATTTCAACTTTCCAGCCTTTGTTTTCAGCAAAGCGCGTATACATGCGATGTAGGTCTCCTGCAAAAATTGCTGCTTCGTCGCCTCCTGTTCCTGCACGAATTTCTAAAAAAACATTACTTTCGTCATGAGGATCTTTAGGTAGTAATAATGTTTGTAGGTCTAGCTCAAGTTGGGTTAATGCTTTTTCAGCACTCTTTATTTCTTCTTGGGCCATGACTTTCATTTCTTTATCAGAATCATTTGCCATTTCTTGTGCGGTTTCTAAATCTTCT
>CALAJL010000041.1 GCA_937922735.1 uncultured Gammaproteobacteria bacterium | reverse complement strand
GTTATTAAGAATGACCGCTTTCGGACAATAGTGAGCACATGGATGTGCGAATTAGATTCGCATCTTGGATGATGCTTTCAATTTAAAGTTTTTTTAGCGCTATGTCCGCATTCGGCCAATAACGGACATTCAAACACTTGTGCGTAACCGCTCTAACTGATTTAAAAATTCGTTTATTTGATTTTTAAACCCTGTTCCAAACGATATTATCCCATTTTCTTCTGCTTCAAAACGAGTTATTGGAAATTTAGAAGTGCTGCCGAGCGCCCAAACACTTTCTCCTTTTCTTCTATTACCTTCATGTTGTGGATCTACTAGAAAGGTTATAAATGCTTGAACACCATTAGGTGTCCGGCGTGAGTTTAGCTCCCAAACTTCATCCCCCCACCATTCAATATCATTGTCATGAACTTTAACAACTTCCCACCCATTCTCATCGAGATAATCAGATAGCTGCTGTTTTTTAGTTTTCATTCTGTTTTATATGAATGTTATGCGAATGTCCGCTTTGGGTCGTAAGCGGACATCGTTAAACTACTAAACCCAAGCTTTTAAAAATTCTTCTAAGTGTTCCTCACCGGAATCAGACAGATAGTCTCTAACTTGTTCACATTTTCGCTCATATTCTTTTTCATAAATTTTACCGCGCATGAGCTCAAATCGAAGAAATACTAAATAGGTATTCAATACATCTGTTTCACAGTAATTGCGAATTTCTTCAATTTCCCCTTCCAAAAATGCACCACATACTTTGCTGCCATCCATTCCCAACTTACCAGGGAAACCCAGCATAGTGGCAATATGATCTAACTTTGCATTGGCACGCATTTGAAATCCTGCTAAGACATCCATTAAATCAATATGCCGCCAATGAAAACGGCTTATATAGTTGTTATAACGAAAACTTGTATCATCATCACCCATTTGCCAATAATGCTGTGCATTAACACCATGCAACAATGAACGATAATGCATAACCGGTAAATCAAAACCACCGCCATTCCATGAAACGATGGTTGGGTTATATTTTTCTACACCATCATAGAAACGTTTAAGTAATTCTTTTTCTGATGAATCTACATCACCCAGTGACCAAACCTTTACTGAATCATGTGTTGCTAAAACTGCTGAAATGGCCACAATGCGTTGCATATAATGCGGCATAAAATCATTACCGGTTTGCTGATTTCGCATGTGCTCAATTGCTTTAATCACATCTTTATCAGGCAAGCCTTCTAAGTCATAAATTTTCTTACCCGACTCTACATCAGGCACTGTTTCTATATCAAAAACTAAAGTATTCATATTTTGCCTGTTTACCTTACTGACCAAAAACGCCAGTTGACAGATAGCGATCACCACGATCACATACAATACTTACTATTACCGCATTCTCGACTTGCTCGGAAAGTTTTAATGCTGCGGCCATTCCGCCACCCGATGACACCCCACAAAAGATTCCTTCTTCTTTACCCAATCTACGCATCATCACTTCTGACTCTTCTTGCGTTACCTGAATAATTTGATCAATATTTTCAGTATTAAAAATGCTCGGAACATATCCTTCTGGCCATTTGCGTATGCCTGGAATTTTTGAACCTTCCGATGGTTCGACTCCTATAATTTGAATTTCTGAATTTACTTCTTTAAGAAATTTAGAGGTTCCCATTATTGTGCCGGTAGTACCCATAGAACTTACAAAATGTGTAACTTTATGCTCTGTATCACGCCAAATTTCAGGACCTGTAGTCTTATAATGCGCTAATGGATTATCTGGGTTTGCAAATTGATCCAATACCTTCCCCTTACCTTCTCTTTGCATCTGTAACGCTAAATCCCTCGCATGTTCCATTCCTTCTTCAACGGTCACAAGAATAAGCTCTGCACCAAAGGCTTGCATCGACTGACGTCGTTCCATACTCATATTCTCTGGCATGATTAACTTGAGAATGTAGCCCTTCATTGCTGCTACCATCGCTAAGGCAATACCAGTATTACCACTCGTCGCCTCAATTAATACATCACCAGGCTTAATATCACCACGCTTCTCCGCTTCCACAATCATACTCAACGCAGGACGGTCTTTCACTGAGCCCGCAGGATTATTTCCTTCCAGTTTTGCTAAAATCACATTAGAGGTGTTACCTGGCAAACGCTGAAGCTTGACCAATGGTGTATTGCCAATAAATTGTTCTATTGTAGGAATATTCATTTATATAACAGTTATTGTAATGATTTTTATGGACTATTTTCTACGATTAACGCTTGTGCGACTACATATTTTTTTTCATCTGAAACACTAATGTGCACATCTAGATTGTCCGCATGAATTTTCTCTGCAAAATCTTTGGTGAAATTTAATAAAGGCTTACCTTTATCATCATGTTTCACATACATTACATGCCAATGCACATGATCTCGTATACCCGTACCCATTGCCTTAGCAAAAGATTCTTTGATTGCAAATCGTTTGGCTAAAAAGGCAGCTTTATTGTTTGAATTTTCAAACTCACTTAGCTCTTCATTATGAAGTATTTTTTCTGCAAACTTTGCACTGAACTTTTCTAATGATTGAGTAATTCTTGCTATCTCAACAATATCGACCCCTGTACCTATAATTCTCATATTTTTATTATTAGTTATGTGCACATTTTAGTTCGCATTTCTTGCACGGCTGTCTCCAACCCAACAAATAATGCGTAAGCCACAATAGAGTGACCAATATTTAATTCAAACATATGCTCAATATTCGCGATCGGCGCAACATTTTCATAATGTAGTCCATGCCCAGCATTCACTACCAATCCCAAGGATGCTGCATGTGCTACAGCATTCATTATTCTTTTTAGTTCTTGAACTTGCTTATCACCTACACTACTTGCATATGTACCAGTATGTAATTCAATAACAGGGGCACCTGCTTCAGCAGACGCATCAATCACTTTATGGTCTGGTTCTATAAATAACGAAACGGCAATGTTAGCTTCTGTTAATGCTGAGGTAATATCTTTAATTCTAGCGCCATGCGCTACAACATCTAAACCACCTTCTGTCGTCAGCTCTTGACGATGCTCAGGAACAATACAGCAATTTTCTGGCTTAACATCCAGTGCAATATCCCGCATCTCATCTGTAGCAGCCATTTCCAAATTCATGCTGCTTTGAATAACTTGTTTGGCAAGGTAAACATCATCATCTTGAATATGACGCCTGTCTTCACGTAAGTGCATAGTAATACCATCTGCACCTGCTTTTTCAGACAGTTCAATCGCTTGCTTTAGATCTGGATAGGGCGTGAAACGCGCTTGGCGTATCGTCATTACATGGTCTAGGTTTACACCTAAACGTACTTTTGATTTAACTGACATTTTATTTTTATATTATATTAGTGCTTATGCTTGCATAAATTGCAAAATTTCTCGACTGTGTAATTGCCGTCCATCTAAATGCCAATTTATAACACCCCTCATAAGCTGCTTAGCTTCTGATAAGCATGATTCATTCATACTTAAAGGTGATTGCAAGCCAATTAATGTAGAGCCTTTAATAACATTCCATGAGTTATTTTCATACTGAATTCTAGCCGGACCTAAACCAACATCATACCGATAAAATCCATCTTCAATAATTGGGGTTTCATGATCAATCTCTTTGTCTAAAGATAGACCATGCCCAACTAACTCAAGCAGCTCAATTTCAAATAAGCGCAGCACTTTTTCCTGGCTATCGCCAATTTCCAGCAAATGAATTATGTTTTTGTATAAATCAAAAATTTCTTTGCTGGGGCTAGACTTAGGTACTAGCTTCAAAATTAGCTCATTCACATACATGCCAACAATAGATACTTTAGGCGTAGAAACTTGCTTCGCAGATACGCTCTCCACATGTGTGAGCGTAAAAAGATCACCTCTACCACTCCATGATATAAGCAAAGGGGTGAATAGCAGGTCAACACTTGAATTTTTTTTCTTTGAACTATGACCTAGACAAGAAACTAAGCCATGTTCAGGTGTGAGCATCTCTACTATACGGCTAGACTCTCGATAGCGCCGAGCATGCATACAATAAGCTTGCTGTAGCTGTATTCTCATAATGTATGCATAGTGTAATAATTGTGATTACAAAAAATCGTTAGCAACAATTTCTTGAATTCTATTGCTCGAATTGTGCCACGATGTCTTGAATGTCCTGCCAATTCTGTTTCACCTTTACCCAGGTTTTTAGCATTACTTTTTTACCAAATACTCTTTCAAGTCTATTTCGTGCTTGCTCACCGATCGCTTTTAATTTTGACCCTTTCTTACCTATAACAATAGGTTTCTGACTATCTTTTTCAACCCAAATAATAACATCGATGGTTACCAAATCTTCATCAAAGACTAAATTTTCAACTTCTGTATAGATTGCATAAGGGAGCTCTTTGTGTAGCTGTGTAATGGCAGCACCTCGTACAATTTCTGAAATCACAAAAGCATCATCTCGATCCCATGTAACGTCTTCTGGAAAAAGAAACACAGACTCAGGCACCTGACGTGATAAAACTTTTGTTAGTACATTCATGCTTTTATCATGCAATGCAGATATAGGCACTATTTCTTCAAATTCATAACGAGACTTAGCGTCTTCCAGTATAGGAAACAGCGCAGGCTTATCTTTAATTCTATCAATTTTATTAATTGCCAATATCACAGGACAGTTTGCTTGTTTAACTTGTTTCAACAAATAATCATCTTCATCACCCCAACGACCCATCTCGGTCACCATCAAAATCACATCTACCTCTTGCAAGCTAGAAAGCGCATTATTAATTAATACTTTGTTGATTAGTCTTTTGTTACCCAGCTGTATTCCAGGGGTGTCTACCAAGACTAACTGGGTTGATTCTAGACTCAAGATGCCGCGAATATTATGACGTGTTGTTTGCGGTTTATGTGTAGCAATGGATAACTGCTCATCTAAAAGAGCATTAAAAAGAGTAGATTTCCCCACATTGGCACGGCCAACTATAGCTACGAAGCCACAATGTGTTTTAATTGCCATTAAACTTTAAAATTATTGTGCTTAACTAATTTTGATTTGATAAATATACAAAAGCATATTCGGCTGCACTTTGTTCTGCTTTTCGCCGACTTGTCCCCACCCCAATAAAACTTTCTTGACAATTCTCAACTACGCATTGAACCGAAAAAGTTTCATTCCCAGATTTACCATGTTTTTCTACAATTTTATATTCTGGCAAACTTTGATTATTAGATTGTAGTAGTTCTTGTAATCTGGTCTTGGCATCCTTAAGTTGATCGATAGTAGGAATATTGGCAAATCGAGTAACATATAATTTTTCTATAAACTCACATGCACTCTCGTAACCTTTTGTAATAAAAACCGCGCCAATTAATGCTTCCAGCGCATCTGCCAGTATTGAAGATCTTCGCAATCCGCCAGACTTCAACTCTCCCGCACCCAGAACCAGATGATCAGCAAAATTATGTTCTCGTGCAATTTCCGCCAAGGTGTCCTTTCTTACAAGATGTGCACGCATTCGCGTTAAATCCCCTTCAGGGTATGATGGGAAATGATGATACAACCAGTTTGCTACAAAAAAACCCAGCAAAGAATCACCTAAATATTCTAAGCGTTCATTATTTTTACTACTTACACTTCTATGCGTTAAAGCCCGAAGACAGTGCTCAGAACGTAAAAGATCTTCCCCCAATAACTCAACAAGACTCAATGACTTTCTTCTTAGTTTTATAAATAAAGCTTATTTTTGAGTAATTATCGTTTGTCGTTGATCAAATTTTGCGATTGCATCGAGATTTGCAATAACAGGAACTCTAACCTCATAGTCCAAACCAAATTCAACAGAGTTTTTATTTTTTTCATAAACAAAATGATTTTTATCAACACCATAAATACCATTTATATTTATTCTTTTGGCAATAGACTCCCATAATTGTTTCTTGTTAGGTTTTTTACCTTTCATGTCAATCGCAATCTCTTCAACAATTTTTTGCGTGGTCAGCCCTTTGTAATACACTGGAAATAATTTAACGCCAAGCATTAACAAAAAACCCATTAACGCTAAGAAAAACACCCAAAACACAAATGTTGCACCACGTTGTTTATACATCGTAATCATTTGAATTCCCTCATATTAAATAATTTTTTCCCCAACACGATTGAAATTAAACTTTTTACCTGCAAAATCCCAATTCATCCAAACCAAGAAAGCGCGCCCTACTAAGTTTTCCTCAGGAACAAAACCCCAAATGCGACTATCACTACTATGATCACGGTTATCACCCATTACAAAATAGTGGTTCTGAGGCACCATAAATTCACTTGGAGAACTATAACCAATCTTTTTTAATAGTATATCGTGCGGGTGCTGATCAAGATCTTCACGCAGAATAGTCGCACCGTTCATCACACTATTAGCGCCTTGACCTTCATATATTCCGCTCTTATTTTGTGTCATTAACTGACCATTGATATACAACTTTTTATCACGATAAGCAATATGATCACCAGGCAAACCTATCACGCGTTTAATATAATCATCTGCTGGATTCTTAGGAAAGCGAAATACCGCAACATCTCCACGCTGCGGGGTACCTATATTCAGCACTTTTTTATGTAAAACAGGCAAACGAATACCGTACGAAAATTTATTTACCAGGATAAAATCACCATGCAATAAAGTAGGCATCATTGAACCCGATGGTATTCGAAAAGGCTCTGCAATAAAGGATCGCAAAATTAAGACGATAAGAAGAATAGGAAAAAATGACTTACATAAGTCTAAAAACCACGGCTCTCGATATTCTTGATTTCGTGACTCCATAGATTCTTGACTATGTGTTGATTCATAGGATTGTTCCAGAGCACGTTTGCGTCGCTTATTACCCAAAAACAGTTTATCCAATAACCAGACAAGCCCGGTAATCAACGCCCCAACAAGCAAGGCTAATTCTAAATCAAAGTGAAAATCAGGTGACATATGTATTAATCTATTAACAATACGCTAGAACAGATAAATATGTACTTATCTAAATTAGAGCGCTATTAGTATAAAGGAAGCTAAGCCTGTGAATTGATAAACCATGGATTTATGTAGTTTTCTAAGTATAGAAGCT
>CALAJL010000040.1 GCA_937922735.1 uncultured Gammaproteobacteria bacterium | reverse complement strand
CAATCACCGCTGGGTCATAACAGCTTATTGCATGCGTTTGAAGAACAATTACACCCACCACAAATTATAATTCTAAGCGGCAACAAAGAAACTTTAGCGAAATGGCATGAAGCATGTAATCACGGCTATGCGCCTCAACGCATGGTGTTTTCCATTGAAGAAAATGTAGAAGCATTACCTACAGCACTTGCCGAAAAGAAGCATAATCCTGCAAACAAAGAAGGTGCAACCGCCTACATATGTCAAGGCATGCAATGTGATGCACCCGTACATCGTTATGCTGAGCTACTAAATATACTTGCAGAAACCAGCATTCAACCTTCTACAAATTAATACCTTTATAGTTTACAAAATTATGAATGCATTACGCGGCATATTACGATTCATTCACCTTTTAGCTCATTTTCTTAAAGGGCTATATTTATCCTATACTCAACTACATGGCACACAAAGCCATGACTTAAGTGAAGAACAACATAAGATTATTCAAAATTGGTTACATCGTAGTGCAGAAATAATTGGCATAGACATACAAGTTCATGGAACTGCTATAAAACCACCTGCATTTATAGTCGCTAACCATATTTCATGGTTAGACATTATAATCATTTCTTCTGTATTGCCGGTTTCATTTTTATCCAAAGCAGAAATTCGCAAATGGCCCGTCATTGGCACACTCGCAGCAAAAGCAGGTACATTATTTATCCATCGTGGTTCTAAAAATGGCGCAGCTGAAGCGGTTGAGTTGGTGAAAGTTAAATTACATGCCGGTCATAGTGTAGCTTCTTTCCCTGAAGCGAAAACCACTGACGGTACATCCGTGCATATATTTCACGCTCGATTATTTGCAGCCGCAATAGAAACTAAAACTTCTATACAACCCATAGCCTTGCGCTATCCATCATCAGATGGCAACACCACTGCAAAAATTGACCCAATTGTTCCCTATGTAGATGGTCCTAATCTAATTCAACATGCTTTTAGAATTATGTGTGCGAAACGCACTATTGCGGAAGTTACTTTTTGTGATCCACTTGAGACAGAAGATCAACTTAGAAAAGACCTTGCGCAATCTGCAAGAAGCGCGATTGCACAAGTCATCGAAACTTGAAACTAGACTTATGCTAGATAAATATATCTAAACTTAAGATTAGTTTAGTGCCTGTATTGCCGCGTCATAATCAGGCTCATCTGCAATTTCACTTACCAACTCTGTATGTATAACAGAATTATCCTGATCCAATACCATTAATGCACGAGCCGTAATGCCTGCTAACGGACCGTCTTCTATCAATACACCATAATCACTTGAAAAGTCTTTTGAACGCATGACTGAAAGAGGGATTACATTCTCAACACCCTCTGCACCACAAAAACGTGACATTGCAAAAGGTAAGTCTGCTGCCACCACTAAGATCACAGTATCTTCATGATCTTTTGCATAATCATTAAATTTCTTTGTAGAAGTCGCACATACTGGTGTATCCAAACTTGGAACAATACTAATTAGTTTTTTCTTACCTGGAAAAGACGAAAGTGAGACGTTTTCTAGATCTTTATTGACCAACACAAAGTCAGGCGCTGTAGAACCTACTTCAGGAAGATTCCCATTTGTATGTATCTCATTTCCTTGCAAAGTAATTTTTGCCATTATTTTTTCTCCGAAATAATCTGCGTTATGGCTAATTTAATATTTTTTTAATATTCTCTGGTGCTTAATAATTAAACACTTATGCGCCAACTAATGAATCATATTGGCTTGCATTCAATAAACTGTCAATTGAAGATTTATCTAAAATTTCTATTCTACAAAGCCAGCCCTCTTCATAGGGTGATTCATTTAATGCTTCAGGAGAATCTACCAACTCCTCATTGACTTCAATAATTTTGCATTCAACGGGTGCAAAAATATCACTTGCAACCTTTACCGACTCGACTACTGCACAAGCTGCATTAGACTGATACTCATTATCAATTTCAGGTAATTCCACATATACGATATCGCCCAATTCAGTCTGCGCATAATCAGTTATACCTATGGTGGCTACATCGTCAGTTTCCAACATTAACCAAATATGTTCTTCCGAATAAATACGATCATCAGGGCTCTCACTCATAATAAATTCTCAGATGTTTGCTTATATTTAAATATTTCAAGGTATAATTATAAAAGTTTAATGAATTGTAATCGAATTATTATTGCCCGTTAACTACCGTAAACTTTATGTATAAATTAATATTATTAACAATCCTCACACTAGTCGTGGCCTGTAATCAAACACCTGAAGAATCTTTCATCACTGAAGGAGCCTGGGTACGCGAAGGCCCACCCAACGCAGGTGCATTAGCGGGTTACGTGACCATCATTAATCATACTGACCAAGATAGAACCTTGGTGTCTGCTAAAAGCGAGCAATTCAATGTAGTAGAAATTCATCGCACTATAGTAGAAAACGGTGTTGCCAAGATGCGCCGTCAAAAAGACCTGCCGATCCCCGCTGGAGGTTCACTTGTTCTGGAACCTGGCAGTTTCCACTTAATGCTTATGACACCAAAATCTGCTTTTAAAGCTAATGATGAAGTAACGGTAACAGTTTCCTTAAAGTTAGATGATGATATAGAAGAAGTCGATATCGTAATGCCAGTAAAAAAGCCTAATTCATAAGCAATAACCATATCATCTACAAGGCTAATGCAAGCATTACCCACAAATAATGCATTAGCGTGTTTCTTAATTCGGTATCATCTCTGGGAACCGTAAAATATAATTTTATATCCATGCAGATCTAGTTAATATCTGCGATATGTATTGGTACTAGTCTTGAACGATTTCTCGCAAGCGTTTTCCAAAGCGTTTCAACTCATTTTCCACTTAGACCCTGCTCTATTAGAAATTATTGGGCTGTCTTTACGTGTAAGCATGACTGCAGTTTTAATTGCCAGCATTATTGGCCTGCCATTAGGTGCTGCGCTGGCCTTGTACAAGTTCTATGGGCGTGGATTGGTTGTGGCACTCCTTAATGCTTTTATGGGACTACCACCGGTTGTGGTTGGCCTTGTTGTGTATTTAATGTTGTCACGCTCCGGGCCATTTGGTGTTCTAGGCTTATTATTTACGCCCACCGCAATGATCATTGCTCAGGTCTGTTTAATTACGCCGATTATTGCTGCCCTCACACGCCAAACTATCTTAGATGCAAATGTTGAATACTATGAACAACTTCGTGCACTCGGTGCAAAAGCCTCTCGCATGATGAAAACACTTTTATGGGAAACACGTTTTAGTTTATTAACCGGAGTATTTGCTGGCTTTGGACGTGCTATTGCCGAAGTAGGTGCAGTATTAATTGTTGGTGGAAATATCAATCATGCCACACGTGTAATGACCACCGCCATTGCTCTAGAAACTCGTAAAGGTGATATTGAACTTGCCCTTGCATTGGGCATTATATTAATTGCTATTTCATTAATCGTTACTTCAATAGTGATGAGTGCAAGACATGCTGCATACCAACACCATAACTAGTATGAGTAATATAGATGCTTTACCTTTGCAGGTGAATAATCTGCACATTACTAAAAATGGTAATGCATTACTGAATGATCTCACACTAACTATCGAGTCCAATGACATCACTGTCATTCTTGGTCCTAATGGTGCTGGTAAAAGCCTACTGTTACGCACAGCACATGGCCTAGAGTTACCCAATCAAGGTACTTTGCGCTGGAACGCCACCACACCTAAACCACAAAATGCTTGGCGTGCCTATATATTTCAAAAACCCGTTTTATTACGTCGGAGCGTGCGTGCTAACCTAGAATATGTGTTGTCATTACATGGTATTGATAAAACCAATTACCCTTCATTAATCGATGCTGCGCTAGAACATACAGGCTTAAGCCAACTTGCCGAGCGTAATGCACGAGTGCTTTCTGGTGGTGAGCAACAACGCTTAAACATTGCACGCGCATGGGTGTTAAAACCTAATGTTATTCTTCTAGATGAGCCTACAGCAGAGTTAGACCCTAATGGCACCGCATCCATTGAACATTTAATAAAAACTATTGCCCAAGAAGGCACAAAGGTAGTCATGTCAACACATGATCTGGGTCAAGCGCATAGATTAGCAAATGACATACTATTTTTACATCAAGGAAAATTGGTCGAGCACACCTCTGCAAAAGTTTTTTTTGAAAAACCACAAAGCCAAACTGCCCAAAACTTTATTGCTGGAAAATTGTTAAACGGAGATTAAATCAAAATGCGTAGGATATATATTACTCTGCTATTTCTTATTTCTATTGGTGCAGCCAATGCGAATGAAGAGACATTTATCACGCTTTCCTCTACCACTTCTACAGACAACTCAGGCCTGTTGGAATACTTAATTCCAAAATTCAAAAACAAAACTGGAATCAATGTTCGTGTAATTGCAGTAGGAACCGGCCGGGCACTCCAACTGGGTGAGCGCGGTGATGCAGACGCTGTACTTGTGCACCACAAAACCTCAGAAGAAAGGTTTGTAGAAAATGGTTTTGGAATAGAACGACGTGATGTCATGTATAACGACTATGTAATTGTTGGGCCCAGAAAAGATCCAGCCAACATTCAAGATACAAGGCATGCAGCACAAGCCTTCAAGCTGATTAGCAAAAACCGAGTTCCTTTTATTTCCCGCGGAGATGACAGCGGTACACATAAAAAAGAATTAGAACTGTGGTCACTTGCATCAGTAGACGCACAACAATATAGCGGAGAATGGTATCGTGAGGCTGGCGCAGGCATGGGTGCAACATTAAATATTGCTAATGGCATGGATGCGTACGCCCTCACCGATCGCGGCACGTGGTTGTCTTTTAAAAACCGTGATGAATTAGCTTTATTATTTGAAAATGATCCACCCTTATTTAATCAATATGGCATCATACTAGTGAATCCTGAACGCCATGAGCATATTAAATATACAGAAGCTAAACAGTTTTCTGACTGGTTAATTTCCAATGAAGGACAACAAGCTATTGCTGAATTCACATTGAAAGGACAACAGCTGTTCTTTCCTAACGCTCAGCGAGAAATCGCTACATTTGAAACAGAGTAAGACATAAATCCATTAGCAAGCACTATATTATTCAGTATCTATCAATTCATTCTGCATTATTAAAATGGACATTCATGATATCACTACAATACTTTCTACCGTACCAACTTGGGTGTGGATAGTTGGTGCTTTCATCCTTTATGCAATACTATTTGGTGATCGAAAGCTCTGGGAATTAGAAGTGAAGTTCCCGAATAAGCATGGCGTAGGAAGAGGTGAAATAGAAATTGAGTGCTTAAAAAAGAAAGGTATGTCTATAGAAGCTGATTTCAGTTTAGAAGATCTATTTAAGCAAAAAAAAATTGAAATCTACTTAAATAATCGTCTTATTTATACAATTGAGGCTATCAAAAACAAAGGTATGAAAACTTTTATCAAAGATAAAATTGATATTCAAAAGCCTAACGAAGGTGACAAAGTATTTGTTAACATTAATGGACAAAAACACTTTGAAGGTGTTTTGGTTCGAGATTAATTTCCAACATATCTTCAATACCTAACATAAGCTTATATATAAAATAAGGAAACATTATGGGACGTGATTCCTCACCATATACTGCACCTAAAAGCGATATTCAAACCAATCGTGACAAATTTTACGAGATACGCCCTGCAGGAAATTGGAAACGCTTTGGCAACTATCTAATAGACTACATCGCCATATATTTCTTTTCGATGATCGTAGGCGTAGCAATTGTATTATTATCGGGAGAAACAGGTTTACAACGTCTCGAAAACATAACACCTATAGAAGAAATTGCCCTGGGTTTTATCGTTTATTCCTCATATTACTTACTATTTGAATTTTACACGGGTAAAACGATCGGCAAATTCATAACCGGCACAAGAGTAGTGAACGAGAAAGGTGGCAACGCTACATTCAATCAAATACTTGGTCGTTCATTGAGCAGATTGATTCCTTTTGAACCTCTTTCATTTTTTGGTGCAACGGGCCGTGGTTGGCATGACCGCTTCTCTAAAACCTATGTAATAGAGACACGTGCTAATGGGCTTGAAGCATAAAGAAGCACTGATATTCAAATAATTTACTATATATTCATAAACATAAGCGTAAGCATTACCACTAATACCTCGCACTATATTTCATCATTACTCTCATAGTATTCATGAGTATAATGAAATTAGCATTTCATTTACAAAGCCATATAAGCTTTAAAACAATAAACATAATTAATATGAAATATTATATACACACGATTATCATTATTATGATACTGCTACATAGCGCGTATGCAGAATCTGATATTGAAAAATATAAAAATAATTATTCTGCACAACTCATTCCGCTACTAAAAGAACGCATGGGCTCTGAGTTAGAAATGCAGTCTGAAGCCGATGCACATGAACATGTTTCCATACTTGCAAATAAAATGGCAAGTTGCCAATTAATTGCAATCGAGGACTACCCTCAAAAGTATCAAGATGCTTCAATCAACCCTATTGTAAATGGAATCAGTCTCAAGAAGGCAAATGATGACTTGAACTCTATTATTCAAACAGACATTAAGAACGGTAATATTACTGACCAAGAACTCATGACAATCACTCAAGCAGCAATTGAAAAATATAAAGTCTGTTTAAGTGAATCAGATTTAAATCTAGGTAATCCACCAGAATAAATTATTTTCTAAATACCCTTGAATGATATCTTTGAGCAATACAAGTGATTATGAAATGTATGAATAAGAAATACATCATACTTGCAAGCATACTGTCAGCCATATTCACCCATATTGCTCATGCAGAAACCAACACAGAAAAATATAAAAAAGCTTACGTTGAACAAATTACCCCTGTCCTCAAAAAACAATTTTCAAAAGCCTTAGCAACAGAAGAAAACCCGAATGCAAAACTTAAATTTGTAGCAGAAGGCATGGCTAATTGCCAAATCGAAACGCTGAGTGTCTACCCGAAAAAATATCAAGATGCCTCCATCAACCCAGTTGCAGAAGGTAGAGATTTAAGTGAGACCTCTAAAAAGGTAAATGAAATTATGAAAGCTGACCTTGAGAATGGCACAATCTCAAGGGAAGATTTTATGTCGATGTTAGAAGCTGCAACTGAAAGATATACAAATTGCACTAAGGCTTTAGAGAAGCAACTTTAAGTATATAAATATCCTAATCACCCTACTCATTACTTGCAAAGCCCACTAAATGAAGCAGGGAACTAAAGATGTTATATATACTGAGAAAAATACCAGTTGTTGCCATGATGTAGTTGGTTTCACCTCCACTAATGATGCGACTGGTATCAAATAAAATAAAACCACTAAAAATTAAGATCACTGCAGCATTAATAGCCAGCCACAAACCTGGCATTTGCAAAAAGATTCCAGCTATCGAGGCTAAGATAACCATAATCACACCGGCAAATAAGAAACCACCAAGAAAGCTAAAATCTCGTTGGGCTGTTAAAGCATAACCAGACAACGCTAAAAAAATAACTGCTGTACCGCCCATGGATGTCGCGATAAGTTCACCTCCATTAGCCAAACTTAAATAGTGATTTAAAACAGGACCTAAGCCAAAGCCAAGCAATCCAGTAAAAGCAAACACTACGGCGATACCAGCACCTGAATTCGCTGTGCGTGGCAATACAAACCAAATTAGCGCTAACGCAGCGAACGAACAAACAAGACTCACTCCATGGCCAACATTCATCATGGTAGATACCATGGCCATACATGCACTGAAAATAAGGGTTACGGAAAGTAGTGCATAGGTATTACGCAGCACTTTATTTGTCGATAGTGCGCTTGAATGCGCAGTCGTACCTGTATTCATCTTGATGTCATTCATCCTATATATACCTAATTTAGTAATCTATTGTTAAAGTAAGCTAAACTTCTGGCTATAACAAATCGTTTATATTTTGGTGAATGTAAGGTTTAAGTTGATTTAGAATAACACGAAACAGCTTTTTCATTATTTGAACACTATAAACTACGCGTTTGCATAATTTATGATCTAGCTCTTCTTTGAAAACATAGCAACCATAGAAGTATTGATAATATTAGTATCTTGAATGCCAAGCATATAAAGAACAAAGGTATTTTCCCATCGATCCTATAATTCTTTTTTTTATTTTAGGCTTTATCGCAGGACTATCTCGATCATCGTTGCGTTTACCGCCGCAAATTTATGAATTTGTCAGCATATTGCTATTACTGGCTATCGGACTCAAGGGTGGAGTTGAATTAGCCAAACAACCATTTTTAACCTTAGTACCTGACATGCTTGCGGTCATCGTTATGGGCTTTGCCCTGCCAGTATTAGCGTACCCAGTACTACTTCAATTAGGAAAATTTAAGCGAGCGGATGCTGCTTCTATTGCAGCGCATTATGGTTCAGTTAGCGTAGGTACATTTGCGGTAGCCGTCGCATACTTTGGAACAATAGAAGTATTCTATGAAGAACACTTACCGCTTCTGCTGGTATTACTAGAAGTACCTGCGATTCTCATTGGCATCTTGTTAGCACGTGGCTTTTCAAATCAAACGAAATGGAGCTCGGTTGCCCATGAGGTTTTTCTCGGTAAAGGCATAGTGCTATTACTTGGTGGGTTGGTAATAGGTTGGGTTGCAGGACCAGAAGGCTTAACCTCTGTAGAACCCTTATTTTTTGATTTATTCAAAGGAATTTTGGCAATTTTTCTACTCGAAATGGGATTAATTGCATCCTCACAAATTGCCGGTTTACGAAAATATGGTTTGTTTATCGTAATATTTGGAATTGTCATGCCACTGTTTTCAGCATTAATCGGCTGTGGGCTTGGGCTACTGCTTGAATTATCGATTGGAGGTACGGCAATGTTAGCTATATTAGCCGCAAGTGCCTCCTATATTGCAGTACCCGCCGCAATGCGAATTTCAGTTCCCGAAGCAAACCCCACGCTATCCCTGACCGCTTCATTAGGCGTAACCTTTCCGTTTAATGTGATTATTGGAATACCGTTATACCTTGAATTAGCTAAAGTTATGCATGCATTTTTTAAAGGATAAAAATTGAATACATCTGACCAATACCAACGAAAAATCGTCACGATTGTCACTGAAGCGGCAATTGAAACTCAATTGTCAAAAGATTTAGAAGCGTTACAAGCAACTGGCTATACAATTACTGATGCACGAGGCAAAGGTAGCCGAGGCGTGCGCAATGCAGGCTGGGAAACAAGCGGCAATATTCGCATTGAAGTAATTTGTGACACTACCTTAGCTGACAAAATTGCCAATTATGTTAAAGAAAAATATTACAAAAATTATGCAATGGTCATATTTATGAGTGACGTAGTAGTGTTAAGACCTGATAAATTTTAAGAACTGTATTAAATTAAATTCTTTTTATGACTGATGTCTGCTTTCGACCAATAGCGGTCATTTTATAAATCTTAAAAATCCACCAATTACCAGGAAAAGCATAAACGATATAAAAAATATTATTACTGTTGTGTACACAATTGAGTAGACCCATTCTTGTAATTTATGGTTTTTATACACACCTCTTTCATTATCAAGCCTTGTAAATGTTTCTGAAACTGGAAATAAGAATAAAATAACTAAAGATGTGGGAATGAATGATATATAAGCTAATAATCCAAATATGCTTTTACCATTATCAAGCTTCTCAACACCTTCAAAGATATAACCTAGAGAAATGAAGAGAACAGTAACCGCTAAAGACAAAAATATAATTTTCCAAATCTTTCTCGAATTACCCTTAATCTTTTCAGCTACAGAGTAGTAGGGGTTATCCATCTAATTATTTACTCGAATATGTCCGCTTTGGGTCGTTAGCAGACATGAAGCTATTAACGCGCATACCCTGGTCTACTCTTACTCAACCCCATCGCATGCTTCATAAAGAATTTCTTCACTGGTTGTATTGAGTCTGCGGTACGCAACGCTGCATTTCGTGCCGATACCATCGCACCACTACTTGAGCCAAACGCAGTAACAAATGCATCCATCGCACTTTGCATGATTTTTGTTTCACCTACTCTTGCACGTTCGTATTTACGCAGTACTTTTAAACTACCGATATCGCGCTCCCACTCTGTAGAGGAGCGTTGCAGAACATCTGCCAACACCGCAGCATCGGTAAATCCTAAATTCGCACCTTGGCCGGCTAATGGGTGCAGCGCATGAGCTGCATCTCCCACCAGTGCGATGCGGGCTTGAACCATTCGTTCTGCTTGACCCGAAATTAAAGGAAACGCTGCACATTTCGATTTTAAAGTAATATTACCCAACTGCATCTCGCTGGCTTGAGTTAGTGCATCGGCAAACTCATATTCATTTAGCTTCATCAACTCATCTGCATAATCATCACTTACCGACCAGACAATTGAACATACATTATTATCTTCTTGTCCGTTATTTATTGGAAGCAATGCTAATGGCCCGGTGCTTAAGAAACGTTGCCATGCCGTATTGTTATGTGCATGCTCAGACTCTACTAATGCTACCAAGCCTGTTTGCTGATAGCTTTTTTCTGTATAGGAAATTTCTGCCAGGTTTCGTATGGTTGATCGACCGCCATCTGCACCCACCACTAACTTGGCAGACAAAACAGTTCCACTATCTAATTCCACCTCTGCATGATCTTGGAAAGCAATTACTTTGTTGATGTGCTCAGGCAATAACCATTCAACTTTATCCTGTTGCTGTAAAACCTCATGCAGGCTGGATTGAATGACAAAATTTTCAACTATGTGTCCAAGATTATCTCTACCCAGATCATTCGCATTAAAATGAATTTGTGAGTCACCTTTCTCGTCCCACACATGCATATGCTGAAACGCAGATACACGTTTAGCTTGCATGGCCGACCATGCATTTACATGTTCAAAAATTGCTTGTGAACCCGGACTTACTGCCGTAACGCGTGACTCAATTTGTTGATGATCTTTGAAAGCTGCAACTTCGCTACGATCTACTATGGCTATCGCTTTGCCTTGCTTAGCTAATAAATTAGCAAGCGTGAGCCCGACCATACCGGCACCAACTATGACAATATCAACCGTAATGTTTTTTGCTGCCATGTTTATGAACTCTAATTTAACCCTTTAATTACTTAAAGCTAATCACCTAAAAATTCTCACCTTTTACAAATCTAGTGTTTGAGGCTATAAGAACTGAATTATATAGTAATCGCATTATGATCATGAGTTCACCACATTACCGCTAAGCAGGCTTGCGTTAGAACCGGCTTCACCAAGGTTCTGCTTTACGATTCGTTCTTCTAATATTGGAATTGCACCAAGCATTGCCAACCCTAACCCACGTGATTGTTTCAGCACAGGGTAATCAGCATTAAACAAGAAATTTAATCGGTCTGTAAAACGTATCGTTTTTTCAATATCAGGTTGGCGATGGTCTGCATAATCCTTAAGTACTGCGTCCAAATTTTTATTTACGTTATTCAGATCATCTTCCCCCAACAACTCAACAAGTTCTGCGATATCCCTTAAAGCAAGATTAAACCCCTGCCCTGCAATGGGGTGCAATGTTTGTGCTGCATTACCAATTAACACTACACGCTGTTGTATACGCTGCTCACTCATTAACAGTGCCAACGGATACGCAAAACGTTTACTAATCGACTGGAAGTGCCCAAGACGAAAGCCAAATGCTTCTTGCAGCTTATACATAAAAGCCGTGTCCGATAAGGATAAATTTGCTTCGGCCGACTCAGTTGGATTCATCCAGATAAAGCCGCAACAATTATCTTCTCTTGGTAATAACGCAAGTGGGCCGTCTTCTGTAAAACGCTCATACGCTGTGTTGTGATGTGCTTGTTCACATTCAACACTGCCGACGATGGCTGACTGTTGGTATTGTTTTTCTTCTACACCTATATTTAACGCTTTACGAATAAATGAATTAGCACCGTCTGCTGCGATGAGTAACGATGCTTGAACGGTTTTACCATCATCTTGCTTTAAAGTGACATGATCAGTGTTGTTTTCTATCGCCGATACTTTATAAGGCTGTATACGCACGACATTTTCTAGACTATCTACCTGTTTATTCAGGCGATGAATAAGATGATCAGCAGGAATTAAATAACCAAAGCTTTCTACCTCATAACGCGCACTATCTAAACGGGTTGCACCAAAACGACCTTGGTCCGATATATGAATTTTTTTAATCGCCGTTGCCTGCTCTTGCAGGCCAGCCCATACACCAAGTGCAGATAGCATTTTTTTAGAAGATAACGCGAGCGCAATACTGCGGCCATCAAGACTATTAGCCTTTAGCGCTATATCAGCTAAGGGTTGAGAATCGATTAATGCTATTTTGTAAGAGGATTTTGTCAACGTGGTGGCTAAGGCTATAGCCAGACTACTCCCGACTAACCCACCACCTACAATTGCTATATCGAAGCTTGAGTTCATAGATGAAGCTTAGTGTTAAGAAGGTGTAAAATCATATGATGAAGATATAGCAGACTACGCTATGTAAGTAGGGAAGATTTATGCCGCAGCCATGAGGGCTTCAATCTCATCAGGGTCTCGAGTGAGTTTCTCCGTTAGCACTTGGCTACCATCTTTTGTCACCAGTACATCATCTTCGATGCGAATACCGATATCCCAAAACTTCTTCGGTACGCCTCTAGCTTTTGATATGTATAAGCCAGGCTCTACGGTTAGTGTCATACCTGGCTCTAATAAGCGCCATTCTTCATCAAATCGATAATCCCCAACGTCGTGAACATCTAACCCTAGCCAATGGCCAGTACGGTGCATATAGAATTGTCGATATTCTTCATCTTTAATTAATTTAGCGGGCTTACCTTTCAACAGTCCGATATTCACCAAGCCCTTGGTAAGTACTTTTACGGCTTCATGGTGTGGATCATTCCAATGATTACCGGGTTTTACTTTTTTAATCGCTGCAATTTGTGACTCGAGTACTAACTCATACACTTCTCGTTGCACGGGAGAAAATGTTCCATTCACTGGAAAAGTTCGTGTAATGTCACTGGCATAGCCTTGATACTCAGCGCCTGCATCGATTAACAACAGGTCGCCATCTTTGAGTTCTTGATTATTTTCGATGTAATGCAGAATACAACCGTTATCTCCACCACCTACTATTGAAGGGTAAGCCGTCACACAACCGGCTTTTCTAAACTCATATAACAACTCTGCTTCTATTTCATATTCATACATTCCAGGCTGACAAGCTTGCATCGCACGCGTGTGCCCAGCAATGGCGGCTTTAGCCGCTTGACGCATGAGCGTGAGTTCACTTCGTGATTTATACAAGCGCATGTCATGCACAAAATAATCTAGTGACAATAATTCATGTGGCACATGTTTCGAGGCCCGCGCTGAACCACGTGATTGATTGACCCAACTGATCACACGGCGATCGAAGTTTGTATCGCGACCCATGGGGTAAAAGAACCGCTCACGGTCTGCAAAAAGCTTAGGCATCATTTCATCAAGTTCTTCAATCGGATATGCGAGATCGGCACCATAGCGTTCCTTCACACCTTCAAGACCGGCTCTACGGCCATCCCAAATCTCTTGTTCAGGATTCCGTTGACGGCAAAATAAAATGAACTGGCCTTGGGAATTACCTGGTAAAATAACGGCTAATGAATCTGGCTCATCAAAACCAGTTAAATAGAGAAAATCACTGTCTTGCCTGAAAATGAAATCAACGTCTCGATTTCTTGGGATCGATGTAGCAGAAGGAATAATAGCCACGCCATCATTTCCAACCATACGCATGAGTGTTTTGCGCCGCTTTACTAATTCTTTTTGTTCGATTTTATACAAATCTGAAATTTTGTTTGCTAGGGATTGTTGAATAGTAATTATTGGATGGTTTGATGTCTATTCATAGGATGCATTTCTTCATTTATGAGCAGTACACCCATGCGAATGTACTCTACGATATCCATATAGGCCACTTCATTCATCTCATCTTCCTCATCCTCTTCTGAAGCTTGAGAAATAGTGGTGATATCTTGCAAAATTTCCATCGAATCTTCTGGAACATGTTTGAGATCTTTAACGCCTGCTAACGCCAATCCAAACAAGAAACCATCACACCATTTTTTTAGAGAAGTTACTCGAGCATTTAAGCTGTTGCTATCTTCAGGAATAAGCAAACTGAAATTTAACAAAGTATCATTCAATTCTTGCTTGGTGTGCTCATATAAGGCGCATAGAGTGTCACTCTGTTCACTTTCTAAAGGTGAACCTTCTTCATTTTGCGTACAAATTTCATCCAACCATCTTTTGCATTGCAATGAATTGTTAACGACTAACATTGCACACAACATGCCATGACAATCTTCCGCTGAGTAAGGAGACTGCACATGCGACAGGATATCTTGGATTTCTTCGTAGTCAGGTGTCATAGGTGATTGATTCTAACATCTTGTAAGTGTTATCACTCATAAATTGATCGAGTTAATTAACTTTTAATTAGCGTAGCAATAAGGTTTATAAACGCAGCATATGAATATCTTTGCTTACAATTTGATTTCCCTTATTTCTATCATGAAATTATGGTTGAAATTAACGCAGTTATTTAAATCATTCTTACGAGTTTTAGTTAACAATTTTAGTTGACGAGTAAGCCAGTACAGCCTAACATTTTGCCATGGATAAGCGAGACACAGGAAAGCTCAGTGAGCAAGATTTAAAGGGATTAGAAATACGTGTAAACGAACTAATTACCACTTGCGAAGAACTGAAAAAAGAAAATAAATTGTTAAAATTACAACAAGACTCCTACTCATCTGAGCGTGCGTCATTAATTGATAAGAATGAACAGGCACGCAAAAGAGTTGAAGCAATGATCACACGTCTCAAATCAATGGAAGTTACGGCTTAATAACTGCGAGTTATAATGGACGATCCAATTACACTCAATATCCTTGATAAAGAATATCGCATCGCATGCCCCACTGGCGAAGAAGAGTCACTTCAAGCCTCTGCACACTACCTCAACACAAAGATTCAAGAAATTCGTGATAGCGGCAAAGCAATTGGCACTGATCGTGTAGCAGTGATGGCAGCACTTAATATATCTCATGAATTTTTAAATCAGAAAAATGACCACGAGAAGCACAGCAAGTCATTTTTCAATCGCGTGCGTAGCTTACAAGATCGTATTGATGTCGCGTTGAAGAACACGCAACAGCTCGAGCTGTAAAAGAATAGCCTCAGACTTTTAGTCCGTATCTTAAGTATATAGCTATCAGTCAGACCTATTACCCAGGTCGATCAGTCAACGCAATTTATAAGACCAATAAAATCGGCATTCGAACTAGATATCTGCACTCAAATGTAAGCAGCTTTAGTATCTCATTTAACGACTCGATAAAGCTTTCAAAATATATTTAGAACAAAGCTTGGCTAACCACCGATTCTTAACTGAGTAAACTTGTCCATATCAATTGTCTTTATTATTCAACATGCAACACATTCTTCTCAGACTACCTTGAATCTGAAAATTATTGATGCCGATCTTTTTACCAGATATTAAATCCGCATGTTTCTATTTTTCTGCTACAGTTTCATATGTCGGGTACCGCTGCGGTACAGGTGTGCTTCCTGGTATTTCCCTTGAGCCTACTTTTACCCCCGGGAGCAATGCTGTTTAGATGTTGATGTGCATATCCGTTCTGCGGAGAGCCTAATTCATTTTCCGGTGCTCCCACTT
>CALAJL010000039.1 GCA_937922735.1 uncultured Gammaproteobacteria bacterium | reverse complement strand
CTGATGTTACGGCCTGAAGGTTTGTTCACCATTAAAGTTCGAAAATAAGGAATATAAAATGGCTTTAAGTGTTACACAAAGATTTTTTGGGACTAAAACAGATTTAGTTGGTTTGTTGATATTAGTCGCATTGGTAGCAGTGGTTTTACCGTTATTTTTAGATATTTTTCGGCTCAATTTAGTAGGAAAATATTTAACCTATGCATTTGTAGCCATTGGCTTGGTGATGTGTTGGGGGTATGGCGGTATTTTAAGTCTAGGCCAAGGAATATTCTTTGGGTTAGGGGGTTACTGCATGGCGATGTTCTTGAAGCTTGAAGCTTCAAGCCCAGAAATAACTGCAATTCAATCCACACCAGGTATACCTGATTTTATGGACTGGAATCAGTTAACGGAATTACCTTGGTTCTGGGTACCTTTTGAAAGTCTTACTTTCGCATTAATTGCTATTTTTGTTGTACCTGCATTATTTGCATTCATTATCGGCGTTGCCATGTTTAAGCGTCGTGTTACCGGTGTTTATTTTGCAATTATTACTCAAGCAATCGCAGCCATTTTAACGATCTTAATTATTGGGCAGCAGGGTTTGATTGGTGGAGTTAACGGCATAACAGATTTACGTACATTACTTGGCTGGGATATTAGATCTGATTCAGCAAAATATATTCTTTACTATGTAAATATCGCGTTACTGGTGATTTGTATTTTGGTAGGACGTTACATACTTTCCGGTCGTGTGGGAAAAATCTTGCTCGCATTAAAAGACAAAGAGGATCGAGTACGATTTTCTGGTTACGATGTTTCTAACTACAAGATTTTTATTTTCTGTGTAGCAGCAACATTCTCCGCTATTGGTGGCGCAATGTTTACGCTGCAAGTTGGCTTCATGTCGCCTTCGTTCGTAGGCATCATACCTTCCATTGAAATGGTCATTTATGCTGCAGTGGGTGGGCGTATGTCTTTGATCGGTGCGATATATGGAACCCTATTAGTTAACTATGGAAAAACAGTCTTCTCTGAAAGCTTTCCTGAGCTATGGTTATTCTTGATGGGTGCATTGTTTATAAGTGTAGTAGTGTTTTTTCCAAATGGTCTTGCCGGCATATTCACCCAGTTAAAAGAAAAGTTTAGTAAAAAAACTTCTATGCATAAAGACAGTCAGCCACCAGATCTTATTGATGAAGTTGATTCTAAATCAGAGTCAGACGTTACTCTTGAAGTAGAAGATTCAGATCTAGATGACAAAGATTCTGGCAATACGCAACCTGCAAAAATATAACCAAGAACGGATAGGGTGATTCATGTTAGGTAACAATTCAGATTATTTATTATCCATCGAAGACCTAACGGTATCGTTCGATGGTTTCAAGGCTGTAGATGATATCAATATGTATATTGATACAGGTGAATTACGTGTAGTCATCGGGCCAAATGGTGCTGGAAAAACTACTTTGTTAGATTTAATTTGCGGAAAAACTGCAGCAAGCAGTGGATCGATTAAATTCAACAATAAAGAACTGCGTGGTTTAGCTGAGCATAAAATTGTTGAGCTAGGTGTGGGTAGAAAGTTTCAAACACCATCAATATATGAAAACCTTTCCGTATATGAAAATTTAGAAGTTTCATATCCAGAGGGTCATAACGTTTTGTCTGCTATATTTTTTAAAACTACAGATAAAATTGATAACGAAATTCATCGAATCGCGAAAGAAATTTATCTTGAGGATTCATTGGAAATGGAAGCTTCTCTTCTAAGCCATGGGCAAAAGCAATGGTTAGAAATTGGCATGTTACTAATACAAGACCCTGAACTCATGATGTTGGATGAGCCTGTTGCGGGTATGAGCGTGAAAGAGCGCGAACAGACAGCAGATCTTCTTAAGCGTATCTGTAAAGAGCGTAGCGTGATTGTGATAGAACATGATATGGATTTCGTTGAAAAAATTGCCAGTAAGGTAACGGTATTGCATCAAGGAAGAGTGTTGGCGGAAGGAAATATGGAAGAAGTGCAAAACAACGAAAAAGTAATTGAAGTATACCTAGGTCATTAAGCGTTATACCTAAGTGTGTACAGCTTAAAGTTTTAATTTATTGGAGAAAGATACTAATGTTAGAAGTTAATGATTTGGATGTTGCTTACGGACAAAGCAATGTCATTAGAAATATGAGTTTAACTACGGGCAATAGTGAAACGCTTGCGATCATGGGTAGAAATGGTATGGGTAAAACCACTCTCTTTAAATCGCTAATTGGAATTCTACCGACTAATAAAGGTGTGATTAAAATTGACGGCAAAGATGTCACGCAATTTCATCCACATCAACGCGTCGAAAGTGGCATAGCCTATGTGCCTCAGGGCCGTATGATATTTCCTACACTTAGTGTGAAAGAAAATATTGAAACCGGGATGGAATCTGTGAAGTCAAAGAAGATTCCTGATGATATCTACGCATTGTTTCCTGTGCTGCATGAAATGCGTAATCGTAAGGGTGGAAACTTATCTGGTGGGCAACAACAACAGTTGGCCATTGCTAGAGCACTGGTTTCGAATCCTAAAGTGCTTTTACTAGATGAACCGACGGAAGGTATTCAGCCTTCGATTATTAAAGATATCGCTAGGATACTAAATGAAATAAGCAAATTAAGGGAAATCACTATTGTTGTTTCGGAGCAAGTATTGCATTTTGCACTTGAAATTGCAGATCGCATTCTAGTCATCGATAGGGGGCAGTTTATCTATGAAGGTGATCGTGATGAAGTGGATACTGCTAAAATCAGTCGCTATTTATCGGTATAATTTATCGTATAGAAATATACTTGTGTGACAATAAAAGGACTTATTGAATGATGATGTTTTCTCTTGAGCCTAGCATGCTCTTCCAAAATGCAATCAT
>CALAJL010000038.1 GCA_937922735.1 uncultured Gammaproteobacteria bacterium | reverse complement strand
AGGTAAAGGTAAGGGTAATGTTGAATACTGGGTAGCAAAGATCCAGCCTGGAAAAATGTTATATGAAATGGAAGGTGTAGATGAGCAAATAGCCCGTGAAGCCTTTAAGCTTGCGGCCGCAAAGTTGCCAATTAAAACTACCTTTGTTTCGCGAACGGTAATGTGATTATGAAAGTTGAAGAGTTGAGAAGTAAATCAGTTAAAGAGCTTGGTGCTGAGTTACTAGAGCTGCGAAAAGAGCAGTTTAATTTGCGTATGCAAAAAGGTGTTGGTCAAGCAACGCGTGTGCATCTGTTCAAGCTAAATAAGAAAAATATTGCTCGCGTAAAGACAATAATTACTGAAAAACAAGCTCAAAAATAATCAAAGAAATACACCTATGCAAATGTTTAAAAAATATAACCTGTCATTGAGAGATCAGAATGTCTGAAGAAAATAAGATACGCACTCTGCAAGGTAAAGTGATTAGTGACAAGATGGATAAATCCATTACGGTTCTATTAGAGCGTCAAGTCAAACACTCTTTGTATAAGAAATATATTAAGCGCTCAACTAAGTTGCATGTACATGATGAAAACAATGAATGCTCAATAGGCGATATGGTTGCAATACGCGAATGTCGTCCTATATCAAAAACAAAATCTTGGACGCTAGTCGAAGTATTAGAGCAGGGTGCTGAGGTCTAGTTATGATACAGATGCAAACTACGCTGGAAGCAGCGGATAATAGTGGTGCTCGTAAGCTCATGTGTATCAAGGTATTGGGTGGATCGCACCGTCGTTATGCAAGAATAGGTGACGTAATTAAAGTAAGTATCAAAGATGCGATTCCTCGCGGCAAAGTTAAGAAAGGCGAGGTCTATAACGCAGTAGTTGTTCGCACAGCAAAAGGAGTTAGAAGAACAGACGGTTCGTTAATTCGTTTTGACTCAAATGCAGCTGTTTTATTGAATGCAAATTTACAGCCAATTGGTACTCGCATATTTGGGCCGGTTACACGTGAGTTAAGAACAGAAAAATTCATGAAAATAATTTCATTGGCACCGGAAGTTCTTTAGTTAGAACTGTTTTATAAATATAGATTATTTAAAGAAGTATTAGAGACATGCACAAAATACATAGAGGTGATGATGTAATTGTTATCGCTGGCAAGGATAAGGGTCGTCGCGGAACGGTTTTAAAAGTGCTAGATGATAAGCGTGTAGTGGTTGAAAGCATTAATATCGCTAAGAAGCATGTTAAAGCAAATCCTAATGCAGGGGTCTCCGGTGGTATCGTTGAGCGTGAAATGCCATTAGATATATCTAATGTAATGGTGTTTAACCCGTCCACTAATAAAGGTGACCGTATTGGCTTTAAACTTCTTAAAGATAATAAAAAAGTTCGCTTTTTTAAATCAAATGGCGAAGTCGTCGACGTATAGAGATTGAGATAATGGCTCGTTTACAAGAATTTTATAATGAAACTGTCCGTGATCAGCTTATGGATAAGTTTGGTTTCAAAAATGTTATGCAAGTACCACGTATTGAAAAAATCACACTTAATACAGGTGTAGGTGAAGCGGTGCGTGACAAGAAGTTAATTGAAAAAGTTGTTTCTGATATGGAACAAATTGCAGGCCAAAAAGTAGTTGTAACAAAGGCTAAAAAATCCATTGCAGGTTTTAGTATTCGTGATGATTATCCTATTGGTGTCAAAGTAACTTTGCGCAGGCAACGAATGTATGAGTTTTTGGATCGTTTAATCAGTATTGCGATTCCACGTATTCGTGACTTTAGAGGTATGAGCGCAAAAGCATTCGATGGCCGTGGTAATTATAGTCTTGGAATAACAGAGCAAATTATATTCCCAGAGATCGATTACGATAAAATTGATGCGCTACGTGGAATGGATATTGCGATTACAACGAGTGCAAGAACTGATGAAGAAGCGAAAGCGCTATTAGAAGCTTTTAGTTTTCCGTTTAGAAAGTAAAAAAGAGAATATTTATGGCCAAATTATCAATGATTGCTCGTGACACAAAGCGTGAAAAAGAAGTGAAGCGATGTGCCAAGAAGCGAGCTGACTTAAAAGCAATTGTTAAAAGTGCAACGACTAGTTATGAAGAAAAAGAAGCTGCGGTATTGCAATTACAAAAATTGCCCAGAAATGCCAGTCCAGTTCGTATGCGTAACAGATGTGCGTTGACCGGTCGTTCAAGAGGCTATTACAGTAAATTTGGATTAGGTAGAAATAAGTTACGCGAAGCAGCAATGCGTGGTGATGTACCAGGTTTAGTAAAAGCCAGTTGGTAATAAAAAGTTTAAGTACTGATAGACAAAGATTAAGGAAACATTATGAGTATGAGTGATCCTATTTCCGATATGTTAACGCGTATCCGTAATGGACAAAGTGCTAACAAAGTTACGGTAGATATCCCATCGAATAATGTTAAGCAAGCAATCGCAAAAGTGCTTAAAGATGAAGGATTTATTGAAGATTTCACTGTCAACAAAGAGGGTGTTAAGTCTACGATAGTCGTGACACTCAAGTACTACATGGGTGAACCGGTAATTTCAAAAGTGAAACGAGTAAGTCGTCCTGGTCTGCGTACATATAAGAGTGCAGATGAACTTCCACGAGTGATTGGTGGAATGGGAATTGCAATTATATCGACTTCAAGTGGTGTCATGAGTGATCGAGCTGCAAGAGCAGCAGGTCATGGTGGTGAAGTGCTTTGCACAGTTGAGTAAAAGTTAAACTTAATTAATGAATTAAATATCAAAGATTTTCAAATATGTCACGAATAGCTAAAGAACCAGTTGTAATCCCATCAGGAGTTGACGTGAAACTAAATGGCCAACATTTAGCGGTCAAGGGTTCTTTGGGTGAAATGTCTATGGATATCCACGACGATGTCTGTATTGAACATAAAGATAATGAAATCAATGTTCAGATTGAGAAAACAAAAAGCATTGCCATGGCTGGAACGATGCGTTCGTTAATCAATAACTTAGTAATTGGTGTTAGTAAAGGGTTTGAAAAAAAGTTAGAACTAGTAGGTGTTGGTTATCGTGCACAAGCTAAAGGAAAAATATTAAACCTAAGCTTAGGATTTTCACACCCAGTTGATTATGCAATTCCAGATGGTGTCAAAATTGAAACACCAAGCCAAACTGAAGTAGTAATTACAGGTACTGACAAGCAAAAGATCGGTCAAGTAGCGGCAGACATTCGAGCATTTAGACCTCCTGAGCCTTATAAAGGCAAGGGTGTTAAATATTCTGATGAGCGAATTGTACGTAAAGAAGCTAAGAAAAAATAAGTAATTCGAATTAAGTAAGAGCTAGTAATACATAATGAAGACGAATAAAACAAAATCACGTTTACGTAGAGCGCTGAAAACTCGAAGTAAAATTGCTGAATTAAATGTGCATCGGTTAAGTATTCATCGCACATCAAAACATATATATGCTCAAGTGATTGCGCCTGCGGGAGATCAGACGCTTGTTTCGGCTTCATCAATTGATCCAGAGCTACGTAAAGAAATTAAATACAGTGGCAACGTGGATGCAGCTAAAGCTGTAGGTGAAAAAATTGCGAAACGTGCCAAAGAAAAAGGGATTGAATCCGTGGCATTTGATCGTTCGGGGTTTAGGTATCACGGAAGAGTAAAAGCACTTGCAGATGCAGCACGTGAAGCTGGATTAAAGTTCTAATATATATAATTAAACACAAAATAAAGAGTAACTAGGTTAAAGATAATATGGCTGCAAACGAACCAGCAAGAATATCAGACGGTCTTGAAGAGAGATTGGTTTCAGTTAACCGTGTAGCTAAAGTGGTTAAGGGTGGTCGTCAATTCGGATTTACTGCATTAACCGTGGTGGGTGATGGTAACGGAAAGGTAGGTGTAGGTTACGGAAAAGCGCGTGAAGTTCCCTTGGCTATTCAGAAAGCCATGGAAAAAGCACGTAAAGATATGAAGCAAGTGCCTATTGTAGACGGTACTTTGCATTACCAAGCGATTGGTATACATGGTGCAGCAAAAGTATTTATGAAGCCTGCTTCAGTGGGTACCGGAATCATTGCTGGTGGGGCGATGCGAGCTGTATTTGAAGTTGTTGGTGTTAAAAATGTTTTATCAAAATGCATTGGGTCTAGAAACCCAATCAATGTTGTTAAAGCAACTATTGAAGCTTTAAATAGTATGCAATCACCAGACTACATAGCTGCTAAACGTGGCAAAACAATAGAAGATGTATTGTCATAATAACAATAGTTATAGATTTATAAATTATGAGTAAGCAATTAAAAGTAACACTTATTAAGAGTTTGAATGGTCGCTTGGCTAATCACAAAGCTTGCGCGCGTGGATTAGGAATAAGACGTATCCATAAACCCGTGACAGTAATTGATACTCCAGAGAATCGTGGAATGATCAATAAAATAAATTATATGCTCAATGTGGAAGAAGCATAGTACAACTACCGGTATAAATAAGATAAGAAGTAAATTGTTATGAATCTAAACACACTAAAACCATCAGCTGGAAGTAGACCAAACCGTAAGCGTTTAGGGCGTGGTATTGGTTCTGGTTCTGGCAAAACGGGTGGTAGAGGCCATAAAGGTCAAAAGTCACGTTCGGGTGGATATCATAAAGTAGGCTTCGAGGGTGGACAGATGCCTTTGCAAAGACGTTTACCAAAAATAGGTTTCCGTTCTCGTAAGTCAAGTTCTACGGCAGAAGTGCGATTACATGAGCTTGAGTTAGTGAATGAAGATGTGGTCGATATTGATGCACTTAAAGATGCAAAATTAGTATCAGAGGGGACTAAAAAAGTTAAAGTAATACTGTCCGGAAAAATAGAAAAAGCGGTTAAGACGAAAGGATTAACTTTTACAGCTGGTGCTAAAAAAGCAGTTGAAGCAGCTGGTGGAGTAATCGAAGTCTAATGTCTCGTGGCGCTGCTAATGTCGGATCACTTGCTGGATTAGGGCAGGTATCAGAATTACGTAAACGTTTGTTATTCGTACTGTTTGCGATGATCGTGTACCGTATTGGTACATTTATACCTGTGCCAGGAATTGATCCAAGTGCAATGGCAAGGTTTTTTGAACAGCAGAGCAGCACCATACTTGGTATGTTCAATATGTTCTCGGGTGGTGCTTTAGAAAGATTAAGCTTATTTGCATTAGGTATAATGCCGTACATATCTGCATCGATTATTATGCAGTTAATGAGTGCAGTGGTGCCGTCATTAAAAGAGTTAAAGAAAGAAGGTGAAGCAGGTCGTCGTAAAATAACGCAATACACGCGTTATGGAACTGTGTTTCTAGCTACCTTTCAAGCGATAGGCGTATCAATTGCGTTGCAAAATCAGCAAGTTGCTTTAACACCAGGAATCGGATTTTTATTTACTGCTACTGTGTCATTGGTAACAGGCACAATGTTTTTGATGTGGTTAGGTGAGCAAATTACGGAGAGAGGTATTGGAAATGGTATCTCAATAATTATATTTGCAGGGATTGTTGCAGGATTACCATCAGCAATAGGTGGCACTTTAGACTTAGTATCACAGGGAGCAATGAATGAAGGGTTTGCATTATTCCTATTTCTAATGGCAATTCTAGTAACTGCATTTGTTATATTTGTTGAGCGTGCTCAGCGAAGAATTACAGTTAATTATGCACGTAGGCAGCAAGGCAGAAAAATGATGGCAGCACAATCTACGCACTTGCCATTAAAACTGAATATGTCTGGCGTAATACCACCGATCTTTGCATCAAGTATTATTTTGTTTCCGGCAACATTATTGCAATGGTCTAGTAGTCCGACTGGAAATTTTTCTTGGTTGCAGAATTTGGCTACGGCAATATCACCGGGTCAACCTTTGTATGTAATGTTCTATGCACTTGCAATTGTGTTTTTCTGTTTCTTTTATACCGCAATTGTATTTGATTCGCGCGAAACAGCTGATAACTTGAAACGGTCTGGAGCATTTATTCCAGGTATTCGCCCTGGAGATCAAACAGCACGCTATATAGATAAAGTGCTGACAAGACTAACGGCGGTAGGTGCAATCTATATTACTTTGGTATGTTTGTTGCCTGAGTTTTTAATTTTGAAGTATGGCGTACCCTTTTACTTTGGTGGTACATCACTATTAATCATTGTTGTTGTGGTAATGGACTTCATGGCTCAAGTGCAGGCGCATTTAATGTCCCATCAATACGAAGGGTTAATGAAGAAGGCTAACCTTAAAGGTTCTGGCCGATCTGGCTCAGGTAGATAGGGAAGTAAGTAAAGAGGTCATTATGAAAGTACGAGCATCAGTCAAGAAAATGTGTCGCAACTGCAAGATTGTTCGACGAAATCGAGTTGTTAGGGTCATCTGTACTGATCCACGCCATAAGCAGCGACAAGGTTAACTGGATAAGATAAGTAAGTAAAAAATATGTTTTTAGTTGATTACACTGATAGAATCCGCGCATCTCTGCAATCAGAGAAGTTACGTTTCGTCAATAATCCATCATTCATTCAAGGGCTTAAATAAATGGCACGTATTGCTGGCATTAATGTACCGGTGCATAAGCACACCGTAATTGCATTAACCTCTATTTATGGAATTGGTCGAACATCATCACGTAAAATTTGTGAGGCTACTGGTATTGCGCCTGACGCTAAGATTAAAGATCTTAGTGAAGAAGAAGTTGGCAAGCTACGTACGGAGATTGCGAAATACCGTGTAGAAGGTGATTTACGACGCGAAATAACAGTTAACATTAAAAGATTAATGGACTTAGGCACTTATAGAGGCATTCGTCATCGTCGAGGATTACCCCTGCGTGGGCAACGTACGCAAACCAATGCGCGAACTCGCAAAGGTCCTCGTAGACCAATAAAAAGATAAGAAATTAATATAATTGTACTGATACGTAACCAATACTAAAGCAAAGACGAAAAAATTGATCAATATGGCAAAAATATATGAGTAAGGCACCAACAAGAACACGTAAAAAAGTAAAACGAATTGTTACCGATGGCGTTGCACATGTGCATGCATCATTTAACAATACAATTGTTACGATTACTGATCGTCAAGGTAATGCTCTTTCTTGGGCAACCTCTGGTGGATCTGGTTTCCGTGGTTCTCGTAAAAGTACGCCATTTGCTGCACAGGTTGCTGCGGATCGTGCGGGTCAAGCAGCGCTTGAATATGGCCTTAAAAATTTAGAAGTACGTATTAAAGGACCAGGACCAGGTCGAGAATCTGCTGTTCGTGCGTTACATGCTGTAGGATATAAAATTACAAATATCAACGACATAACACCCATTCCTCATAATGGTTGTCGTCCACCAAAACGTCGACGTGTTTAGGGGTTAATGTTATGGCACGCTATTTAGGACCAAAATGTAAATTAAGTCGTCGCGAAGGCACAGACCTGTTTTTGAAAGGCCGTGCAAGACCACTTGATTCGAAATGTAAATTAGATAAACAACCAGGTCAGCATGGTGATAAGCGCGGACGCCCATCTAACTATGGAACACAACTTCGTGAGAAGCAAAAACTGCGTCGTATCTATGGTGTGTTGGAGAAACAATTCAGGAATTATTATAAGAAAGCTTCCGGAATTAAAGGTTCTACAGGTGAGAATCTATTAACATTGCTTGAATGTAGATTAGACAATGTATTATACCGAATGGGCTTTGGTGTAACTCGAGCAGAATGCCGTCAGTTAATCAGTCATAAAGCAGTGGAAGTGAACGGAGTTGTAGTTAATATTCCTTCCTACCAAGTATCAGCAAGTGATGTAATTGCGATACGAGAAAAAGCTAAGAAACAGTTACGCATACAAGATGCACTAAATACTGCTGATCAACTTGGTTTGCCTGAATGGGTTGAAGTAGATATTAAGAAAATGCAGGGCACGTTTAAATCACCGCCAGAGCGTGGAGATTTACCACCAGATATCAATGAGTCACTCGTAGTCGAGTTGTATTCTAAGTAATTAAGCGTTTAAAGAGGTTTCATCAATGGTAGCAACAAATGAATTACTTAAGCCAAGAGTAGTGGATGTTCAAGTAACAGATGAATGTCATGCAAAAGTTGTGCTTGAGCCACTAGAGCGCGGCTTTGGGCACACACTTGGTAATGCTTTGCGAAGAATTTTACTTTCATCTATTCAAGGTTGTGCGGTGGTTGAAGCACAAATAGATGGTGTATTACATGAATATACAGCGATTGAAGGTGTTCAAGAAGATGTAGTAGATATTCTGCTTAACCTTAAAGGCGTTGCTGCTGTGATGCATAATAAGAATGAAGCGATGTTGACTTTGAATAAAACGGGTCCAGGTGTGGTTACCGCCGGTGATATTGAAACGGACCATGATGTTGAGATAATCAACAAAGACCATGTGATTGCTCATATCACTGAGCAAGGCTCTTTGAGTATGACATTGAAAATTGCTAAAGGTCGTGGATACCAACCTGCTACACAACGAAAGAGTGAAGATGAACGTGCAATTGGTTCGTTATTACTGGATGCAAGTTTTAGCCCGGTTCGCAAAGTAGCATATTCAGTAGACACCGCACGTGTAGAACAGCGAACTAACTTAGATAAGCTTATTGTTGATTTAGAGACAAATGGAACCGTAGATCCAGAAGAAACTATCCGTAAAGCGGCAGGAATATTGCAACAGCAGTTATCAGTGTTTGTTGATCTGCAGGGCGATGAAGAAGTTGAAGATGAGAAGAGCGAGACAGAGATTGATCCTATCTTGGTTCGTCCAGTAGATGACCTAGAGCTAACGGTTCGTTCAGCAAACTGTTTGAAAGCAGAGAATATTTATTATATCGGTGATTTAATTCAGCGCACAGAAGTTGAATTATTAAAAACACCTAATTTAGGTAAAAAGTCTTTAACAGAAATAAAAGATGTATTGGGAACTCATGGTTTGTCTTTGGGTATGCGACTTGAAAACTGGCCGCCAGCAAATTTACGTGAAGATCGTAAAGTCATTGTTTAACTAGTCGTAAATAATTAGGTTATAGAGAATAGGGAAGTATTGTGAGACATCGTAAATCAGGTCGACAACTAAATCGTAACAGCTCACATCGCAAGGCGATGTTTAGCAATATGGTGACTTCATTATTTTCACATGAAGTGATTCGAACAACATTGCCTAAAGCAAAAGAGTTACGCCGTATCGCAGAGCCATTAATCACCATTGCGAAAGAAGATACTGTGGCGAAAAGGCAACTAGCTTTTTCACGCCTACGTGACAAAGCCATTGTTGGTAAATTATTTACCGAGCTAGGGCCAAGATACAAAGAACGCCCAGGCGGTTACACAAGAATTCTTAAATGTGGTTTCCGTACAGGTGACAAAGCGCCAATGGCAATTGTAGAATTAGTAGATCGTCCAATAGAAGAGTAGTTTTAATACTTATAGTAATACAAAAAAGGCCAGGTTTATCCTGGTCTTTTTTGTATTGGGACACGATAAAATTAAGCTGATTTCTTGTTATTTATCGGTTTGGGTTCAAGAGCTTCTTTAAGATATTTCCCAGTTGATGATTTTTTCATATTAGCGATATCTTCTGGTGTTCCTTCACCGACTATTTTACCACCCCTATGACCTCCTTCTGGACCTAAATCAATCACCCAATCTGCTGTTTTGATTACATCAAGGTTGTGTTCGATCACAATAACAGTGTTGCCTTGGTCTCTTAGCCGATGCAGAACCTTTAGCAACTGTTCTACATCATAAAAGTGTAAACCTGTTGTAGGTTCATCTAATATAAAAAGCGTACTACCTGTACTGCGTTTAGAAAGTTCTCGTGACAATTTGACGCGTTGGGCCTCACCACCTGACAAAGTTGTAGCGCTTTGTCCGAGAGTGATGTAAGACAAACCTACATCCATTAAAGTATCTAGTTTACGTTTCACGATTGGAATAGCATCAAAAAATACCACTGCATCCTCTACAGTCATCTGCAAGATTTCATGGATATTTTTGCCCTTAAAACGAATTTCTAGTGTTTCACGGTTATAACGTTTGCCATGACAAATATCACATGGCACGTATACATCTGGAAGAAAATGCATCTCAACTTTAATTACGCCATCTCCTTGGCATGCTTCACAACGTCCACCTTTGACATTAAAGCTGAATCTACCGGGTGTATAACCGCGCGAACGAGCTTCTTGAGTGTTAGAAAATATCTCACGAATCGGTGTAAATAAGCCGGCATACGTGGCTGGATTGGAGCGTGGTGTACGTCCAATCGGGCTTTGACTAATATCTATTACTTTATCTATCTGATCTAAGCCTTTGATATCACTGCATTCTGCTGGGAGGACTCCTGAGCCATGCAAATGCCTCATACAGTACTTATAAAGTGTCTCGTTGATGAGTGTTGATTTGCCTGACCCAGAAACACCCGAGATAACGGTCAACAATCCAAGTGGAAACTCGATACTTACATTTTTTAAATTATTTCCAGATGCTTTAACGATTTTAATGGTTTTTGATTTTTGAAAGGGTAACCGTTTTTCAGGGTATGGTATGGTCTTTTTGCCAGATAGATACTGCCCGGTAAGTGAAGCTGAGTTATTCTTGATTTCAGTTGGCGTGCCTTGCGCAGTAACTTTTCCACCATGAATGCCAGCGCCAGGGCCAATATCCAATACATAATCTGCACTACATATTGCTTCTTCATCGTGTTCAACAACGATTACTGTGTTCCCAAGATCTCTAAGGTAAGTCAGTGTGCCGATTAATCGTTGGTTATCACGCTGGTGTAACCCAATAGAAGGTTCATCTAGTATATAAGTGACACCCACTAAACCAGAACCGATTTGGCTCGCGAGTCGAATTCGCTGGGCTTCACCACCAGAAAGCGTATCTGCGCTGCGATCCAGTGTTAAATAGTCCAATCCAACATTGACTAGGAACTTGAGACGTTCATTTATTTCATTAATGACTTTCTCGCCAACTTTTTCTAGATGGCCTGGAAGTTTTAATGTGTTGAAAAACTTTAATGCATCTTCAGTAGACCATGAAGTGATAGTAGGAAGATTAGTTTTACTTATAAAAACATTTCTGGCTTCAATATTTAATCGTTCTCCATTACAAGATTGGCAGGTTTGGGTGGTTAAATATTTACTCAGTTCTTCTCTGACCGCACTGGATTCAGTTTCATTGTAACGCCGATCCATATTAGGAATGATGCCTTCAAAGGCATGTTTGCGTTTATAAGTTTTTCCATTTTCACCAGTGTATTTGAATCGTACTTCTTCATCTTCACTGCCATAGAGGAGGATTTCTTGGATATCTTCATCTAATTCTTTATACGCAGATTCGATATCAAATTTATAATGATCAGCGAGTGATTGAATCAGATTAAAGTAATAAGCATTGCGGCGATCCCATCCACGTATAGCACCACCGGCAAGACTGATGTCTTCATTAACGATCACTAACTCAGGGTCAAAAAAGTCTTCTATACCCAAGCCATCACAATCGCTACAAGCTCCTACTGGATTATTGAAAGAAAATAACCGAGGTTCGAGTTCATTTAGGCTATAGCCACATTTGGGGCAGGCAAATTTGGCTGAGAAAGTTAGTTCAGCTTCTTTCGAATCATCCATCGAACTGATAATTGCAATATCGTCTGCAAGCTTGAGTGCAGTTTCAAAAGATTCCGCTAAACGTGATTTCAAATCTTGTTTAATCTTAAATCTATCTACTACGACTTCGATATTATGTTTTTTACGAAGGTCTAATTTAGGTGGAGAATCTAGTTCATAAATTTCACCGTCAATGCGTGCTCTAATAAATCCATCAGCCTGTAATTTTCCCAGTAGTTGCACATGCTCACCTTTGCGGTTTTGCACCACTGGAGCAAGTAGCATGTATTTTTTGCCTTCTTTAAATGAGAGAACTTTATCCACCATCTGGCTGATGGTTTGTGCATGTAAATCAATATGGTGGCTTGGGCATCTGGGTGTGCCAGCCCTGGCATACAGTAATCGAAGATAATCATAAATCTCTGTAATCGTGCCAACTGTTGAGCGAGGGTTATGGGAGGTGGCTTTTTGTTCGATAGATATGGAGGGTGATAAGCCATCGATAGAATCCACATCCGGTTTATCCATGCGAGCTAAGAATTGTCTTGCATAAGCAGATAAAGACTCCACATAGCGTCGTTGTCCTTCTGCAAAAATGGTATCGAAGGCTAAAGATGATTTTCCAGAACCAGATAAACCAGTGATTACGATGAGTTTGTCTCTAGGTAAATCTACATCGATATTTTGCAGATTATGAGTTCGTGCTCCACGTATACAAATTTCTTTCATTTCAATTACACTTAGGCCAAACCGTCTAATATACTTGGATTGCAGCAAAAGAGGGTAGGTCAATTAAGGGCGCTTGTTTATATTAAAAGAGACAGTCTTTAAAATTTAAACCATTGATTAGTGGAAGCTATACAAATCAGTCAATTAGAGAACTAATATTATCTAGTTTATTGAGTTGAATATTGCTGATTAAAAAACCAGCAGTTGAAATAGATCCCGTGTGTTTTAAATCATTAGGAAGTAAAATAACTATTTACTACGAATTAAACTCCGATACAGGTGAATTAAGATGGCAAGAGGCGTAAATAAAGTAATTTTAGTAGGTAATCTTGGGCAAGATCCTGAGATCAAATACATGCCTAGTGGGCAAGCGGTCTGCAATATTACTATCGCAACGTCAGAGTCTTGGAATGATAAAACGTCTGGTGAAAAAGTTGAAAAAACGGAATGGCATAGAATCGTATTTTTTCGTCGTTTAGCTGAGATCGCTGGTGAGTATTTGCGTAAGGGATCCCAAGTATATGTGGAAGGACGTCTGCAAACCCGAAAGTGGCAAGATCAAAGCGGTAATGACCGGTATACTACTGAAATAGTTGCTAATGAAATGCAAATGCTAGGTGGGAAAGGTGGTGGTGTAGCATCTATGCCTGAACAAAGTTCACCAGCGTCACAGCCAGAACCCGCAACTGCAGGATCAGCCTCTAATGATTTTGATGATGATATACCTTTTTAATTCAATTGTTCTC